>CALDDP010000058.1 GCA_937936805.1 uncultured Gammaproteobacteria bacterium | reverse complement strand
GATCGATCACTTTAGCAATGATTTCAGTGGCCGATTCCGAGTAAAAGTAGAATCCGTCGTCCGGACTTGACCCTTCTTCATAGTATTTATAGCCCGAATTGCCGTAGTGCTTAACATATCCGTAGAACCACTCGGGGTATATTTCAGTCGTTATCGCGACCCCATCACCATTGGTATAGGGAATGATCCTGAGTCCTTCGACCTCGCCCAGCTCGGCTTTCAGGCAATTAAGCAGTTTTAGCAGGGGCTTCATCTTCTCGATATCAGCAGCAAGCCTGCTATCGGCTGCTATTTTTTTAGTGGCTTCTGCCTCAACCGTTTTTACAGCTTCGTCCAGTGCCTGTCTTAAAAGATCTGTGAATTTATCGTCAGTCATCGAGCTCAAGCCCTTTATCAGTATTGCCGCGCGCGCCAGGTCGCATCTAAAGTGGAATTCTATGCACGTTATACGTGTTGAGCGGCAGAAAGCGCTTATCCCGGAGCGCCAATCGCTAATCAGACTCGAGGTATTTCAACTGTCGGTTGGAGAGCTTGCTTTTACTTGCAGGGAAATGCCCTGGCGAATGCCCCGATAACCAGACGGCTTGCAGGGAGTTTTAAGTACTGTGGGTTTTCATTGGCGTATTCATTGAAGATCTTCTGAATCTGCGGGAGTGACACACCTTTGGAAAGGCAGAAATATTCTCCATTTAAACCGCCTAACCGTTTCAAGCCATCATGCGCATCGGCTATGCCTACCAGATACATTTCGCAAGCACGCTTTTTCGATGCTGATCCACTTTCACACAAGGGCAGTAGTTTCTCTCCGGTAAAAAATCCCGCGTTCGCGGGGCTGCCGGCAAAGATTGCCGCGATGACGATGCAAGCCGATATGTTAAGTTTCATTGTTTAAAAACGTACGCGGACCAGGTTGGGTGTCTTCTTATAGTCAATTTCAGGGTCCCTGCATCTCGTACAGTTGACCACCAGGTCAATGCAAGTATTAAAAGCTTGTTTATTTTCCAGGCCTGTTGAGGCCAGGCAGCGGGCTGGTTTTTCAATAGCAGAGCCCAATCGAGATTCGGCCAGTTTTAATCTTCAGCCGACCAGAGACACACGAAACGCAACTATTAAACCTTACATCTCCGCATCAACCGGGCTCAGGTTAGCCCGGACCACAGTTGCTTTAGTCCTGTACCGGTCGGCAACTCCGCTCAAAATTTTCCGGACCATGTCTTTTGCCGTGTCGTCACTATACCCACCCGAGCCATGGAAGAAATGCTCGGCAAGCAGTAAGGCGTCTTCTTCGGTGATAAAACCCTGCGCAATCAGGCGTTTCCAGAAGAATCCGAGTCTTCTGTTTTCTTCGTTAGAGGCATTGATGTATCGCGTGTAGCGGGGCTTTTCGTTGTGTCGATGCTGACGCCAGGCGTCCTTCATCTGTACCCAGTCCCCGGCAGGGATATCATCGCAGATTCGCTGCCACTCATCGTCGTCTGTACCCAGTGGTACGGTCACTTTCAGTTGCACCCGAAGATACTGCCTTAGCCAGCTACGCTCCGGAGGTACTCGCCGTTTGCTCATCTTCGCTCCAATTTAAGCTGTGAAAAATGAGGGTTCAATCTTGTTTAGGCAGGCGTTCTTGCATGCGCCGGTCGACAAACCTGCTACGCCGATCGGTCACAGTGATTCGACGCGATTGATCGGACAGGTTAGGTAGAACGCCAGAACGCCGGTCTCCAGGAAGACGCTGATCACGCGTGGAAGTGCGGCGATCGATCATATTGCTAGCATAAGACATTTGCTGAAGCCTCCCCGTTTATCCCATAAACCAAATGGATAAGTCATTTAAATTTAATGAGTTATATTGGTTTCGTGATGTATTTTATGAAGTTTTAAGTAAAAGTCAATGCAGACATCGATCTATGTCTGGATTTTCATTAAGCCTTGCGGACGCGGGGGGCATTCGCCGACAACGACGAAACGATTCAAGCAGTCCAGTGGTTAGTGCATGTACACCTGCCGGGTAACTGTTACAAATATCCCAGTTTTAAGTGATTCGGTTTTACACCCGGGCAATCCATTTTCCCGAAAAAATAACTTGTATTAGCGGGATGGATAGCAGGGATCGGCATTGCAGCCAGGAAAAGCAGAATTCCGGGTTTCATTTTTCCATGCGATACTTGCTGTATTAGTTAAGTTCCTGCCTGACAAAACTGTTCCATTCATCAATTGCATTGTTTGCAGCACGTTGATGCCTTTGTATCGCCTCCTCCTGTTCGGTGACAAAATCGTAAAGACATCTTTGATACTGCTGGACGTCGGTGTTGTATTTATCCAGCTCCGCTTGCGTGTTAAATTGATCTGGTTTGTATGGTTTCGAGCATGATGGAGCCAGATCATCGTCATTGGCCTGGGCTGAAAAGGCGAGTATTAGAATTGTGATGAAAGTTAATATTTTCAGTTTCATTTTGCTATTCCTCGGCTGTACCCTGTATAGGGTACCTTACATATACTGCCTGTTTAAACGCGTCAATCGCTAATCAGGTGGGAATTGTCTTTCAGTATTGCTGCGCGGGTCTCTTTCTGACCCGGGCAGGCGGGCGCCCAATCGACCCATCTAACAATCATTCCTGGCGAATATATGGGTGCCGGGCCTGGCCAACGGTGAAATCAACTTTGATGCTATAGGGTGCCGGCATCAGGGGTGCTTGACCTGATCTTTCAACATCCCACAAAAAAGTTCGATGAGATGTTCAGTTAACAGATGTGAGTTGAGTTTAGCCGTTGATTTGATTGGTGTCCCCGGCCCGGTTCGAACGGGCAACCTACGCCTTAGGAGGGCGTCGCGCTATCCAGTTGTGCCACGGGGACATGTACGGGATTGTAGCAGTTGAGGTGCGCGATCAAAACTACTACTGATAATAATAGTCGTACTTGACCAACAGGCCGCGCATGAATTCCCAGGCTTCGTTGTAGGTCAACCCGCTGTCCTCCGGGATAATTATCTTCACGTAAAGGTTTTTGCCGTGTTCGTTTTTTAATTGTGTCAGGCGTTGCTCAACTTCAGCCAGGTTAAGCGTACTGAATTCTTTATCTCCAGGCTGGCGATAACGAATCACGTTACCGGCCTGGCCCTTGACGTAATAGACTTCCGCGATGTACTTCCCTTTGGCGCTGCGTGCTGGTTTGATCAACTCCTCGTACTTGGATTTGACCGTCTCATAATCACCCTTGAGCGTGAGCAGTTGCTGGTTGTAGGATTCGATTTCCTGGTTTAGCAGTGATTTCTCCTGCGTCAACTGAATGATGTCCTGTTGCTGCTTTTTACCTGATTGCGTAAGGCTTTCGATCTGCTCGCGCGCGGTGCTCAGCTCAGTTTTCGATTGTTCGTTCTCCTGTAGCTGTTGCGTCAGCTGCTGTCTGAGGCGGGCAATTTGACGGGATAGTTCCTCGGCCTCGGCGCTGGCGGCGTCGATTTCAAGATTTGCACTGTCCAGTCGTGAGCGGGTTTGTTGTAACGAGGACTGCAGATCGGTATTTTGCAATTCCAGCGAGGCGATGCTTAATTCCTGCTCGCGAATCGCGGTTTGCGCCAGCTTGAACTCTTCTTCTTTTTTCAACAGGCGCAGACGCAAGATCGAGTTACTCTGCTCGGCATTGGCGAGGCGTTCTTCCAGGGTTGCGTTTTCCTGCGAGGTTGATTCGAACATCTGGCTGGCGATGCGCTCTGCGGCGATGCTTTCCCGCAGTTCGGCAACCAGCTGCCAGTTACGCACCACCAGAATACTGGTCGCCATCAGGAAAATCATCGTGATCACCATCATGATGTCGGTAAATGACGGCCAGAAACTGTTTTCACCGCCGATGCCGGCATGACTGCCGCCAATCGATGGAAAACCGGTATTCATATCTTCCTAGTTCTCTTTGTCGGTGAGGGGTAAGCGAAATCCTTCGCGCAATATTTGCTTGATGCCGTGAATCTCGTCGACTAATTGATCGATCTGCTGATCGTATGTGTTAATTGTCTGCTGCAGTGTCATTGCCGCATCCTGGTAAGTGTCCTGGGTTTGCTTGAGTTTGTTGGTGGCATGGATCACCGATTTGACCAAATCGCCCATCCTGTGGACGATGTCATCGTTCGATTTAACGTAGCGTGGCAGCAGATAAATCGAGGTAAGCTGCTCTATACCGCTCAGGCAATGCGTCTGTACGTCATTCAAGCGGGTATAAAAGTAGCCGAATATGACATATGAGACGATGGCGGTGATGGTTGTCGACAGCGCGGTAGACATGCCATGGATCACCAGGCCCATGCCGCCCAGGCTGGCGTTTGCCGAATCTATCAGGTCAGAAGCGCCGAGCAGCGCGATCGACAACGAAACTATGGTGCCGAAAACACCGGTCAGGATCAGGATATTGTTGATAAAGCGAATCAGCCCGAAATGCGTGGCTTCGTCGGCGTTGAGCATCGCTGCGAGTGCGCCATGGTTGATTTCACCGTTGGCTCTTTGTATCGATTGCATGGTCAGCTGTCGTCTGACGACAATCGAATTGGCAGGCAGGCCTTCCATTAAATCGGGCCTGATCGACTCGACATTATCTACAAAACCGGCGATTGCGTTTTCTTCCCGCCGATAACGCAACAGGTGATAAAAGACATTGCCCAGACCGATTACGAGCAGGCCCAGAATTGCAGAGTTGATAACAACTCCGGTGTTGGTCAGTTGATTTTCAAAATAAAACGGGTAGATCAGATCAAGGTTGAACGCGACCAGCAGGATGGCTGCAGTAATCACGACGCCAAACTGGATTATTATTTTTAGGCTTAGGCCTGTGAGCAATCGTTGAATGTCCATCGCGGGGATCTCTGGTTGATTTAGGCAATCTCAAAAGCCAAGCGGGGAGTTGCCAGGTCATTTAATAATGTTTTGCGGGGGAAGTCAAAATGGTCACGTTGGCAGGCCCGCTGGACTGACGGTAAACAAATCTGCCGGTCAGGGTGCCATTATTCGAGAGAGTCGGTTTCGCCTGAAGCGATCAGAGCATGGTCTGGCGCAGGTGATTTATCAGGTCGATCTGGGTGATCAGGCCATAGAAAGAAGTATCGTCTGCAATTATGGCTACCTTGTCCTGTTTGAACAAATCGACAACCTTGTCGATGCTGGAATCGGGCGCCACCGTTACCAGATTGCTGACCATGACCGCTTCGACTTTCATCTGGAAATTATCCTTGTCTTCGTAGATTCCCAGTAAAATATCGGATTCGTCGATCAGACCGACGATTTTGCCATCATCTACGACAGGCAATTGCGATACATCAAACATGCGCATGCGTTTATAGGTCGTAATCAGGTTGTCTTCGGAGGTGACGGTAACCATGTCGCCACTGTCCATTGGCCGCGCGATCAAATCGCGTAAATCACCGTGACTTTTCCGTTCCAGCAAACCCTGGTCCGCAAGCCAGGAGTCGTTAAACGATTTGTTCAGGTATTTATTGCCGGTATCACAGGCAAAGGTTAGCACTCGTTTCGGGGTGGTTTGCTCGCGACAGTAACGCAGCGCAGCTGAAAGCAGGGTGCCGGTTGACGATCCGGCGATAATGCCTTCTCTTTTCAGCAACTCGCGCTGAGTCTGGAAAGCTTCCCGGTCACTGATAGCGTAAGCCTTCGTCACCAGGCTGATATCGCAGATCGGTGGCAAAAAATCCTCGCCTATGCCTTCGACCAGCCATGAACCCGCCTGCGGTGTAATACCCTTGTTAATCGTGTCAGCAAGAATAGAACCCTCGGGATCGGCGACGATCATCTCGCAGCCTGGTGCGTTTTCATGAAAGTACTGCCCGAGACCGGTAACAGTTCCACTAGAGCCTACTCCGATTACCATTGCATCAAGCTTGCCATCCATTTGACGCAGAATTTCCGGCCCGGTATCGACCCGGTGGGTCAGCGGATTATTCGGATTTGAAAACTGATCAATGAAAAATGAATTAGGTATTTCGGTTGCCAGACGCTTGGCGTAATCCTGGTAATATTCGGGGTGCCCCTTTTGTACATCTGAGCGCGTCAGCCGCACATCAACGCCCATCGCCCGGATATGGCGAATCTTGTCCGGGCTCATTTTATCCGGAATTACCAGAATCAACTTGTAGCCCTTTTGCGCGGCTACCAGCCCGAGACCCAGCCCGGTGTTCCCTGCGGTTGCCTCGATAATGGTGCCGCCGGGTTGGATGTCACCGTCTCTTTCAGCGGCTTCGATCATGCTCACCGCGATTCTGTCCTTTATCGAACCGCCCGGATTTTCGGATTCCATCTTGATAAACAGGTCGCAGGGGCCGGTGTCGAATTGCTTGAGCTTCAAGATCGGCGTGTTGCCGATGAGTTCGAGTACGGAGTTATAAATTGCCATAATCAGTTACCACGATCAGGGTTAAAATCGAGAGCCATTATAGCTAATGCGATAATCGCTGAGCGCAATCCACTCGGGATTTATTTCGATGCCCCAGCCGGGCTGGTCAGATATCGATACGTTGCCGTCTTTGACCTCGAAGCCGGGCGTGAATATATTCTGCTGCCAGGGGTAGTAATCGCTGCCCTCGATCGAAAATTCGACATACTTGCCCGCATTTTCGATCGCCGCCATGAAGTGTATCGAAAATAACGTCACCAGGCTTAGATTGGCAGAATGCAGGGTGCAGGGCATGCCCGCCTGCCTGGCGTAGTCGGCTACCCACAAGGTGCGCGTAATGCCGCCCATGTAACAGATATCGGGTTGTACTATATCGACCACGCGATTGTCGATCATCTGTTTCCAGACGGTCATGTTGTTGTCCTGTTCCCCGCCGGTCACATCGATATCCAGCGCGGCGGACACCTCGCGCGTCCATTCGAGCTCCCAGTAAGGGCAGGGTTCCTCGTAATGGCTGATACCGTAGTCAGCCAGCATATGCCCGATTTCAATTGCTTTTTGCTGCGTATAGCCACTGTTCGCATCGACCATTAAGGTGACGTCGTCGCCGAGCGTCGTGCGCATGGTCCTGACGATCTCCTCGGTCCTGCCGGGCCATTCATCGATGTCGTGCCCGCATTCACTGGCGATGCGGAACTTAAACGAGTGATAACCGAATTCCTCGCGCAGGGCGAGCATTCGCTCCGCTTCCTGCTGCGGGGTAATATCGCGTTTCATACTCGAGGCATAAACCGGGAATTCAGAGCTGTTCCCGCCAAGCAACTGGTGCACGCTTTTGCCGGCACGCCTGGCGCGTATATCCCATAACGCGGTATCAACGCCACAAAGCGCGCGGTACAGGTAGGTGCCCTGGAACTTGTGCTCGCGGTCGAGCACGATGGCGGTGATAGCGTCGATATCTGAGGCTTCCATACCGAGAATGTGGCGGGCAACCTGGCGGTGGACAATTTCTGCGGTTAGATCAGCGTTGTAGGGCGATACCTGTCCCCAGCCTTCGTCACCATCGTCGGTACGTAAACGCACCAGGGTTACGTACTCGGTGGCAAAGGTTTCGACGCTGCTAATTTTCATCGGAACCGGGTGCTACAGTCCGTCGAGCGCCTGCTTCAGATCGGCGATCAAATCTTCAGCCGTTTCCAGGCCGGCCGACAAACGTACCAGCCCGTCCGTGATACCGGCAGCGAGACGTTCTTCCTTGGGCATGTCCGCGTGGGTCATGGTTACCGAATGCGTGACCAGCGATTCTACCGACCCCAGGTTTTCCGCAAGACTCCACAGCTGCAGGCTGTCCATCAGCTTCTTGCCAGCTTCGACACCACCGTGAACCTCGAACCAGAGCATCGAGCCATGACCGCTGGCCTGTCGATCGGCGAGTTCCTTTTGCGGGAACGATTCCAGTCCCGGATAGCAGACACGGTCGACATTCGGGTGGGTTTCGAGGAACTGGGCGATCTTGAGTGCATTCGCCGACTGCGCTTCGAGTCGCGTGCTCATCGTCTTGATACCCTGCAATGTATAGAACGCAACCATCGGCGTCATGTTACTGCCGAGGCAGTTTCTGACGAACATTACCTGTTCGAGATGCTCTTTTTTCGCGGCGGAAATGGATCCCCCCACACTGACATTATGTCCTTCCATGAACTTGGTGGTGCTGTGCAGGGTGATGTCGGCGCCGAGCTCCAACGGTCTCTGGAAATAAGGGGTCAGGAAGGTGTTATCAACCACGTGTGGAATTCCATTTGCCTGGGCGACTTCCGAAACGGCGGCGATGTCGGTCAACTTGAGCGTGGGATTAGCCGGTGACTCGGTGAAAATCAAGGTAGTGTTTTCACGGATGGCGCTTTTTACATTCTCCGGATCGGAGGTGTCGACAAAACTGCATTCCAGTCCCCAACGATTCAATACTTTGGTCGATATGCGGTGGGTGCCACCATAAACGACATCCGAAAAAATCGCGTGCTTGCCGGAACCGGCGAGGGCCATGATTGTACAGCTGGTTGCGGCCATACCGGTTGCGAAACAGAGGCTGCCGGCACCGCCTTCGAGAGCGGTGATTCGATCTTCCAGGGCGGTGACCGTCGGATTGCCCGATCGACTGTAGGAGTAACCTTTCTCCAGGTACTGATCCACTGACTCCTGTACGTAGGTTGTGGTCTGGTAGATCGGAGTCAGAATCGCACCGGTAACTGGATCCGGGCTGACCCCCGCGTGCACTTCGCGTGTCTTGAAATGTTGCTTATCGTTATCGCTCATCGAAGTCTCTGGTTGGTGGGTTGCAAAAGACGGCAATTCTAGCATCAGTAAGAGATATTAAAAAAGTTAATTCAGCAGCGCTGGCGCGCGCTCGGTTCTTCTTGCAAAATGCACTGTTACCGGGCTTGCCGGTTATCCGCGGTATGCGCATTATGGTTGCGCAAGTCAGGAGAAGTATTATGAATGAGCACGAAAAATTAAATTATGTTGAATTCCCGGCATGCGATATGTCGGGCACCCAGGCTTTTTTCAGCAAGGCTTTCAATTGGACATTTGCAGATTTCGGGCCTGACTACTGTGCTTTTGCAGGGCAGGGTCTGGATGGAGGATTCTATCGTTCGGAGCTCTATTCGAGCACCCTGAGTGGTGCCGCGTTACTGGTATTTTACAGTGCCGACCTGGAAGCCACGCAGGCAAAGATCATCGGGGCCGGAGGCCACATCGAAAAACCGATTTTTGAGTTTCCCGGTGGTCGTCGCTTTCACTTCAGCGAACCAAGCGGTAACGAGTTTGCTGTATGGTCCGACCAGCCGGGAAAATAGCTTGAACGATTGGGCAAAGCCGTTTCTTATGCAAAATGCTTTGTTAATATTTTGGGCGGAAAGAAATGCATAAGGCACCGCAGGCGCTGGAGAAGCTGGTAGCTGACAGTCGGGCCAGCTTGCCCGATTTCAACCTGCTGCGACGGGACGCACAGGAACTGGCCGCGCAGATCAGCATCGGCCGTTCAGCTTTTCTCGATATCCACGGGGTTCAATCCGAGCTGGAATACAAGCAACAGGCGATGTGCGATGGTCAGATTATGTATCACGCGCATATCGGCATGAACGATATCGAGTCTACCACGGCGGCTGTCGCTAATATTCACCAACAATTGACGGCGCGTGGGTTCAGTCTGGATCGCGCCGGATTTGCGCTCGACCGGCGTATGGGTTTGCCGTCGGAGATGCGTGCCGCGGTGGCCGCGGAAACCGGACCGATGCTGGAGCAGCAGGAGGACTGGCGTGCCCTCGCACAGGCGGCACCGATCCAGCCGCATCTTGGGGATTTCATGATCGGGCAACCAGCATCGGTGACAAATACTATCCAGGCGCTGCGTATCGGCTGCACCACGATCGGTAACCTGTCCCAGTTTTTTACCTTCGAAGCGCCCGGCTGGAACGACGCCGAGGCGACCGTCGCCGAAACTTACCGGGCAATGGCTCTACTGGCCGAATTTCGTGATCAGGGGGCCATGCTGCACTCCTACCTCGAAGATGGGTTCGGCGCGTTGTTCCGCGATTGTTCCAGCGTAGCGGCCTGGGCAATGCTGGAGCGATATATCGTCGAGGAACTTGTCGGTGCACGTCTGACTCATTGTATCGGTGGATTGACAACCGACCCGATTAAACGCGCCGGTTGGGTTCTGGCATTGCATGAAATCCATCAACAGCAGCAGGTAGGCTCGATGATTTACGGCGACACTATTTCCTTCGATCTTGAATTCGAGAAGAACCGCGCCGTAACTGCCGAATACCTGATGTGGGATATTCTGCTTCAATTGCACGCACCGAGCGGTCATGCCGTGCTGCCGTTACCGGTAACCGAGGCTCTGCGAATACCGTCAGCCGATGAAATAATCGAGGCCCAGCTGTTCGGGCGGCAGATTGAAGCGAGCGCGCGAAGGTTGCTCCCGCATGTCGATTTCACTGCGGCTGAAGCATTTGCCGAATCCGTTTGTCGACAGGGGCGGCAGGTTTATGACAACGCGCTGGCGGGTTTGTCCGACATGGGTGTCGATATCGGTAACCCCCTGCAGATGCTATTCGTGTTGAAAAAACTGGGGCCGCAGCAATTCGAGCAATTATTCGCTGCCGAACTTGATGAATCTCTGCCCACGGATATGTATGCCATGACGCAGGATGTTGTCAACCAACACAGGCCTATGTTTTCCGATGAGAGTTTCCGTGCCCGGGTCAGGGGAAAAAGATTCGTGGTGGCATCGAGCGACGTGCACGAACATGGGGCCGGCGCGCTGGCGCAACTGTTAAGCGAGGCCGAAGCCAATGTTGTTTATCTCGGTGCCGAGCAGAACCCGCCGGACCTGATTGCTGCCTTGCAGGCCGGCCCGGTCGATGCATTATTGTTAAGTACGCATAACGGCATGGCGCTCGAATATGCCAGTCAACTCAAACAACTGCTCGATGACGCATCGTTATCGCTGCCGGTTATCATGGGCGGTGTGTTAAATCAGAAGGTGCCCGACCATACTCTGCCGATTCCGGTAATCGACGAACTGAAAGCCCTTGGTATGCATCCGACAATCAGTTTGCCTGGACTTGTGCGGTTGCTGCCTGGAAAGAGCTAGATCCGCTACGGGGCTAATTATAAGGTTCCGGTGCGCGCCAGTTAAATGTTTTCGCGGCTGCTTTTATGGTGGCTCGCTGCTGGCGGAATCGGGCAAACAACGCTGCCGGCCAGTTCTCTGATCCACCGAGTGCGCGATAAATGCCGATCTCTGAATCCGCGGTCTTCTCGCCACCGACGAAAACCGCATTAGTGGTTGCGCATAAAGCAGCCAGAGAGCGGTAGTATCGCGCGCGCAGCTCGACCAGAAAACTTCGGCTTTGCAGGAATGCATCCTCATCGTCACTGCTCATGGTGACCCGATTATGTGGATCGACGCCATAGGGGTTGAGGTGGCCATAGACCAGGATCTGGCCATTGACCGCATCCTGCTGTTTGAAATGTTGTTCGACGCTGGCGACATAGTCGCAATTGATCTGCCATAGTTGCTCCGCGTTTTCCGCGACATCTTCCCACGGCAACCTGATATTTGCGTCAGAATGATTCTTATAGACGAACTGACCGCTAGCTGCCTGTGTTCGGGCAGCATAGGGAATTGCCTCACGCACCATTCGCATTTCTTCCGCATCATTGAAAATCTCGGCATGATCAAGTTCGATTCCGGCAATGGTAAAATCTGCTGCATATTGGTCATCTGCGAGGCCGATCAAAAACTCGTCGCTGGCCAGGTCGCTGAATCCGCTGATGAAAACCAGGCCATCCACCCCTGCAGCAGCGCATTTTTGCTCCAGCTCGAGCGCTCGTTTACGCGCCGGATTATCGGACGCGTCCCTCAGCAAGGGCTGCATCGAGCTGCGGCTGACATGTTCGATACCGAGAATCAGGCCCTCGGTTTCAGCCTGCGCCGTAACCTGGGCGGTGCCGAGGTTCAGGTAGCTGTATGGTGCGAGGTGCGCCAGCAATTTTGCGAGATGCGCCGGTTGACCCGAGACCGGCAAGGCAAACGCGAATTCGTTTGCCGGGAATTGGTAATAGTTACAGCGTAAAGCGGTTACGATACCGCTCCAGCCATAGGTGCCAGCGTAGCCCTGCAATGCACCGCCCTCGACACTGACAATTTTGTTACCATCGTAAAGCGAAATTTCAACCACGCTGTCACTGAAATACCTGCGCTGCGGACCCATTCCCCCGGTCATGAAAGTAGCACCCACGGCCGCATACATGTAGCTGGTCAGATCGGCGCCCGGAACCTTATAGCAATGTCCCAGTTCCCGCACCAGTGCCTGGTTCAACTGATCCAGCGTGATCGCACTGCCGGCACTGATCTGTTGATGCTCAGGGTCGATCACTATTTCGTCCTGGGCAATTTCAAGCAGTTTTGGCTGTGATTCAAAACGCAGGCGCGGCGATGCCGGAGGATCGAACCTGAGTCCTGCTATCGTGCCCGGCGGCCTGTTTTTATTCTGGAAAATGCCGCCGCCGCAGGAAGTGGCGGACATGGGCAGCAGGTATATTTCAGGGCCATGCAAATCGCGCAACTGCTCAACTGCATTAATTAAGTCTCCCTTGAGCGGATAAGCGATATCAAACTCGACATGGTTGTTTTCACCGTCCCGCACCTGTTCGATTGGCTTGCCCAGAGTCTGTGCTATCACCGGATTTATGCCGCCATTCTGGCTTCGAGGGCCGTAACCAGATTCTTTTCCAGGCTATCGAGTACTAGCTGGTCGGTGATTGCTCCACCCGACGCGGAAGTCAGGTAGAAAATATCATTAATCTTTTCTCCCAGCGTGGAAATTTTTGCGTGCGTGATATTGATATCCATTTCTGCAATGACGTTGGCGATAACCGATAGTAATCCCGGCATGTCGAGTGCGCTGATTTCCATCATCGTGCGTCCATTCAGATAGTCCTGTTCAAACTGAATCCTGGTAGGATGGTCAAAGGATTTAAGCTGTCGTGGTTTGCGTGTGTTGTGCTGACCCGGATGTATCGAATCCGATTTGAGCGCCTTCAGCAGCCTGGTTTCGATTTGCTCGATAACCCGTGGATCGGTTACCGCCTGGTTGTTCAAATCCTGGATAGTAAAGGTGTCCATGATCTTGTTATCCCGGGTGGTAAAGATTTCGGCGTTCAAAATACTCAGGCCGAGCGAGCCGAGGGTCCCGGTTACCTGTGAAAATGCATGGGCAACCTCGTTACCGTAAACGAACAACTTGGTATTTCCGGTGTAGGTGGACTGTCGAATACTAACCAGTCTTGGCTGGTCAGGATGACTCAGGATGGTATTGACATGCCATTTGATCTCGCGCGGATGGTGGCGCAGGAAGTAATTGCCGGGCACCCGGTCACAGACGGAATTGATTTGCTCGACACTAAAGGGCAGGTCGGACATTTCCTCCAGCGCGGCATCCCGGTTTTCCTGGATGATTTCATCGATGTCCGGCGCATCGTCGACGCCGCGCCGAATAACGCTCTTGGTCGCGCGATACAACTGCTGCAGCAGTGCGTCCTTCCAGTTGTTCCATAGTTTGGGGTTGGTGCTGCGTATATCGGCGACCGTAAGCAGGTAGAGATAATTGAGCATGTTCATGCTGCCAACCTGCTGCGCGAAATCACGCACTACGTCGGGATCGCTGATATCCTTGCGTTGCGCGGTAACTGACATCAGCAGATGATCGCGCACCAGCTGGGATACCACCCGGGTTTCCTTGCGATTCAACTTGTGTTGCACACAGAACCGGGTTGCTTCTTCGGCGCCAAGCACCGAATGATCACCGCCCCGGCCCTTGGCAATATCATGAAACAGGGCCGCCAGGTACAACAGGCAGGGATTTTCCAGTTTGCTGTAAACCAGGTTGCAGAATGGAAATTCATCCTCGTGCTTTTGCAACGCGAACCGGCGCAGGTTGCGGATCACGAAAATGGTGTGCTGGTCTACCGTATACGCATGAAACAAATCGTATTGCATGCGCCCGGTGATTTTCTCGAATGCCGGGATGTATGCTGCCAGGAAGCCGTAGGAATTCATCCGGCGCATCTGATGGGTCATACCGTTCGGTGCACTCATAAGCTGCATAAATAACTGATTTACGCTTTCGTCGGCGCGAAATTCATCATCCACCAGGTATAGATGTTCCCGCACCAGGCGAATGGTGGCCGCGGTTACCCCCTCACATTGTTCATTGAGCGAAATCAGCACAAATAATTCGATCAGCGCCGAGGGCTGCTGCTTGAACACATCGGGATGGGCAAGCTCGATAAAGTTGTTGCGCAGATTGAAGCGCTCGTTTATCTGCTTCAGCTTTCTCTGTGATGCAGTCAGCAGGATTTCTTCCTTGAAAATCTGTAACAACATTTCACTCAGGCGCTCGAGTTCCATGATAGTTCGATAGTACTGCTGCATGAACTGTTCGATGGCCAGGTTGTGCTCGCCCGACTCGAAGCCGAATGCTTCGGCAATTTTCTTCTGGTAGTCAAACAACAGGCGATCTTCCCTGCGACCTGTCAGGCGATGCAGTGCGAAACGGACCCGCCACAGATGTTGCTGGCCCGAATTAAGCAATTCGAATTCGGCTTCGGTGAGAAACCCATGCGCAACCAGTTCCTTGAACGAGCTTGCACCGAAATGGCGCTTTGCCACCCAGCCTATAATCTGGATATCGCGTAAACCGCCGGGGCCTTCCTTGATGTTGGGCTCGAGATTGTAAGCGGTGTCATTGAAGCGCAGGTGGCGGTCATGTTGTTCTTCAAGCTTGGCTTCGAAAAACTTGCGCGATGACCATAGCTTGTCCGGTGCAATCGCCAACTGGTATTTTTGGTAGAGTTTTTCGTTACCAAAGATCAACCGCGATTCGATCATGTTAGTCATCACGGTGACGTCGGACTTGCCCTGGCGAATGCAATCCCTGATTGTGCGCACGCTATGTCCGACCTCGAGGCCGATATCCCACAGGAAGGTCAAAAATAATGAAAGTTGCTGCTGCTGTGACTTGTCGGCCTTTTTCTCCAGCAGGATCATCAGGTCAATATCCGAACCCGGCAGCAATTCCGACCTGCCGTAGCCGCCGACTGCAACCAGGCAAACGCCTGGCTTGCCGGGTTCGCCGAGAAAATGCCGGAAGCAGGATACGAGTACTATATCGATCAGTTTCGAAGTATCGTGAATCAGCTTTTCGACGGCGATACCGTCATCGAAATTACGGTAGATTTGTTCTCGCGCCGACTGCAGACCAGCCGCGAGCGGTTTTGCGTGCAGTGTTTCGCCCTCAAGAGCCTGCTGCAGCAACGGGTCGATTACTTCACTCACAACCTCAGAATCCAAATTCAGGGTGTAAGGTTAAAACTTCGAACCCGGTGTCGGTAACCAGGTTAGTGTGTTCCCACTGGGCAGACAGGCTGTGGTCCTTGGTGACCACCGTCCAGTCATCGGGCAACAGTTTCACAAAACGTTTGCCGAGATTAACCATCGGTTCCACGGTGAAAGTCATGCCCGGCTCGAGCACCAATCCCGTATCCGGCTTGCCGTAATGCAGTACCTGCGGGTCCTCATGAAATACCTTGCCGATACCGTGACCGCAGTATTCGCGCACTATGCTGCAGTTGTTTTTTTCTGCATGCCGCTGAATGGCATGGCCAATATCGCCGAGGCGGATGCCGGGTTTGATCATTTCTATGCCGATTTTCATGCACTCGTAAGCAATCTGTGAAATTCGTTTTCCCGGCACCGTCGGTTTGCCAACCATAAACATGCGGCTGGTATCACCATGGTAATCCTCCTTGATCACGGTTATGTCGATATTGATGATATCGCCATTTTTCAGTTTCTTGTCCGTCGGGATGCCGTGACAGACCACGTGATTGACCGACGTGCAAATTGAACGCGGAAAGCCTCTGTAGTTCAGCGGAGCCGGTACAACCTGCTGCTGGGTGACCATGAAATCGTGACAGATGTCATTTAGTTGCTGGGTCGTTACGCCTGGTTCTACATGGGGCTCAATCATGCGCAACACATCGGCGGCGAGACGCCCGGCAACGCGCATTTTTTCTATTTCTTCGCTTGTTTTGATCGTAACACCCATAAAAACATGGCTAGCTGGTTGTTGAGGATACGGGATTATGGTATAAAGCGCGCGCCTTCGGCAACTGCCGGGGTAAATTAATCAAGGCCCGGAGAAAAACCGGTGCTTTAACGACACACACATGCCGCAACGCGTTTATGGGTGCCTGCATTTACCAGAGAGCAGGTCGTAGACGTCGGGTATGTGGAGGCTTAACCCGGGATAGCTGAAAAACGGCTATCCAACAGACATCTGGAGATACTATGTCTAACGTCACTATGCGTGAAATGTTGGAAGCGGGCGTTCATTTCGGCCATCAAACCCGCTTCTGGAATCCCAAAATGGCTCCCTTTATTTTTGGTGAGCGTAACAAGATCCATATTATTAACCTTGAGCAAACCATGCCTATGTGCAGGGATGCGGTTAATTACCTCGGCAAGCTGGCCTCCAAGAAAGGCAGAATTATGTTTGTCGGTACCAAGCGTGCCGCCAGCGATGCGATAAAGGAAGAAGCCCAGCGTTGTGGCATGCCTTTTGTGAATCATCGCTGGTTAGGCGGCATGTTAACCAACTTCAGGACCGTGCGCGCGTCGATCAAGCGCCTCAAGGAACTCGAAGACATGGCAGTCGGCAACAGCTATGAAAAAATCAACAAGAAGGAAATTCTGCAGTTATCTCGCGAGCAGGAAAAACTCGAGAAGACGCTCGGCGGTATCAAGGAGATGGGCGGTTTGCCGGATGCACTGTTTGTCATCGATGTCGGCTATGAAAAGATTGCCGTACAGGAAGCTGCCAAGCTGGGGATTCCTGTCGTCGGCATCGTCGATACCAATAATTCACCAGACCATATCGACTATATTGTTCCCGGAAACGACGACTCGATGCGTGCCATCAAACTCTACACCAGGCTGGCAGCGGATGCGGTGCTTGATGGTAAGCTAAGCATAACAGGTGGTGCTGATGACGACGCAGAGCTTATCGAAGTAGAACAGGATGCTCCAGCGGTTGCGGCAAAGCCGTCTGTCAAGGTAACAACGAAGAAGCCGGCAGCCGAAGCAGCGACACCGGCAGAAGAGCCGGAGTCCATTGAAGCCGTTGCCGAAGAGGCTGTTACGCAAAAAGAGCAAGCTGAGGAAGCTTTCGCCGAGCCAGCAGAAGTCGCTGCCGAAGCCGCGCCGAAGAAAGTTGCGGTCAAGAAAGCAGCGACCAAGAAAGCGGCTACCAAGAAGGCGGCCACTAAAAAAGCGGCTACCAAGAAAGCGGCTACCAAGAAGGCAGCCACTAAAAAAGCATCCACTAAGAAAGCAGCGACCAAGAAAGCCGCTAGTTGAGGCATAACCTGACGCCCGTCCCAGGGGACGGGGAAACGAAAGAGGTAATATTGAAGTGGCTATAACAGCATCTCTAGTTAAGGAACTGCGCGAACGAACCGGTTCGGGCATGATGGAATGTAAAAAAGCTCTAGTCGAAACCGACGGTGATATCGAGGCGGCGGCGGAATTGATGCGTAAATCCGGTGCGGCCAAGGCGGATAAGAAGGCCGGCCGTGTCGCGGCGGACGGCGCGATCAAGGTCACGGTTAGCGAGGATGGCAAATCCGCCGCGATTCTGGAAATCAACTCGGAAACCGATTTTGTCGCTAAAGACGATAATTTTCAGGCCTTTGCCGACGACGTGCTGACGACCGTGGCGCAACAGAAACCGGCTTCCTTAGAGGCCCTTTCGGCGATGGCCTTGAGCAATGGCCAGAGTGTCGAAGAAGCCCGTCAGGCTCTTATCGCAAAGGTCGGCGAAAACATCCAGGTACGTCGTTTTGAAATTATCGAATCTGAAAATGCGATTGCCTCATATCTGCACGGCGCGCGTATTGGCGTGCTGGTCGATTCCAGTGCCGATTCAGCTATGGCGCGCGATATTGCCATGCATATCGCTGCAGCCAACCCGCAGTTTGTCGATCGAGACGCGGTGCCGACAGAATTTGTCGAAAAGGAAAAGGCAATTCTGATCGCCCAGGCTGAATCGAGCGGCAAGCCGGCGGAAATTATTGAAAAAATGATCCAGGGTAGACTGGACAAGTTTCTTGCCGAAGTAACTCTGCTGGGACAACCGTTTGTTAAGGATCCCGATCAAAAAGTTGAAAAACTGCTGGCGGACTCCGGCGCGTCGGTTAGCGGTTTTGTTCGCTACGAGGTCGGAGAAGGTATCGAAAAGAAGGTTGAAGATTTTGCGGCGGAAGTTGCCTCGCAACTAGGTTCCTGAAGCCGGAAAAAGCCGCGATTTTCGCGGCTTTTTTTTACATCAGTACATGGGTTGATGGCTGCATTTGTTGAGAATGAACTTATAATGCGCGTTGGAAAATTATATGGTAATCCGCCCGCACGATGGCCTGGCCCGAGCTTGATGTTTTGCAGCTGAGGTCAGCCGATTCCCGGGTAACTAGATCATAATCGTATGTCAAAAATGAATTACAAACGCATTTTGGTAAAGCTGAGTGGTGAGGCTTTACTGGGTGAACAGAATTCAGGTATAGATCCGGCGATGATTGACAAGCTTGCCGCCGAGCTTATCGAATTACACACCGCCGGCGTCGAAATCGGTTGTGTCGTTGGGGGCGGAAACCTGATGCGCGGTGCCAGTCTGGCGACCTCGGGACTCGATCGGGTGACCGCTGATCACATGGGGATGTTGGCGACCGTTATGAATGCCCTCGCGCTACGCGATGGCTTGCAGCGACAGGCTGCCAACGCGACGGTAATGTCAGGGCTTGATATCCCGCAGGTCTGCGAAACTTACACGCAGCGAGAGGCGCGTCGACGTATCGCCATGGGCGAAATTATTATATTTGCGGCCGGGACCGGCAGCCCGTATTTTACCACGGACACCGCCGCCAGCCTGCGTGCTATTGAAATTGAAGCCGATTTGATGATCAAGGCGACGAAGGTAGACGGTATATATGACAAGGACCCGTTGAAGCATAAGGATGCGGTACGCTACACGCATCTGGACTATGATCAGGCGATCGACCAGCGTCTCGCCGTGATGGATGTGGCGGCTATGATTTTATGTAATGACAATGCGCTGGATCTGGTCGTTTGTGACATCAATC
Organism: uncultured Gammaproteobacteria bacterium; assembly: GCA_937936805.1. Lineage (GTDB taxonomy): Bacteria > Pseudomonadota > Gammaproteobacteria. Next base: position 5,585 of record CALDDP010000058.1, on the reverse strand, counting down.
AACCTGACGCATTGCTTGACCTGGTAACAGGCAAGTCGATTGGAACCCGGGTTAGCGGGAAAGAGGCAAAATTATGATAGACGATATCAAGCAAGAAGCGCGCAATCGTATGAGCAAGAGCATCGAAGCCTTCAAGGCCGAGCTAAGCAAGATCAGGACTGGTAGAGCGCACCCGAGTTTACTGAACCATATTACGGTTGATTTTTACGGCAGTGAAGTTCCTGTAGGGCAGGCGGCCAATATCACCGTCGAAGATGCGCGTACTCTGGCAGTCTCTCCCTGGGACAAGAGCATGGTGCCGATTATCGAGAAAGCGATTATTACCTCTGATCTCGGCTTAAACCCGTCCACCGCCGGTACCGTAATTCGGGTGCCGATGCCTCCGCTAACCGAGGAGCGTCGCAGGGAACTGGTCAAAGTAGTGCGCGAACTGGCGGAAAACGCCCGCGTTGCGGTGAGAAACATCCGTCGCGATGGAAATAATGATTTAAAAGCTCTGGCTAAGGATAAGGATATTTCCGAGGATGATGAGCACCGCGGGCAGGACCTGGTGCAACAGGTGACTAATCAATCTACGGATGAGATTGAAGCGTTGTTACAAACTAAAGAACAGGAATTGATGGAGATTTAAAAGCGATATCGATACGGGATCATGACTTCGCACGCTCAGGTACCGTTCCCCAGCCACGTTTGCATCATCATGGACGGCAACGGCCGCTGGGCGAAAAAAAGGCTGATGCCACGTAACTTTGGGCATCGTAAAGGTGTCGAAACGACCCGCCGAGTGGTCGAGTTTTGTGCACATGCCGGCATAAAGCATCTCACCCTGTTTGCCTTCAGCAGTGAAAACTGGAATCGTCCCGATGAAGAGGTAAACAGCCTGATGGAGTTGTTTATGCAATCGTTACAAAAGTACACTGGCGAGCTGCATGAGAAGGGTATCTGTATTCGTTTTATCGGTAACCGCGCGTCGTTTTCAGATGGCCTGCAGCGGCAGATTGTCGAAACCGAATCAAAAACCTCAGGCAATAGCAGGATGACGCTGAATATCGCGGCGAATTACGGTGGTCGCTGGGATATCGCCAATGCGGCCAGAGTGTTAGCCTGCCGTGTGCAAGATGGCGAACTCGCGGCGGCTGATATCGATGAGAAAACTTTCGCTCAGGCGCTCGCACTGGGCGATAGCCCCGATCCGGATTTGTTTATCCGCACTGGCGGTGAGCGACGAATCAGCAATTTCCTGTTATGGCAACTGGCTTACGCTGAATTCTACTTCAGTGATCGACTATGGCCGGAGTTTGGCGACGACGATATTCGCGCTGCCCTTGAAGAATATACCCGACGTCAGCGGCGTTATGGTAAAACCGGCGAGCAGATCGAGGCTTCCAGCTAGTGTTAAAGCAGAGGATCATTACGGGGGTTATCCTTGGGGTTGTCGTTGTCGGCACTATCCTGTTCGCTGATACATTCTGGAACAGTATTTTGTTTGCCGGCGTTTTGTTTGCCGCTACACGGGAGTTGCTGGCGCTTACCATCAGGGTTTCCTATTTGCCTGCGGTGTTGATATCGGCACTGTTTGTGACGTTATTCTGGTGGTCCCTGGAGTTGGTCAATCCGTTGCTTATTTATTGGCAGTCTCTGGCAGGGCTGGTGCTGTGGACACTTATTGCTTTTGCATTACTTGCATATCGCTATAACGGTAACTGGTCGCTCCTGCCCAGGGTGCTAATGCTCGGAGTCGGGCTCGACTTGTTATGGATATGCGTACATGACCTCGTATACCTGCACGCCACCTATGGCGGGGAATTGCTGTTATACCTGTTCAGCCTGGTATGGATAGCCGATATCGGAGCCTATTTCAGCGGACGTAAGTTTGGCAAACACAAGCTGGCACCTGCTATCAGCCCGGGTAAAACCTGGGAAGGTCTGTTCGGTGGCCTGCTTGCCAACCTGGTCTGGATTATTGCTGTCTACCAGTTCAGTTCAGGCTGGGACCTGGGCCTGGCACAGTTCCTGGTCATCAGTCTCGCGACTTCACTTATCTCGGTAGTCGGCGATTTGTTCGAAAGTATCCTCAAACGTGAGGCCGGGGTAAAAGATAGTGGTAAGTTACTGCCCGGGCATGGCGGCGTCATGGACCGCATCGATAGCGTGATTGCAGCAGCTCCCGTATTCGTCGGCGGAATATTTATAGCGGGCGCAATGTGAAACGGGTCACGATACTTGGTGCGACCGGCTCGATTGGGCGATCCACCCTGGATATCATTGCGCTTCATCCGGATCTTTACACGCTGTATGCGCTGACCGCGAATGACAATCATCGCAAGATGCAGGAGTTATGTCGCCGTTTTGAACCTGCCTTCGTGGTAATGCGCGACGCCGATAGTGCAGAGCGTCTGGCGGAAGCGATTGCAGACCTGTCTACCGAAGTTCTTGCCGGCGAAGCAGGATTGGCACAGGTGGCGGAAGCTGATGAAGTCGATGTTGTAGTCGCGGCGATCGTCGGCGCGGTGGGTTTGATCCCGACCCTGGCGGCAGTTCGAGCGGGTAAACGCATACTGCTCGCCAACAAGGAAGCGCTGGTTATGGCGGGGGCCTTGTTCATGAACGAGGTGAAGCAATATGGCGCCGAGCTATTGCCGGTTGATAGTGAACACAATGCAATTTTTCAATGTCTGCCTGCAGGTTCAATCGGTAAAGACCTTGCCCAACAGGGGGTGCGAAAAATAATCCTGACCGGTTCTGGAGGACCATTTAGGGATTTCGATATCGCAGACCTTGGGGACGTAACTCCACAACAGGCCTGTGCCCATCCAAACTGGGACATGGGTCCGAAAATTTCGGTAGACTCGGCAACCATGATGAACAAGGGCCTGGAAATGATCGAGGCATGCTGGATGTTCGCAGTAGATCATGAAGATATAGAAATTCTGCTGCATCGGCAAAGTATTGTGCATTCAATGGTTGCCTATACTGATGGATCGGTAATTGCGCAAATGGGTAATCCGGATATGCGTACCCCGATTGCCAATGTGCTGGCCTGGCCCGAACGTATCGAAAGCGGGGTTGAGCCCCTGAATTTGTTGCAGGTCAGCCAATTAGACTTCACACTCGCCGATGAGGCCAGGTATCCCTGTCTTGCTTTGGCGAGAGAGGCCTGGTGCCAGGGTGGGACAAGCATGGCGATATTGAATGCCGGCAATGAAGTTGCGGTTGAGTATTTTTTAAACCGGCGAATTAAATTTACCGATATATCGAGGTTGATTAGCAAAGTTATGCAGCAAACAACGACTGGAGCGGCTGACAGTTTGGAAAGTATCCTGCGAGCGGATTTCGATGCGCGCGGCCTGGCACATGACCTGGCTGAATCTATAGGCGGATGACTATGGATTTTCTGGGTATTATTTATAGCATCCTTGCCTTTGTTGTAGCTATCGGCATTTTGGTTACCGTGCATGAATTTGGTCATTTCTGGGTCGCACGCCGACTGGGAGTGAAGGTGTTACGATTTTCGGTTGGTTTCGGCAAGCCATTATGGCTAAGGAAATCGGGCGCGGACCAGACTGAATATGTGATTGCTGCTATCCCGTTTGGCGGTTACGTCAAAATGCTCGACGAACGTGAGGGCGAAGTCGAGGAGCATGAACTGTCACGGGCCTTTAATCGGAAATCAGTGTGGCGGCGTATCGCCATCGTGGTCGCCGGACCCGCATTCAACTTCCTGTTCGCGATTTTGGCCTATTATCTGATATTTCTCGTTGGTGTCAGTGGCGTCAAGCCGGTTATCGGTGAAATCAATATACCGAGCCCGGCCCATACAGCCGGGGTTCAGCAAGGCGACCTTATAATTTCAGTGAATGGAATCGCAACCTCAAGTTGGGAAAGGGCGCGTTTCGCAATGCTGGAAGAATCGGTTAGCGCTGAACGGATCGTTTTGCAGGTGCAGAGCCGTGATTTGCAGATTCGCGACAGGATCATCGATATCAGGGAACTGGCATTGCTAAAAGAAGAGCAAATCGATCTGATGCGAGATCTGGGTATATCGACCTGGAGACCGGATGTCCCGCCTGTTATCTCTGAAGTCCTACCCGACGGCGCAGCCGAGCAGGCCGGTTTGCTGGCCGAGGATAAGGTTTTGTCACTCGATAATGTCATCATCGTAAACGCGAATCAGTGGGTAAACCTCATTCGCGCTAATCCGGGAAAGGAAATGGCGCTCCGGGTTTTACGTGACGGCGAGGAAGTCGAGCTGGCACTAACTCCCCGTAGTCGTACCGAAGCGGGTGAAAGCTATGGTTACATAGGGGTTCGGAATCGTATTGAAATACCCGAGTCTGTGCGTCGGGAAATGATGGTTACCGAACGTTATGGCCCACTCCAGGGCATCGCCGAAGCCGCGGATAAAACCTGGCGAATGACTTGGCTTACATTGAGGGTTTTGGGTAAACTCGTCACCGGCGACGCGAGCGTCAGAAACCTGAGTGGCCCAATTACCATAGCGCACTACGCCGGTGTTTCGGCGCGCATTGGGCTGGAACCGTTTTTTGGCTTCCTTGCGATCATCAGTATAAGCCTGGGTGTTTTGAATCTGCTGCCGGTACCGATGCTGGATGGCGGTCATTTGTTGTATTACCTGATTGAAGTTTTTAAGGGCAGCCCTGTGTCGGAACAAACAGAAATTATCGGTCAGAAAATTGGCATCATGCTGCTCTTTGGCTTGATGTCGATTGCAATTTATAACGATTTGTTGCGTCTGGTAGAGTAAATTTGAGAATTTCTGTCTGGATCGGCGCCTTGCTGCTGTTGTCGGTGTCCTGCTGGGCGCGGGCAGAGAGCTTCGTAGTCGACAGCATCGAAGTAAACGGTATCAAGAAAATCACTATTGGTACGGTGTTGAGCTATTTGCCGATAAATGTTGGTGAGACGCTTGATATTGAGCGTACACCGGAAATTATTCGCGAACTTTACTCGACCGGTTTCTTTGAAAATATTGAATTGTTCAGGCGCGATAATGTTCTGATTATCGACGTGATAGAGAGGCCTTCGATCGCGGAAGTTAATTTCGAAGGTAATGACGATATTGAAGATGAGTCGCTTGAACAGGCACTGGAACAGGTCGGTATCGCCAAGGGTCGAATTTTCAACGAAAACAATCTTGAAAAAATCCAGCTTGAGTTGCAACAGGTTTACTACTCCCTGGGAAAATATTCGGCCAGTATCGAGGCCAAGTGGCGATCGCTTGATGAAGATCGAATTGCGATTGACATAACTATATCCGAAGGTGTTTCAGCGACTATAAAAACCATCAACATAGTCGGTAACGGAAACTTTGATGAAGAAGATTTACTCGACGTTTTTCAACTGGAAACCACCAATTCCGGCCTGTTTGCTGATGACGAGTATTCGAGTTCGAAACTAAGCGCCGATCTTGAGTCACTCAAATCTTATTATCTTGATCGGGGTTATATTCAGTTTCGAGTCAATTCCCAGCAGGTAACGATTAGCCCGGATCGAAAGGATATCAGTCTCTCTATTAATATTTTCGAAGGTGAGCAGTTCGCCATAAGCAGTATCGATTTGGCGGG
>CALDDP010000057.1 GCA_937936805.1 uncultured Gammaproteobacteria bacterium | reverse complement strand
GTTGCCGAGGGCATCGAATCCGAGCAAGAGGCCGAATTGATGCGCAAGTACGCAACTGCATTCGGGCAGGGTTTTTATTTTTCCCGCCCGATCAACGAATTCGAGTTCGTCAAGCTGCTACGACAGCCGAAGATTGAACTTGCGGGCTAACTGCTGATTCTTTCATCCTGACCAGGAGGGTTTGCCTTGATCGAATCAGACTGCGTCTGCTTTGCCTGCAGCGCTCTCTGCTCCCTGATTCGATCAATGCGCTTAATGCGCAAAATCCCGAATAGAAGCGTCACCAGCATGGCAGCGGCAAAAGAACCATAGATAATATAGGGCGAAGATGCGGTCGCCCAGACCACCAGCAAACCCAGAAAGACGAGTCCGAAAAGAAAGGATAAGTTGCGCTCATCCAAATTCCTGGCGCCTCTCGCCTGGTGTTTCTGCAGCCCGTCTTTTTGCCCCAGCTGTACACGTGCAATACCTTCTTCAGCGTTATCAGACATGTGGATTTCTCCTTTTCAGGGTTAACGCGGGAATTTCCGGTTAGTTTTGAAGTGAGCTTAAACCCTGCCTTTTCTTTAAGCAAATCAATAATTTATATAAGCCTTGCCGGTCGATAGGCCAGCTAACAGTTGCCAAACCGATCGGGCTGATGGCAGGTGGATGTGGAGATGACCACAAAAAGACGCGGGGAGAGTCAGCTGGATGACTGCTTGATACCGCGTGCGACGGTGTAGGTTTTGCCCTGTTTTATTTTTTCGTAATGGCCGAAGACTTCGTTGAAGCCGCGTTTGAAAAACTGACGCAGACCGGTAATCGTGACAATGTAAAACGAACCACCCGGTTTCAGATATGCAAGCGCATCGAACAGGTAGATATACAGCATTTCCTTGCCCACCTTGGCTGGGATATTTGACACGATGACGTCGAACTGCTGTTGTGGAATCTGATTGAAGCCATTGCTCAGGATGCAGCTGGCGTTGTCGATCCGGTTATGAATTCGATTTTTTTCGGCGTAGTCGACAGCGACGAAATCCTTGTCAACCATCAATGTGTGTCCATCGGGGGCCAGTTTCGCCATGCACAGTCCGAGGACGCCGTAACCGCAACCCAGGTCGAGGCAATCATCGGTTGTTTCGAGGTCGAGGAAGTCGAGCAACAGGCGTGAACCATCATCTATCGCGCGCGGTGAAAACAGACCCCAGGTGGTGAAAAACCTGAGTCCCCGGTATTCAATCGACAGATCCTGGCGAATTTTTCGATTGTAGTTTTTCAAGTCATTAAGCACGGATTCAGCCCTGCCTGGTACTCTAACCATAGCTTTACATCGATAAATGGCTTTGTAACAATGGCGCGATTTTAAGGCGCCATTATCTATTGGCGATATCGAGATTACTACCTGGGAGATTGGGTTTTTATGAGATTTGTTCTGGCACTGTATTTTTCCGTGGCTTTGACTTTTAGCGCCGTGGTCAGGGCAGATGTTGCGGAAGGGCAGTCGACCTATGCCGCCAGGGGTTGTATCGGCTGCCATGGTGCCAATGGCGTTAGCGTAGTCGCCAGCTACCCTTCACTGAAAGGGCAGAATGCTGATTTTATTCGCAAGAGCCTGACTGATTTCCGCAGTGGAGAGCGCAAGAACCCGGTTATGAACGCAATGGCCGCGGGACTCAAAGACGAGGAAATCAATAATCTCGCGCAATATATCGATAGCCTGAAGTAAGCCAATTTCGCTTAGATACAGACACAGCCGGTAGATGCCGGCTTTTTTTATTGTTGCTTAGGCGGAATCACCAGGGTGGTGGAAAGGTTTCGTGTCGCACGTGCGGGTGTCAACAGGATTGCCAGCGTTACCAGCAGGCAGGCCAGCCATTGCGCGATGCCGATGTTTTCACCGAGCAAAAACCAGCCAACCAAAAACATGGTCGGCAATTCGACGCTCCCCGCGACGGCGGAACGCGCCGCGCCAATCTCGGGTGCAAAAACAGAGTAGATCCATTGTGGCAGCAGGGCGGTGCCAAGCGCCAGTCCCGCGATCAACCACCAGTCGCCGGGCTGCTGAGGCAGAACGGTGCCGGGAGCTGACAGCAGCAGTAACGGCAGCAACCCAAGCGAGGCGCCCACGGAGAATGACGCGACTCTTGCCAGCGCCTTGATCGGGGTAAGCTTGTGAATCAGGATGTTGATGCCCAGGCCGAAGCTGATCGGGGCAGTCAGTGAAATCAACATGGCCGGTAAATGACGGGGTTCTACCGCCGCCGGAGAGCTAGCCAGCAGTGCCGCCATGATGACCATCAACGCCCCGCATATCCCGCGCCGCGAGGTTTTATCACGAAACCAGAGCCAGCCAATCAGGATCGTGAAAACCGGGTAGGTCATGTAAAGAACGCCAACGGTGGTCACCGGCACGGTTTTCAGGGCACTGACGAAGCCTACCCAGCCCAGTCCTACCGACACGCCGGAGAGGAGGCCCCAGAGCACCGTCTTCAGTTGCGCCGCAGGCAGACGTAACAGTATTGGCAGCAAAATTATCGCCGATAGCCCGTAGCGATAAAAAGCAACCGCGTAAGGCGCCATGCCGGCATCGCTCAGCGACCTGGCAAAGAATGGAATCGTACCGAAACAGAAACAGGCCAGTACTACCAGGCAGGTCGGTAGCAGGGTGCTGCGCTGCAGCGGAAAGCTCTGCGTGAATTCAGTCATGCATAAGGTGCGACAGGTGCCGGGTCATAACAGCCAAGGATATGCGTTAAGTTCGACCGGGCGCCAGATATTTTTCTCGATTGCGGACCCGATAAAATCCGATTGCCGACCGGGCTGACAAAGCCAGTTCAGGGTTGCTGCATTTGCACAATATGCGCTTCGATATCGAACACGTGTTGATCCTGCAATCCCAGTTCGCGCAACGCCACCGCGAGTTCAAGCAGATAATCACTGTTAGCGCCACTGGCACCTTCCGCGGCGCATATCTGGCGAGCAATTTCAAGCTCGCTGGCTTCACCGAGCCAGGCTTCGTTATCCGGCGAGGCAATATAGATCAGCCCTGTAGCATGGGTATCATCGTTGAAGGTCATCGCGGTGGAAAAGCGCAGATAGCCGTTTTTTTCGCGTTCATCCAGCTGTTCGAAAACCGGTGCTTCAACCAGGTAGGCGATACCGCCGCAAACAGCTTCTGCGTCCTCGATTAAAGTCACTACCCGGCCGGGCCGGGCCTCGGTGCCGCGGTGATCGTGCGAACCCTGCCAGAAGCGACGACTCCAGCCCTTTATGCTGGCCGGTTTGGCTTCAAGGTAAGGGAAATCAACCAGGTAAATCAACGAACCATAGCCGAATAGCCATACCTGATCGTCCGATTTTAACTGGCAACTGCGTTGATTTTCTTCAATTGTGTTGCTGGACATTTATTTTGTGTTGCTTCAAATCACGTTCGCAAATGGCGATGTTGTCAATAAGTTGCCTGGCGCGCAGCTCGAGATCCTGTGAACGGTTGCGTTCGAGACCATCGCGCACCCGTCGCAACTCGTGCTCCAGCGCGGCAAGTTCCTGTTTGAGCTGTTGTTCTACTGACATGGGGAGCTACTCTAACCAGGCGCCCGGCAAAGTCTACCAATATTCGGCAGCCAGGTCTCATTCGGGGGGGCACTGCTACCTATTTTGACCAGGCTGAATTCAACGGCGAAATGGTGTAAATTGCCTGCCACTTGCAACCAGGAATTATCATGCCCGATTACCAGATAGCACCATCGATCCTGTCAGCCGATTTCGCACGCCTCGGTGAAGAAGTGGATAACGTTCTCGCCGCTGGTGCGGACATCGTGCATTTTGATGTCATGGATAATCACTATGTGCCGAATCTGACCATTGGCCCGCTGGTTTGCGAAGCCTTGCGCAAGCATGGTATCGAGGCCCCGATCGACGTGCATTTAATGGTTAAGCCGGTTGATCGTATCATCCCGGATTTTGCCAGTGCCGGGGCCAGTTACATCACTTTTCACCCGGAAGCCTCTGAACATATTGATCGCAGTCTGAGCCTGATTCGAGAGAACGGTTGCCGTTCTGGCCTGGTATTCAATCCAGCGACGCCGCTCAACTACCTCGAGCACGTGCTGGACAAGGTCGATATGGTGCTGTTGATGTCGGTGAATCCGGGATTCGGCGGGCAAAGCTTTATTCCTGCGACGCTCGCCAAACTGCGTGCCGCACGCCAGCTTATCGATAGCTCGGGGTATGATATTCGCCTCGAAATCGATGGCGGTGTAAAAGTGGATAATATCGCTGAAATTGCTGCCGCCGGTGCTGATACCTTTGTTTCCGGTTCAGGGATTTTCGGCTGCGCCAGACCCGAAGATCCACATGGATATGACAACATACTGCAACAAATGAGGGACCAGCTGGCGCTTGCTGATTCAGCCTGATTTGACTCGAATAAGTCGTGGATATGGCTCGAATGCTGTGTTAGATTCTGTCACCTGACCGACAGGATTGGCGCAGATGACTCAAGAACGCTTACAGAAAACCGAGGGTGAACAACGCTGGCGATGGTAATCGCAGGTAGCTTTGTCTGTTCCCTTTTTTCTGTATAACCGTTTAAGAGTCACTCATGAATCGCAAGCAATTCAATCAACTAAGGCATGACTACAACCGCATTCCGCTGGTGCGTGAAGTTTTCGCCGATCTCGATACCCCGTTAAGCGTCTATCTCAAGCTCGCCGACGAGCCATACACCTATTTATTCGAATCGGTGCAGGGTGGCGAAAAATGGGGGCGCTATTCGATGATCGGCATGGCCTGCAGCACCCGCATCGAGGTATTCGGTAATCGCGTGCAGCTCCAGGTCGGTGATCAGGTCGTCAGTGAAGAAGAAACCGATGATCCGTTGCAATTTATCGAGAATTACCTGGAGTGCTTCAAGGTAGCCGAGGCCGAGTGCCTGCCCAAGTTTCATGGCGGGCTGGTCGGCTATTTCGGTTACGATACGATTCGTTATATCGAGCCGAAACTGGCGCATTGTCCTAATCCCGATAAACATCAAACGCCTGATATCCTGTTGATGCTGAGCGACAGGCTGGTGGTATTCGATAACCTGTCTTCGCGTATGTTTCTTATCGTGCATGTCGATCCGGCGGCGAAAGACGCATGGCAGGATGGACAACGGCAACTCGATGAACTGGAAGCGAAGCTGAACACGGTGCGGCTCGATCGTAAAGCGCGTCCGCTGCGTCAATCAGTGAGTGAACAGGACTTTACTTCCGAATTCACCCAACAAGGCTTCGAGGCAGCGGTTGAAAAAGCACGCCAGTACATCATCGATGGCGATGCGATGCAGATAGTATTGTCACAGCGCCTGTCGATTCCGTATCGCTCGGCGCCGATCGATTTATATCGAGCGCTACGCGGTCTCAATCCTTCGCCCTACTTGTATTACATGAATCTGGGTGATCACCACGTGGTGGGTTCTTCACCGGAAATCCTGGTGCGCCTCGAAGATGAAGCGGTTACGGTAAGACCAATCGCAGGTACGCGGCCACGCGGCAAAACCGCTGAAATCGATCTCGAGCTGGAGCGGGAATTACTCAGCGATCCGAAGGAGCTCGCCGAACACCTGATGCTGATCGATCTTGGTCGCAATGATGCCGGTCGCGTCAGCCAGGTGGGTAGTGTCGAGCTGACCGAGAAGATGATCGTCGAGCGCTACTCGCACGTAATGCACATTGTTTCCAATGTCGAGGGACGCATCAAGGCCGATCTGTCGGCGTTTGACGTCCTGCGAGCGACCTTTCCGGCGGGTACGGTTTCCGGTGCCCCCAAGATCAGGGCGATGGAGATTATCGATGAACTGGAACCGGTAAAGCGTGGGATTTACTCCGGTGCGGTCGGGTACATTTCCTGGAGCGGCAACATGGATACCGCGATCGCAATTCGTACCGCGGTGATCAAGAATGAGCAGCTCTATATTCAGGCGGGGGCAGGAATCGTTTATGATTCGGTTCCGGCAAACGAATGGGCGGAAACCATGAACAAGGGGCGCGCGATTTTTCGCGCGGTGGCGCTGGCCGAAGCAGGATTGCCGTCACGGGACCCCTGTGCGGAAGCTGAACCAGGTGTTGAATCATGAAAGTCCTGATGATCGACAACTATGATTCCTTTACCTATAACCTGGTGCAGTATCTCGGCGAACTCGAAGCCGATGTCGAAGTGGTGCGCAACGACCAGGTCGGGGTCGAAACAATCATGGCCACGGATGCCAGCCACATCATGATATCGCCAGGCCCCTGCACGCCGAATGAGGCCGGGGTATCGATGGCGGCGATCCAGGCGCTCGCAGGGAAGATTCCGATTCTTGGCGTGTGCCTCGGACACCAGAGTATCGGCCAGGTATTTGGTGGCGATATTGTGCATGCCCGTGAAATTATGCACGGCAAGACATCGCCGGTGTACCATGACGGGGGCGGAGTATTTGCGGGTCTGGATAATCCTTTTGTGGCCACGCGATATCACTCACTGGTAATCGATAAGAACAGTCTTCCCGAATGCCTGGAAGTATCCGCGTGGACCGAAAACAGCGATGGCAGCATTGACGAAATCATGGGCGTGCAGCACAGGGAGTTCGCGATTGAAGGGGTGCAGTTTCATCCCGAATCGATTCTGACCGAGCACGGTCATGCGTTATTGCGCAATTTTCTCCAACAAAAGATTAATTAAGCAGGGGGAGCGATGGATATACAGGCAGCAATCAAGGCGGTGATCGCGCGCCAGGACCTGAGCAGCGACGAGATGAGGTCGGTGATGCAGCAAATCATGACCGGGGAATGTACGGCTTCGCAGATCGGCGGATTTCTGGTCGGCTTGCGCATGAAAGGCGAAACTGTGGATGAGATGTCCGCGGCCGCTGGGGTAATGCGTGAACTGGCAACCAGGGTCGAGCTTAGCGGTGAGCACCTTGTCGATACTGCGGGTACCGGAGGCGATTCTTCCGGCAGTTTCAACATTTCTACCGCCAGCGCCCTGGTTGCTGCCGCAGCCGGCGCCAGGGTAGCTAAACATGGTAACCGCTCGATGACGAGTAATTCCGGCAGTGCCGACGTGCTCGAAGCAGCCGGTGTAAAGCTCGATCTTACACCCGAACAGGTGCGCGACTGTGTGCAGCAGGTCGGGGTCGGGTTCATGTTTGCGCCCGCACATCACGGTGCCATGAAACACGCTATCGGTGCGCGCAAGGAAATGGCGGTTCGCACAATTTTCAACGTGCTTGGACCCCTGACCAATCCCGCAGGCGCACCCAACCAGGTCATCGGAGTTTTCGACGGCGATTTACTGGAGCCCATGGCTAGCGTACTGAAACAGCTTGGCAGTAATCATGTCATGGTGGTGCATGCAGAAGACGGGATGGATGAGATCAGTATTTCAGCACCGACACATGTCGCCGAGCTCAAGCAGGGGGAAGTCAGCACTTACACGGTTAGGCCCTCTGATTTCGGCATGGAGTCTGCTTCGCTGGAAGAGCTTCGAGTCGATTCTGCCGAGCAGAGCCTGGCAATGATTCGCGCAGTGCTGGCGGATAATCCCGGTCCGGCGCGCGATATCGTTTGCCTGAATGCGGGTGCCGCGATTTATGTCTCGGGTTGTGCCGATTCGCTTGTCTCCGGTGTCGAAGCCGCACGCGCAGCGATCAGTAGTGGCAAGGCCGCCGCCGTGCTGCAAAACCTGGTCGCCAGGTCTAACGCCTGATGAGCACTTCGCGACCGGATATTCTGAATCGAATACTAGCGCGCAAGCAGCAGGAAATTGAAGCGCGCCAGCGCAGCGCGCCATTAAAGAGTCTGCAGCAAAAAGCTGTCGATGCGTCGCCTCCTCGTGGCTTTGTTGCCGCTCTGAAACAAAGCGTAGGACGTGGCGAACCGGCGGTGATTGCCGAGATCAAGAAAGCTTCACCAAGCAAGGGGGTCATTCGTGAAGATTTTGACGTGGTCGAAATCGCGCGATCTTATTCAGCTGGAGGGGCCAGCTGTTTGTCGGTACTTACCGACCGGGATTTTTTCCAGGGCCATGAGGATTTTCTTGTTGCGGCCCGTTCCGCCTGTGATCTTCCGGTGATTCGCAAGGACTTCATTATGGCGCCATACCAGGTAGTCGAATCGAGATGCCTGGACGCTGACTGTATTCTACTTATCGTTGCCGCACTCGACGATGAGACCCTGGCTGACCTGCACAGGGATGCGCAGGCAATGGGCATGGATGTGTTGGTCGAGGTGCATGATCGCGATGAACTGGAGCGTGCCCTCAACCTCGACCTCGAACTGATTGGAATCAATAACCGGGACCTGAGAACATTCGATACCAGCCTCGATACCACGATCGATTTGCTTGAACTGGTAGCCGAAGATTGCCTGGTGGTTACCGAGAGTGGAATTCATACCCGCGATGATATTGCGTTGATGCGAGAGCACGGCGTGCATGCTTTTCTGGTCGGTGAAGCCTTCATGCGGGTACCTGACCCGGGAGAGGGGCTGAAACAGCTGTTTTTCTAAGTTTCCTGCTGGCGATTTCGTTCAGCGTATGATTAAAGCAACGAAACCTGTGCGGCTGCCCCGTAGCGCGGTTTGCACAGGAAATCGCTTAGGCGAGAATGTATCGATCAAGTCCCGCGATAACGTTAGACAGTAGCAGACCCCGCCTTTGCGGGAGCGAGCTGATTGAACGGCTGAATACGTAGCGTGGAACGTTTTACTAGCGTGTTCCGAAAACGACGATAGTCTTGCCGTGTGCCGTTATCAGGCCGTCTTCCTCGAGGGTTTTCATGACCCGCCCGGCCATTTCCCGAGAGCAACCGACTATTTTGGCAATTTCCTGGCGCGTGATTTTTATCTGCATTCCGTCCGGGTGGGTAATCGCATCGGGTTCTCGCGCGAGATCGAGCAGGGTTCTTGCGACACGGCCGGTAACATCCATGAACGCGAGGTTACTGACCTTGCGGCTGGTGTTGCGCAGACGGTTGGCCAATTGTGAGGACAGCTGAAACAGAATCTCAGGCGTTTCCTTGGCCAGTTGCATGAACTGGTTGTAGTGAATTTCCGCTAGTTCGCAAGGGGTCCGGGTTATTACCCAGGCGCTGCGTTTGGTGTCTTCTTCGAACAAACCCATTTCGCCGAAAAAATCACCGGGGTTTAGATAAGCGAGCACGATTTCGTTACAGTCTTCGTCTTCGATAACTACGCTAACCGAACCGTCGATGATATAGTAAAGCGTTTCCGATTCATCTCCTGCATGGATTATGGTACTGCGCGTAGCATATTTTTTGGTGTGGCAGTGGTGCAGGAAGTTATCCAGGGCTGGATTTAACCGCGGTGCCATTTTTGTGATGGGATTAACTGACATATTAAAAATTATCTGTTCTGGACTAGTGGTAAACATAGCACAAAAAGAGCAATTGAACAGTAACAGGTATTAACTATGAAGTGTGTTGTAAAGTGGCTGGACCACATGTCATTCGTAGGCGAATCCGGCAGCGGTCACTCGGTGGTGATGGACGGCGCTGCCGAGGCCGGCGGGCGCAACCTGGGGGTGCGGCCGATGGAAATGCTGTTACTCGGGCTGGGTGGCTGCACGGCCTTTGACGTAGTCTCGATTCTGCGCAAATCGCGCGCGCAAATGGTCGATTGCGAGGTCGAGCTCGAAGCCGAGCGTGCCGAGGATGTGCCCAGGGTTTTCACCAGGATCCACGTGCATTTCATCGTCAGCGGAAAAAATCTGGATGAAAAAAAGGTTGCCAGGGCGGTGGCGTTATCTGCTGACAAGTACTGTTCAGCGTCGCAGATGCTTGCGAAAGCGGCCATAATCAGCCACGACTTCGAAGTTATCAATCTCGACTGACGGGAAGAGCCGTTCCTTAGTAACCGTGAATCTTGCGCCGCGCTAATGCCGGTGAGCGGGATTGCTAGATCCGGTAGGCGGTAAAAGTCATGACCTTGCTTACCAGCTTCATTGCCGTTTTTACCACCAGAGGAAGTTCGGCAGCACCTGCCTCCGCGGCGTTATCGGCATGGCGCAGTTCGTCTTCACGCATGGCTTCGATGATCGCACGGCTGCGCTGGTCCTGCTCGGGCAGACGCTCGAGATGATGGTCGAGATGGCGGCAGACCTGCTGTTCAGTTTCCTTGACGAAACCGAGACTCCACCGGTCGCCCGCGGCTCCAGCCAGGGCGCCAATCGTAAACGAGCCCCAGTACCAGACACCATCGAGCAGGCTGCGGGGTTGCTGGAGTTCGGCTAGTCGCTGTTGACACCAGTCAAGATGTTCGTTTTCTTCCTCGGCGGCCTCATTCATCGCCGCGCTCAGCGCCTGTTTGCGCGCGGTCAATGACTGGCCGCGGTAGAGCCCCTGTGCGGCGACTTCCCCGGCATTGTTGACACGCATCAAACCGGCGACCCTTGCCAGCTCCTGCGGCGATAATTCACCTTGCTCGGCACCATCCGCGGGATAAGTCCGGGTCGTGGTTGCGGGCCGCAGGTGGCTGGTGGCCAGGCCGTGCTGCAATTCTTCGAGTAAACGATCGGTAAAGCTCAGTTTACGCATTTAAATTTCCGTCAGATTAGCTAAAAAACCTGCTGCGAAGGTGCATATTAACAGTAAAAACAGGATATTATTCGAGACCGTTAAATATCCCGTGAAAACAGGGGTCTATGGCTTGTCAAGCGCCCGCTTATCCGTTAGTATTCGCGCCCTTTGTGAAAGAAGTCAACGCCTTAGCGGCAGCTTAATCAGGAATTAGTATGAAAACCTTCAGCGCAAAATCCGAAACGGTAAAACGCGACTGGTATGTAATCGATGCCACCGACAAAGTGCTCGGTCGCCTGTCGACAGAAGTCGCGCGTCGTTTGCGCGGCAAGCACAAGCCCGAGTATACCCCGCACGTTGATACTGGCGACTACATCATCGTCATCAATGCGGAAAAAATACGCGTTACCGGCAACAAGGAAAATGACAAGATGTACCACCATCACACTGGTTACATCGGCAGCCTGAAATCAACCAACCTGTCGCAGTTACGTCAGGATCATCCGGAGAGGATTATCCAGCATTCGGTCAAAGGTATGCTGCCCAAGAACGCTCTTGGTCGCGCAATGTTTAAAAAGCTGAAGGTTTACGCGGGTGATGTCCACAGTCATTCTGCACAACAACCTCAGCCTCTCGAAATTTAACGGGTCAAATTATGGCAGTCGAACAATATTACGGTACCGGTCGTCGCAAGAGTTCCTCAGCGCGCGTCTTTCTGACGGCGGGTAAGGGCGCGATTACAATTAATAAAAAATCCATCGAAGACTATTTCGGTCGGGAAACCTCGCGCATGGTGGTGCGGCAACCGCTACAGACAGTCGATCTGATGGATAAATTTGACATCAACGTGAATGTTTCCGGCGGTGGTCCCAGCGGTCAGGCCGGTGCTATTCGTCTTGGCATCACCCGCGCTCTGCTTGAATACGACGAAACCTTTCGCGCAGCGTTACGTGGTGAAGGTTTTGTCACTCGCGATGCACGTGAAGTCGAGCGCAAAAAAGTGGGACTGCGCAAAGCCCGTCGCGGTGTACAGTTCTCGAAGCGTTAAGAGATATACAGGTTATAAAAAAGCCCGCCAATGCGGGCTTTTTTTTGGCTGTGTACAATCACGACACTCCCGTCGCCGGATGGCAGGCACGGACGCCATCGTCGGTGCCGAGGATTAAGACATTGGCCGGTCGGTGGGCAAACAAGCCGACACAGACTACACCGGCGAGCTGATTGATTCTGGTCTCCATATCGAGCGCATTTCTGATCTGGAGTCCATGTACATCGAGGATTTGATTGCCATTGTCGGTGACGAAATCCTCGCGCAGGCGCGGTTCGCCACCGAGCTTGCGCAATTCAGCTGCCACCAGTTCGCGAGCCATCGGAATTACTTCCAGCGGTAGTGGGAAATCCCCCAACGTGGTTACCAGTTTGCTGTCGTCAGCGATACAGACAAATTCACGGCTTGCCGCGGCGACGATTTTTTCCCGGGTCAGTGCGCCGCCACCGCCCTTGATCAGTTGCAACTGATGGTTCGATTCGTCGGCGCCATCGACATACAAATCGAGATTACCAATCTCATTTAGATCGACGACCTTGATACCATGCCCGCGTAATCGATCGCTCGAGGCTTCGGAACTGGAAACCGCGGCCGTGATTCGATCAGCCATTCTCTCGGCAAGCAGGTCGATAAAGTGGTTTACTGTCGAACCGGTGCCGACCCCGATCACCGAGTCAGGTTTGACGTAATCGACTGCGGCCTCTGCGGCGTTGCGTTTTTTATCTTCGGGCGTCATGGATTTACCTGTTGCGTCGTATGCAATCAATTATGATAATCACCTGCTGTCCGCGCAAGTAATAGCGCGGTTTTACTAATAAATTTCAGACACAAGCAAACACGAACTATGCGCAAGGAAAAATTTCTAGAAAAAGTGTTAACCGCGAGGGTGTACGATGTTGCCCGTGAAACCCCGTTGGATCACATGCCGCGTATTTCGAAACGCTTCGATAACCAGGTTTTTATCAAGCGCGAAGACCTGCAGCCCGTGTTTTCGTTCAAATGTCGTGGCGCTTTCAACAAGATATACCAGGAACTAAAGGCAAACCCCGACCTGAAGGGTGTGATTACCGCCTCCGCGGGCAATCATGCGCAGGGGGTGGCGCTTGCGGCGAAGAAGCTGCATCTCAAGGCAACCATCGTCATGCCGACCACGACACCTGATATCAAGGTAACGGCCGTTAGATCCCACGGTGCGAAAGCGGTTTTGTATGGTGAAAATTTCGATGCCGCCAAGGAATATTCTCTCAAGCTCGCCAAGAAGGAGCGCCTTGCATTTATCCATCCCTTCGACGATTTCGACGTGATGGCGGGTCAGGGCACTATCGCGCATGAAATTATTCGCCAGCACCCAGGCCATATCGATGCGATTTTCGTGGCCGTTGGTGGCGGTGGCCTGATTGCGGGTATCGCCGGATTTATCAAGGCGGTCAAGCCGGAAATCCGGATTATCGGTGTCGAACCGGACGATGCAGCCTGTTTCTATGAGGCGCGCAAGGCGGGGCGACGGGTGAAACTGAAAGAGGTGGGTATTTTCGCCGACGGCGTCGCTGTAAAGCAGGTTGGGGTAAATACCTGGTCGATGATCAAGGATCTGGTCGATGACGTGATTCTGGTATCGACCGATCAAATGTGTGCGGCGATCAAGGATACCTACGAAGATACCCGGGCTATATGCGAGCCTGCGGGCGCGCTGTCGCTTGCAGGGTTGAAGAAGTACGTCGAAACGCATGGTATCAAGGGGCAGACATTAGTTGCGATCAACTGTGGCGCCAATATGAATTTCGATCGTTTGAGACATGTCTCTGAACGCGCCGAGCTGGGCGAGGAGCGCGAGGCGCTGTTAGCGATTGAAATTCCGGAACGGCCCGGCAGTTTCAAGAAGTTGTGTCAGTTAATCGGGCACCGCTCGGTAACCGAATTCAACTATCGTTATGCCGACGATAAAACGGCGCGTGTCTTTGCCGGGGTACAGCTCAGTCATGGAATCGACGAAAAAAACAAGCTGATTGCCAAGCTCGATGCGAAAGGATACAAGGTCGTCGATATGACCGATAACGAGGTTGCAAAACTTCACACTCGCTACATGATCGGCGGGCATCCCGGTGCCAGCGTCACCAGCGAGTTACTTTACCGCTTCCAGTTTCCGGAAAAACCGGGAGCGTTATTAAATTTTTTGATGAAAGTGGGTCATCGCTGGAACATCAGTCTGTTCCACTATCGCAACCATGGCTCCAATTTCGGCCGTATCCTGATGGGATTTCAGGTCGATAAAAGCGATAACAAGGCCTTCAATGCCTTTCTTAAGAGCCTGAAAATTCCTTACTGGAACGAAACCGAAAACGAAGCCTACGAACTATTCCTTAGGTAATTAACCTGGTTCAGGCTGCCTTACCGGAAGGCACTCGTGGCGAAGAGAAAGTAAAACAGGTCGATCAGGGGGTTAGATACCAACCGCGGTGCCGTCGCAAATCTATCAACCTTGAACCAAAGGTTCAGGTGGGGTTATTGGCAACCCATCAGGCTACCCGACGAATCAGGCTTGCACACCAGTGTTGCACGGAAATCCCCGAGATTGATAAATAGGCTCAAGGATTATGATGGATGCTAACTAACACCGCAGTCGGTATTCGTCTACTATGGCTCGGTTTTGCCCAAAAGTACAATATAAATTTCTAATAGGGGTTAGATTTCTAATTGACGGGATTGTTCGAGGACACGGGAAATCTTATTTTCCAGGTTTTTGAGACGCGGTGGCAGTTCCTTGCCAATTTCTTTATCCACATTGCTGGTATGGAGCAAATCATTGGCCATATTGAGGGCCGTGATAACCGCAATGCGTTCCGAGCCCATGACATTCCCGGTGTCCCGTATCTCACGCATCTTGTTGTCGAGGAACTTGGCGGATTCCAGCAGTGCTGATTGCTCGCCGGGAGGGCAGGCGACCTTGTAA
The DNA here is from genome assembly GCA_937936805.1 of uncultured Gammaproteobacteria bacterium. Lineage (GTDB taxonomy): Bacteria > Pseudomonadota > Gammaproteobacteria. The sequence goes on along the minus strand of CALDDP010000057.1, from coordinate 199 downwards.
TCCTTATCGAGAATGGAAATGTTTATCGGTTGAGCGTCTGTCATGAGCCTAGTTCGAGTGATCGTAAGCGTGAAATCATCGCCTCAACGCGGCTGCGCGCCATTTCGGTTTTTTCGATTAGCTGAGAGCGTTCGGTCACCAGCTTGTCTTTTTGCTGGCGCAAGCTGGAATTTTCGTTTTTCAGTGAACCCACGGTGTC
>CALDDP010000056.1 GCA_937936805.1 uncultured Gammaproteobacteria bacterium | reverse complement strand
CATCGACGCCTGGCCGGTGTAAAACAGGGTCACGGGATAGGCCTCGATCGCTGACCAGTCGACGCTGCCGCTAGCGGCTGCAGGTGCGGTAGCCGTGGCTGTTTCCCCGGTGCTGGCCTGCGCGACCTCGGTTTCGGTTTCGGCAGGCTCGACGGCTGCGCTCGGCTCGATGTCCGGTTCGGGACTGGCCTCGGGCTCGTCAGCTACCTCGCTCGCCATGGCAACCTTGGTTGTTTCGCTGGTGCCATCGATGAAGGCCTGCCACTGCGGTGGAATCGAACGCTTGTCTTCTGCGCGCGGTTGCTCCATCGCCACCAGTTCGTCCTCGCTTAATTCGTCATGCACCTTCTTATGTGCGATGCCCTTGTGGCAATCGATACAGGTATTGCCCTGTTCCATGCCGAGGATATGCTGCTTGCGTGAGCGTTTTTTCTGGTTTTCCGGGTTCATCGAGCCGAAATCGTGGCAGTTGCGGCATTCGCGTGAATCGGTTGCCTTCATCGCTCTCCACACGTTTTTCGCCAGCTGCAGGCGCTTGGCGTCGAACTTCTCGGGCGTGTCGATCGATCCCAGGACCTTGTGAAAAACTTCGTTGCTGGCCTGGACCTTACGCACCACCTTGTGCACCCAGGGATCGGGCACGTGGCAATCGGAGCAGGTCGCTCGCACGCCGCTACGATTGCTGTAATGGACAGTCGTGGTGTATTCGCGGTATACGTTTTCTTCCATTTCATGACAGGAGATACAGAACTCCATGGTATTGGTCGCTTCCATCGCGGTATTGAAACCGCCCCAGAAGATGACGCCGACGATCATGAAGAACAGCGCCGCGCCGAGGGTTGTCCCCAATATGACCTTGCGTGACATCATGCCAAATTTTCGAGGTGAATCAGCCATCGTTTTCTTACCTTCTGCATTTCTTAGTTATTTCGTAAACATCCCGCGGGCGGTTTACGGAATACTGGCTTGAAAAAAAGGGCGGACACACTATCGGGTATGTCCGCCCTGGTCTTACATCACATCGTAACTTTAAAAAGTATCAGGTTACGTGGTTGGTGCGGTTGTAGACGTTGAATTTTCCGGTTGGTGTAGTCAGACCCTTGATACGCTTGATTTCTTTCAGCGTCTTGGAGTCGTAGACCACAATTTCCCCAGTCGGGTTGCCGCTGTCTTTACGATTCCAGACAGAGACCCAGACTTCTGAACCATCGGCGTTAAATTCAATATGTACCGCGGCCTTGCCTTCTTCCTCGGTCACGCGAAGCGTCTTGATTACCTCACGGGACTTCTTGTCAATGACCTTGACACTTTGCTGTATGACAGGCTCGGGATGCTTGGTCTGGTCGGCCCACACGTAATCAGACTTGGGATGGGTGCGGATAAATACTCCGGGGCCATCGGTGTCGACCGTGTAGCATATCTTCCAGGCTGCGTCCTTGTGACCTTTCGGATCATTGCCCCAGACGGTTACCTTACCTTCGCCGAGGTGCGTGGTGCCACCGACCGGTCCACAGGTTGGATCGTTCCAGTTAGCACCGGGTCCGGGATGCGGCAATTTAGCGGTATCGATCATCGCCTCGAGCTTGCCGGTATCGGAGTCGACAATAACCATCTTGTTCGACGCGTTAGCAGCAATCTGGAAGTAACGGCCGGTCGGATCGAAGAAGCCATCGTGCAGGAACTTGGCTGAATTGACCTGTTTGATGTTGAGGTTATCCAGGTCTCTGTAGTCCACCTGCCACATCTGGCCCAGCTCCTTCATCGCAACCCAGAACGAGGATTGTTTCGGAGTCGTGTATATCGCTGCGACCCGTGACTCGTTGACATAGTCGCCATCGACATTGACACCGCGGGTGGAGACCACTTTCAGCGGCTCCATGGTGACCGCGTCGAGAATTACGAAATGGGGTGGCCAGTAGGCGCCGCCGATAACGTATTTGCCGTCACCCGATACCGCGACGTCACGTGCGTCGTAGGCCATTTGCGCCTCGGCGACCAGCATGCTGCCGGGCTTTTGCCAGAGGTCGATCTTGGTCATCTTGCCGTCGCGGCCCTGGGTGTACCAGAAACGACCAGCGACACCGCCGACCGGTTTCTCGGTATCGTGATGTTCGGTAGCCTTGATGACGTGCACCGCGTAGCCGGTATCGATATGATCGACAACTTCGTGCTTATCGCCGTCGATGATCGCGATCTTGCCAGCGTCACGCTCGATGACAACGAAAAAGTTTTCCCAGTTACGGCCGTGCAGCGGCTTGGTCGGGTAATCCTTGGGCTCGATGTAGACCTTGTGACGTTCTTTCATCAGCGCCAGCGACATTTCGGGTGGAATCGGTGGTTCCATCTGGATATAGCGCGCCAGCAGGTCGATTTCTTCATCGCTGAAGATATCGTCGAAGTTATTCATGCCACCTTCGGTACCAATTTTGATGATCTTGGCAAGTCGCTTGGTACCCAGCTTGAGCGTACCCTTGGATTTCTTCGCCTTGTTGGGCTCAGGCAACAGGCTTTTACCTGTCGCACCTTTTCTTAATACCCCGTGACAACCGGCACAACGCTGGAAGTACATACTTTTTGCCTGCTCGAATTCGGCCTCGTTCAGTGGCTCGAATTTTTTCTTGGCGGCAAAAGACACCCCAGTTGTTGTAGCCAGTCCGATACACGCGGCTGCGAGAAGTGCACCCTGTATAGTTTTTCGTTTGATACTCATTGATCGTGCTCCTGACTGAAAAATTAACGATTCATTTGCGTGAATCATCGAATAAAGATGTTGTTTCAGGGAGTGACATTATGCTTCTGACGGCCAGCTTTCCTTGACTTTTGTCAAAAGCAAAACAGCAGTGAGTTTAGTGGTGCTTTGCGAGGTGAGGAACGACGGTTACAGCCAATTTATGGTGTTGATAAATCGATAGAGCGGGATGCATGTATTTACAGGTATAGAGCGGCAATAAGTAAACAGGCCAGTGCTGGCACTGGCCTGAGGTTTTACTTGAGATGCGGACTTGATTTTAGCCAGGAAATTCGCTCACCCGGCTAAAAAACACTGTGGGCGATTACTGACCCAGGCTGGAATAGTATGCAGCCAGATTGTCGATATCGGCATCGGAAAGCGGGGCGGCCATCGGCGACATCATCGGGTCTTTGCGTTTGCCATCACGGAATGCTTTCATCTGGGCTACCAGGTAGCCGTTTTTCTGTCCTGCCAGGTTGGGCCAGATATCATTCGCGCTTATTCCAGCCGCGCCGTGACAGGCCGCACAGGAAGCAGCCTTGATCTTGCCTGCGGCTGCATCGGCCGCGAATCCTATGGAGGAATTCAGGCAGAACGCGGTAAGCGCGATTATTGCAATGTTCTTTGTCATGATTTCGCCTTTTAAATTAAGTTTAAATTCTGGGCAGATACTAGATTGCTCGTTCGCCTGCCGCCTTGACTTATATCATGGTAGCCAAATCAATGCAGCAGGTAAATACCGGTCTGCCAGGCCGGCAACGATGCCGGCATGTGCCGGGAGGCTTTTAACTGGATAACGCTGTTTGGTTTATACTGCAGCGATGTCGCCTGCCGGGGACCGGCAGGCGACGAAATTTACTGCGGGATGGTCGAGGAGAAGGGATCCGGTTTACTTTCCGCTATCTGCTCCGGCGACGATAGTTGTTCCTTGACGCGGGCGATAAAAGCATCGGTTGAGTTACTCCCCGCCTTCTTGCTCGATGCCGCAGCGTTCGGCGGAATTACAACCGTGTTGAGAAATTCGTCTTCTTCTGCCTCGACTTTATCTTCTTTTACGTCATCGCCCGCTGAGCCGAGGTCGAAATCGACCGGTGGTTTGGGTGGAATGATGGCGTCGGCGGGTTCCGATTCGGCCGTGCTTGCGGCTGGTTTTGTTGCCGGGATAGGCGCCGACCCAAGCGGGGCCGCGGGTGGAGCGGCAGGTTCCTGCATTGGCGGGATCGGTGCAGACCCCAACGGTGTTTTCGGTGGCGCTTTTTCCGTTGCCGCACTGGCGGTAGCAGAGTCTCCCATTGGTGGAATGGGTGCGGACCCTAATGGTGCTGCCGGGGCCGGTGAGCTTTTGGCTATCGCTGCGGGAGGTGTATCTTCTGCCGCTGGTACGGGTGCCGATGCGAACGGAGATGGCTTGTCAAACACTGCAGCGTCGGCTGAAGGTTTAGCGGCGCTTTCAGCTGCGACCGGAGCCGGGGTCTCTGCTGGCGGCACGGGCGCTGATGCAAATGGTGACGGTTTGTCAAAAACGCCTCCCTGGTCAGCGGATTCTGCAGCTTGCTCAGGTGCGGCTATTTCCTGCGGCAGTTCTGCCGGCGCTTCGGCTGCTGCCTCGACGACCGGAGAGTGATCTTTAGCGGGCACGTAGCGCGCGGATATGGTTCCCGGATCAGCGGCCGCGCTCTCTGGCTTCTTCTCCAGGTTGATTAAGTCGGCTACGTTACCTATGCCAAGTTCGAAGTTTGGTGCCGAGAACTGGCTCAGGTAGGCATTCAGACTCGGTTTCAGTCCATAGCCATCGGCGGTTACATTCAGGCGTCGATTGAGCAGGTACAGTAACTGCAGCACGATCAGGCGGACCGGCGCATCGTCGTTTCCGATACCGAGCAATTCACGGTTGCTCAAGGCCAGCGGTGCGGCGTTGCGCCAGGCGAAACAGCCCTGCGTCGCGATGACTGCGGGTAACGCCTTCATCGGGGTTTCGATTGCGTCTTCGCGGCGGTTATTCAGCCAGAGTTCGATATTCTCCTGTAACTGCCGGTAGCTGTGTTTTATCCCGCTAAAACCGAATACGAAGGCTGGTGGTCTGCCGATCAGTTCGAAGCGTGCCGTGCGCAGTGGATCTTCATGTACGAATTTTTTATTCGGGGCAGGCTTTAGACCATTTTTCTTGGCCAGTTTGACCAGCACCGCCTTATCGATATTGGTCTCGAGGTTAGCCAGCGACGCACAGGCGTTGAGGGAGTCGAAAAAGGTTTTGCGGATAAACTTGGCCCTGACTGAAAATACCGCGAGCACCGATTCGTAAAGATAGGCGTCACTGGCACCAATCATTCCGATGCGCGGGAAGTCACGATTGTAAACCACGACATCTAAATGCTCGGACTGGTTACCGAAGGCATCGACGATGCGGCCCGAGCCGACACCGAAGTTTTCCGGTAAAAAGGGTTCGAGTACGGCCCGCACAAACGCTTCGTTTGCGGCCGTGTCGTTCAGTTCATCTTTTTCGATTGCTGCAATTAAATCGGCTTCGCCTTTTAGTCTTTTTGCAACAAGTTTTGCCCAGTCTTCGTAATTGTTCATGATACCTACCGCTTGCGTAGCGTTTCTCTTAGATCATTTTTAGCAGAATGGAGGGAAAGTTCTACATTATTATCAGTACTTTAGTACAAATTTGCAGAATAAACCTAGGTTATAGACCCGATATGCGCCTATCTCAACTGTGTTTTGCGAATTGTTGGGGTATATTATGAATTTTTTACATTCCGTGCATTAATGCGATTTATCGATCCCTCGGCAACTGATTTTGACGAAATTCGTAGCCAGTTCCGCTGGTCGATACCGCAAAAACTCAATATTGCTCACCAGGTTTGTGAGCGGCATCAAGTGCGGGCGCAGCAGGTAGCTGTTTATTATGAGAATGCTGCCGGCCAACGTGCCAGCTATAGTTTCGCCGATTTAAAAAGCTACTCTGACCGATTCGCTAACGCGCTGCGCGCGCTCGGTATCGGGCCGGGCGATCGGGTCGCGATCGTGTTGCCGCAAACTATCGAAACCATCGTCGCGCATCTGGCCATTCATAAACTCGGCGCGATATCCCTGCCGCTCGCTATCCTTTTCGGTCCTGAAGCGCTTGAGTATCGATTACGTGACAGCGGTGCGCGCGCTGCTATCGTGCACGGCAGTCGCTACGATGACATCAAGTCGCTACAACCTGAACTGTCCGATCTGCAGACAGTTATTGGCTGTCGTTGTGGTGCCGCAGGGGACGAGTTCTGGAACTTGCTGGAGCAGGGGGCGGACGCATTCACCATGCTGCAGACCGGGGCGGATGACCCTGCCTGCCTGATATATACCTCGGGCACTACCGGTCCACCCAAGGGAGCTTTGGTGGCGCATCGGGCGGTGCTGGGCAATTTCACCGGCTTTGAAATGTCGCAAAACTTCTTCCCGCAGACAGGCGATGTTTTCTGGACGCCGGCTGACTGGGCCTGGACCGGGGGACTTTGGGATGCCTTGCTGCCGGCGTTGAACTATGGAATGCCGATCGTGGCGTTTGAGGGCGGTGGCTTCGATGCCGAGCGGGTGTGCCGGCTGATGCAGGATTACGCGGTAACCAATGCCTTTATTCCACCGACCGCATTAAAGATGTTGCGTGCCTTACCCGATTTGAAATCGAGTTTTGATCTTAAGTTACGTGCTGTCATGAGCGCTGGTGAACAGGTGGGCGAAGAGTTGATCCACTGGGGGCGTGATGCGTTCGACCTGACCATCAATGAGATGTGGGGGCAGACCGAGTTTAACTATATCGTCGGCAATTGCTCGGCGATCATGACACCGAAACCGGGGTCGATGGGTAAACCTTACCCGGGTCATCGCGTCGATGTGATCGACGAGGCGGGTAACGTTATGGAAGATGGCGAGGAGGGTGAGCTCGCTGCATGGTGTGACGATCCGGTAATGTTTCTGGGCTACTGGAACAATGAGCAGGCCACCCGGGACAAGATTACCGCCAACTGGTTTCGCACCGGTGATGTGGGTTACCGCGACGAAGACGGCTTCCTGTGGTTTGTCGGGCGCAAGGATGATGTCATTTCCAGTGCCGGGTATCGCATTGGTCCGGGAGAGATCGAAGATTCCCTGTTAAAACACCCGGCCGTACTGCAGGCGGCGGTGATCGGCAAGCCGGATGAACTGCGCGGTCAGATCGTCAAGGCCTTCGTTGTGTTGAGCGAGGGCCACGAGGAGAGCCCGGAGCTTGCCAGCGAAATCCAGCAGTCGGTGCGCGAGCGACTCTCCGCACATGAATACCCGCGCGAAGTTGAATTCATCGACAGCCTGCCGATGACCACCACCGGCAAGGTCCGGCGCATCGACCTGCGTGCCCGCGAAACAGAACAGGACCAACCTGGCCATTGACATGCTATGCAAACCTTTGTCATCCCGTCCCCAGAACCTGCCATTCCGCGCCAAACTATTGTCATACCGCGGCTTGACCGCGGTATCCAGAGAAGGCTGTGATTTCCTGGTTACTGGATCCCGCGGTCAAGCCGCGGGATGACAGTAGCAGTGGGGAGAGATGACATTGACCGGGTGCCGGGATGACATTAGCGGGGGAGTCAGGGCTTTAGCCGGGGTGGCCGGACAACGATCAGTCGGGCGGGTTCAGCAGGTTATGATGGCCGAGGTTCTGCAGCAGGCGTTCGCCGCACAGCGCCATGGTGGTGTCGAGCTCGCGGTAGATGATGTCGAGTGCCTGCTCCACGCCGGCTTCACCCCTGGCGCCGAGACCATAGATAAAGGCGCGCCCGATGTAAGTGCTCTTCGCGCCGAGGCAGATTGCCTTGAGCACATCCTGCCCGGAACGAATGCCGCCGTCGAAATGTACTTCGATATCATTGCCGACTTCGGCGACGATGCCGGGTAGTGCGCTGATCGACGAGCGGGCACCGTCCAGCTGACGTCCGCCGTGGTTGGAAACGATAATGGCGTCGGCGCCGACCTTTGCTGCCATCCTCGCATCGTCAGGGTCGAGGATGCCCTTGATTATCAGCTTGCCGCCCCAGCGCTCCTTGATCCAGTCGATATCCTGCCAGGAAAGCTTCGGGTCAAACTGTTCCGCGGTCCAGGAGGAAAGCGACGACAGGTCGCCAACGCCCTTGGCATGTCCGACGATATTTCTGAACGAATGGCGTTTGGTAGTGAGCATGTTCAGGCACCAGCGTGGCCGGGTGATGATCTGTAGCGCTGCGTTGAGCGAGGGTTTTGGCGGTGCGCTCAAGCCGTTGCGCAGATCATTATGCCGCTGGCCGAGGATCTGCAGGTCGAGGGTCAGCATCAGTGCGCTGCAGCCGGCATCTTTGGCGCGATCGATCAGGCGTTCGATAAACTCCCGATCCTTCATCACGTAGAGCTGGAACCAGAATGGCTTGCTGGTGTGTTCGGCGACATCCTCGATTGAGCAGATACTCATCGTCGACAGGGTAAAGGGTACGCCGAATTTTTCCGCGGCGCGCGCGGCCTTGATCTCGCCGTCAGGATGTTGCATGCCGGTTAGTCCGACTGGCGCCAACGCGACCGGCATGGCAGTTTTCTGACCGATCATTTCGGTTTCTACCGAGCGCTCGGTTATGTCAACTGCAACCCTCTGGCGTAACTTGATATCCTGGAAATCGGCTTCATTCGAACGGTAGGTCGATTCGGTCCAGGAGCCAGAGTCAGCGTACTCGTAAAACATGCGTGGAACGCGTTTACGTGCCAGTTTCTGTAGATCTTTTATTTCGCAAATTGCCGTCATTCTTACCCCCTGTGCGGGGACAGTTTACTTGATTCACCCGCTAAATCCATCGTGCCCCGGGGTCGGTAAACAATCGCGCTTACTTAAACCGGTCATCCCCCTGCCAGCAGGAATCTATCGGTTTGATGTGTTACCCATGTGCCCGGTTTAATGTGTTACCTATGTGACCGGTTAGTACCCAGGGCGGGGATGACTCGAAGAAACTCGGGGATGACTCATGCAGTGGGGGATGACCGGTTTAAGCAAGCGCCATGGTTAACTGTCTGCGCAATATCGGTTAGCATCTGCCCGCTATGCTCGAGATCAACAAACTTTGTAAGTCGTATTCGTATGCGGATGCCCGTCAGGATGTACTGCAGGAGCTTGATTTTGCGATGTCGGCGTCGTCTTCGGTAGCTTTGCTCGGTGACAGCGGTAGCGGCAAATCGACTTTGCTGCATTTGATTGCCGGGCTCGAACGGCCGGACAGTGGCGAGATACTGTTCGACGGACAGCGGATGCATGCGGCATCCGAATCAGCGCTGGCCGCGGTACGGCGTTCGCAATTAAGCCTGGTGTTTCAGCAGTTCCACCTGATATCGACCCTGACTATTCTCGATAACATAAAGTTTCAGGCAGCCCTGTGCCAGCGCCTTGACCCGCTATACGAGGCCGAGTTGATCGAGCGTCTGGATCTCGGCAGTCAGCTCAAAAAATATCCACACCAGTTATCGCGCGGCCAACAGCAACGCGTCGCCATCGCGCGTTCGTTGCTGCACAAACCGCAACTGGTGCTGGCGGACGAGCCGACCGGCAATCTCGATGAAAATTCCAGCCTCGAGGTCATGGGTCTGTTCAGTAACCTGGTCAAACAGGCTGGCAGCAGCCTGTTAATGGTTACCCATAGCCAGGCAATGGCAGAATTCATGGACCGTCGCGTTCGGCTGCACAACGGCAAGCTGGCCGAAATCGAATGAACCGCGGATTTTTCTGGATACTGAAGGCTCTGCTGAGCCATTACAGGCGACATCCCTGGCAGACCCTGTTCCTTTGCATTGGCCTGGTTGCCGGGGTAGGTCTGTGGTCAGGGGTACAAATTATCAATCAGCATGCCGAGGCGAGTTACCAGCAGGCGCAAAGCCTGCTCGGTGCGCAGGCTAATTACTGGGTCCGCAGTCGCCGTGGTGCGGGTATCGAGCAGTCGCTCTACATAAAGTTGCGCCGTGACGGCTTTCGCCAGGTGATTCCCCTGGTCGAACTTGAAGTCAGTACACCACAGGGTATCTCGATCAGTATTGTCGCCACCGACCTGTTGACCCTGCCCGGTGAAGTATTTGATGGCGATCAATCGACGCAGGATTTCGGGCAAACCTGGCTTGCTTTTGTGCAGCCGCCGTTTAGTGCCTGGGTGCCCGCGGTGCTTGCCGCCGAACTCGAACTCGAACAGGGTGAGCGGCTCGAGCTGCGCGACGGGCGATTACTGCCGCCGGCGCTGATCCAGGCGCGCCCGCAACAGGGGCGGCGGATACTGGTCGATATCGGTGCAGCGCTGCTGCTGTCGGGTTCGGACCGCTTCAGCTACCTGGCGGTGGGCAAGATTACACCGCGTGAGCATGCCCGTCTCGCCGCGAGCCTGCCCGACCATCTCGAACTTGTCGAGAATCAGCAACATCTGGACCTGCGACAATTAACCGCAAGCCTGCACAGTCATTTAACGGCGATGAGCCTGCTATCGTTCGCGGTTGGACTGTTTATCGTGTTCAACGCGGTGCGCTTTTCGCTTTGGTACCGTCGCGCAACCCTGCTCGATCTGCGTTTGATGGGTTGCGACAGGCGGCATTTAGTGGGCGCAATTTTGCTCGAGACGCTGGCGTGGAGCCTGCTCGGCACTGCACTTGGATTTACACTTGGCATCGTGCTGGGCCATGCATTGTTGCCGGGGCTCGGCGCCAGTCTGCAAAGTCTCTATAGCGCCACGGTCGAAGCTGATCTCGGGCTAAGTGCATGGACGCTGTTTCAGGCCTGGGGGATAACCCTGGCAGGCCTGCTCTGGGCGCTGGCGTGGCCGCTTTACCGGCAGCTGCAGCGCACCGGTTTCGACGCTGGAAGCAGTGAGATGTTGCTCAGCGACGAGGCAGTCGCGCGCCATCGTCTCGCAGTTACTGCCGTGTTGCTGGCCCTGCTTGCCTGGATTGCCTATAGCGGGATAGAAACCGCAACCCAGGGTTTCGTGGTACTGGGCATGGTTCTTTTCGCTGCTGCCTGGATGCTGCCGATTATACTGGCAGGGGCTTTGCACCTGCTGGGCAGACTGTTGCCGGGACGGTATTTAATCGTTCGCTGGATGGTCAGTGATGGCTGGTCCCAATTGCCTGCGTTGCGCAGTGCGATGATGGCGTTGTTGCTGGCGTTAACCGCGAATCTTGGCGTCGGCAGCCTGGTGGACAGTTTTCGCGGTGCTTTTGTCGGCTGGCTGGAACTGCGTCAAAGTGCCGATATTTACCTGCTTGCGCCCAATCTGGATTATCGGCAACTAAAGGTGTCGCCCGCTAATGCAGACTGGCTCGCCGCCAGCCATCATCGCATCGGTGTCAGCACGCGTTGGCGGGATCGCCCGAGCCTGGTTCGCGGGCAAGATACCGGGGCGCCTGACAGCCGGGTGTTGCCGCTGTCCAGATGGCAGGGCGATAGTGCTGCTGCCGCCCTGAAATCCTGGCGTGAAGAGCCGGGCAAGATACTGATTAATGAACAGGTGCATTTCCTCGCTGGCATTGAGATCGGCGAAAATGTCGCCCTGCCCACCGACCGGGGTTTGCAGGAGTACCAGGTGGTCGGCGTTTTCTATGACTATGGCAATCCCTACTTCCAGTTTTATCTGCCCGATCACGTGGTCGCGAGTAACTGGGATCATTACTACTCGCGAGGTATCGCATTGTGGTTGCGGCAGGGCAATGCCGCGGCGATGCAGCAGGCTGAAGCGGTTATGAAATCGCTCGGCGCGCAACCCGGTGACTCGATTTCCCGTACACAGATCCGCAATTTGTCGGTGGGTATTTTTGAGCGTACCTTCGCGATTACCGCGGCGATGAATTTGTTGACAATGATTGTCGCGGCCATTGCCTTGCTGGCTTCATTGCTTGCTATCCTGCAGGAACGCCTGCCGCAGTTTGCGCAATGGCGTGCACTCGGATTACGCCAGCTCGAGCAGCTATTGCTGGTAGCGACGCCACTGTTTATTTTTTGTGCGATCGTATGGTTGTTGTCGATCCCGCTCGGTGCATTGTTAAGCTGGATATTAATCGACAAGCTCAACATCATCAGTTTTGGCTGGAGCATGCCGTTACTCTGGGAAATCGGACCGGCGCTGCAACTGGCCGTGGTGATAGGCTTGATTTGTGCATTTACCCTGCTGCTGGTTTCTTTTCAGTGGCGGCGCCAGATGCCACTGGCGCTGGCACAGCTCGGGGAAACTGTTTGATGCGTTTTGTATCCCTGGTTTGTTTCGCCCTGCTCAGCTTTGCACTGCAGGCGCAGGATTTACTCGGCGACCTGCGTGACCGCGGACTCGGATTCGCCCAGGTTCTACCGGGCAAAATCCTGCAGTTTACACGCGATCACGGCGCGCACCCCGATTATCGTATCGAATGGTGGTACCTGACGGCCAATTTAACGGATGCGGAGGGCCAGGACTGGGGCTTGCAGTGGACACTGTTTCGCCAGTCCCTGAGCCCCGAGCAGGCCCATGGCGGCTGGCAAAGTAACCAGATATGGATGGCTCATGCCGCTATCACAACACCGGAGGGTCACTTTCATGAAGAGCGTTTCGCGCGCGGTGATATTGGCCAGGCCGGGGTTACCCGCATCGGCCGGGATGGTTATTTCAATGCCTGGATGGATGACTGGCAATGGCTTTCGAGCGGTGCGGCGCTACTGCCAGCCAGGCTTGATTTCAATGTCGGTGAGCGTGAGCTTAGTCTGACCCTCGAAGCCGACGGTGAGCTGGTGACGAATGGTATCGATGGCTACAGCCAGA
>CALDDP010000055.1 GCA_937936805.1 uncultured Gammaproteobacteria bacterium | reverse complement strand
TCGGGCCCTTGCTGGTGGCAATGGTAAGCGGATTTACCGGGGACCCGCGACTGGCCATCCTGTCGATCATCGGATTATTCGTCATCGGCGGTGTACTGCTGCTGTTGGTCGATGAAGTCGAAGGCCAGCGCGTTGCGCGGGAGATGGACTAAACCACGGGCACCCGGGCAGATTTCGCAGCAAATGGAAACACTGGTAGCTGACGTCTATCCGTTCGAGCACCAGTCAGAACAGATTCCCGCGATCCACCATCAGGATATCGTCAATGCCATCAAACGCCTGTCTTATGCGCGGAATAAACAGTTTGCCTGACTGCCATCAACTTCGCCCGCTTCAGGTTTATCTAAATTAGAGGATGTATTCCGCCAGCAGGTAGGAAATCATGCAAAACAGCGCAATCGCACAACACAAGCGGATAAGTTTTTCGATCGGTTTTGCAGGGCCGTTAGCACCGCCGCCAGCAAATCAACAGGTATCTAAGTGAGCTTAAGAGAGACTTATGAAAAGAAAATGCAGGCCCGGCTCGATGAATTGAAAACCGAATTCGAACTGATCTGCAGCTCTCTACACGAACTGGTGAAATCAGTTACCTCACCCTGAAGCAGGTCGTGGCCTTCATCCGGATCGGGGCAGGCTATTTTGATTTATCCGCTTGCGCGCACTCGAGTTTCGCGAACGGGTGATGTCGTTCCGGCAGCACTTCGGCTCAGGCTGCCTGCAACCAGCGATATCAGCAACAGACTGGCTGCGGTCAGGGCGCCGCCCCACAGCCAGACCGTCTTTCGGATCGGCATGCGACGAATAAAGGCCGCCACCAATAACTGCGGCAGCAGAACTCCGGCCTCGCGAATCGGCACCAGGAATCCACTAAATACAACTGGCGCCGCCACTGACGCCAGCATCCATGGCAGAACCAGTCTGGCGCTCGCCAACTCGTCGGCAATTTTGCTGAAAAGATTTGCCGCCAGGTAAGCGAAAATATTTCGTGTTTGATCGTTACAGGCCTCTTCAGGAATATCCCTGAAAACCCGCGCATCCTCGTCGCCGGTGATCAGATCGTACGTATCAACTATTGCTTTCTCTGGTTTCACTTATCGGTCTCGACTTTGGATACTTGTGCCTGCTCGGCAGGACAACGGAACATGTCATGGTCCCGCCGGTGGTCTGATCTGCCGGAGACTAGCCTAGGCCTCCCGATCCATTTGCCAGACGCACTTCGAAGCCCTGCTCAAATAGGGTGCCGGAGTTCTTTGCACGCGCCTGCTGTTCGCAGGTTTCAAAATAGCGAAAGTAATAAAAACGCCGGCTAGCAACAGCATTTGGCTTAGCCATGTATAACCGAGGGCATACATACAAAGAAATGCGAGCGAAAATATCGTGCCCCAGAGCCAGCACAGCGTCTCGATCACGTCTTGGCGCGAGCCAAATTCCAAGTTCTTCAGCGGTTTAAAGCGGTTTTCAGTGAGCGCCCTCCAGCTCATCACACTATGCGATTTCATTTACAGTTCCTCCAGACAAAACCTGTATACGATTTGACGCCTAATTTAGATTGACCTTTATTTCGACAATTAGTCGACGAATTCTCCACAGCCTCTACAGCTCGTCCAGGTGCTGCAGACACCAGTTGGCGCGTGACAATGTCGCCTCCTTTGTCTCGGGGCTCTGCCTGTCCCAGTTCCGATAAATCATACCGATGCGAGGGTTGGTCGCCAGTTGCTCGCGGTGTCGAATCATGAAAGCCCAGTAGAGACTGTTGAATGGACAGGCGGAACCAGATACCTTTTGCCTGACGTCATATTGACAATGCTTGCAATAATCACTCATCTTGTTGATGTAGTTACCACCAGCACAATAAGGCTTGGTCGCAATCAAGCCGCCGTCGGCGAACTGGCTCATGCCACGGGTGTTGGGCATTTCCACCCACTCGATCGCATCGATGTAAACACCCAGATACCAGGCGTCTACCTGTGCCGGGTCGATACCCGCGAGCAGGCAGAAGTTCCCGCTGATCATCAAACGCTGGATATGATGCGCGTAGGCAAGGTCGAGGGATTGCCCCAGCGCCTGCTGCATGCAGTTCATCCGCGTTGCGCCGTCCCAGAAATAGGCGGGCAAATCACGCTTCGCCTGCAGGTGATTGCGCTCGGCATAATCGGGCATATTGACCCAGTAAACCGCGCGCACGTATTCCCGCCAGCCGATGATCTGCCGGACAAAGCCCTCGATTTGCGCAATCGAAATGCTGTTTTTTTCCTCGTTATAATGCTCGATTGCAGCCTCGATCACCTCCAGCGGGTGCAGCATTTTACTGTTCAGCGCGAACGACAGGCGGGAGTGATAAAGACTCCAGCGATGCTCGTGCTGGCCAGTCATAGCATCCTGAAAGCGACCGAAGCGATGCAGGCAGTGGTCACAGAAAAACGACAGCAATTCAAGGGCCTGCTCTCGATTGATCGGCCACAGCAGCGCCCCGGCACGCTCGCCGAAATACTCGATGCCGCATCTGTCTATACGCTGCAGAATCTGCTCGACATTATTATCGAACACCAGCGGCTCGGGGATTTCGAGCAGGTCCGCGGCCCCCAGCCGGGCGCGATTTTCAGCATCGTAATTCCATTGACCGCCAAGCGGCTGGTCGCCATCCATTAACAGATTCAGTCGTTTTCGCATCTTGCGATAAAACGATTCCATTCGGTTGTGTTTGCCAGCAATGATGAAATGCGCAAACTCGTCTTCCGGCAGCAAATAATGCTCACTGGCACATTCTTTCACCGATACCGCGCTATCCAGTTTCAGCTGCCGCAACTGCAGGCGCAGGCGGTACTCGTCCGGAGATTGAAACTCGAAGCGCGTGATGCCGTAACGGTTACATATCGACTGGATTATTTCAGCTAGACTGTCGCACTGCAGCGTTTCCTCGAGCTTCTGGTGCAGCACGCTGTGCCCGTGCGATTCCAGCGCAAACGCAAACTGTTCCATCGCGGCAAAAAAGGCGCACAATTTCTGAATATGCTGCCTGACATAGGTCGCCTCCTGGTGAAGTTCGGCGATGAGATATAGCGTGCCACTATCCTGTTGCTCGAACCAGCTATGCCGGACATCGAGCTGATCGCCAAGAACCAGGCGCAGCGTGCGGTAGTGCGGTACTTTTTCCGAATCTGACATCCAACCCTCCTTTCAGCTCAGGTAATAATCGCGCTTTTCCCGGCGGGCAGCAAACGCTTTATCCAGGGGGCCGAAAACAGACGATTGAACGCCCCACTGCGCAGAGGATTTACAGGATTGCAGCAGGTGTGCGTGAGGGAACGTCATCCGCCGGTACCTCGGCGGACAGCCTGACACTGCAGGCTGCATGGAGCGAGTGTGGCATCCGGCGGAGACGCATTCGTTAACGATCGAGACGCATCGCGCTTGAGCGCTCTCTCGTTTTATTGCTTTGCAGTCGAACAGGCACTGTGTGCGGATCATCATGTGCCCCGGCTACTTGTCGCACAGCGACGGGAACAGTACTTGACCCGCTACCAGTTGCTACGCCAGCGCTTTCTCCAGACAAACGGGCGCAGACAAACCGGACAGGTCTTGCTCGGCAATTGAGGCTTTCTATGCGCCATAACTTAATAATCTTGCTATGCGCACTGGTTGCGCTTGAAACGGCAGTTGGCGAGCAGCCCCGATTGCATGGCTAGCCTGCGGCGGTCTCGACACTTGCCCGGATGAGATCCCGGCTGCGTGGATTAAGCCACCTGGAGACAAAGCTGCCGTCGGGGTCGAACTGGCGAGCCTGTTTTTCGATATTGAAATGCCGGCCTCCACGAGGGTCGGCGCCAACGCCGGCAATATACTGCCAATTACTCCAGTTGGAAGCCACGTCATAATCGATCAACTGTTTCTCGAAATAACCTGCGCCACAACGCCAATCCAGACCAAGCTCATTGATCAGCGCACTGGCGACAATCTGACGCGCCCGGTTGGAGATATACCCGGTCTGGTTGAGCTGTCGCATGCAGGCATTCACCAGAGGCCAGTCGGTTTCGCCCCTACACCATCGAGCGAAGCGCTTGTCGTCGAACGCAGAATCGGGCCTGGCGCCGCTTATACCTCCCGGGAGAAAAATTCTTTCGGAATAGTACAGCGCGTACCACTGAGAGTATTCGCGCCAAAGTAACTCGAAATAAAGCCAATAGGTGGATTCATTGGACCCGTTGCATGCTTCGTAATTTTTAAGGTGCTGATAGAGTCTTCTTACGGATAGACAACCGGCGGAAAGCCACGGCGACATCTTGCTCGAGCTCGACCAGTCATCAATTGCATTACGCGTTATCTTGTACCGCGAGGGCTATCTACCTGCAAAGTAAGCCTCCACATGCAATGCAGACGCGGCTTCGCCTCCGACAAACCGATCAGCTGCAGGTTCCGTATCTCCGGTTTTTTCCGGAACCGGCTCCGCGGAGAGCGGCGAAGGTGGCAGCCGTGTAGTTCCGAGAGGCATTGCTATGGGCAAGAGTTCCACGCGTTTTCTGAACTTGGTGACTGTTTCCGGCAGTTCACCGATACCTGCGATCTGCTCCCGCGTGAACAGTGTATAACTATCGATTTCGATGAAATCGATCAACGGGTTGTCTTGCATCAACTGCTTCTATTTAAGGTTTTCATAGCAACCGAAGTGGCGGCTGCGCACGACCTGCTCGATCCGATGTTCGATAATCAGATGCTGTATAGTCGTCGTGACTGGACCTGAAACCTGCAATAGCCTTTGCCCTCGACGATTTAGGTCAGCCGACAACCCTGTTATGCTCTGCTCGATAAATCGCTTGCGCAGCCGTCCCAGTCGACGAGTGCCGAACGAGTCGTCTTCACATCTCGACTGGTCGTGACAGTAGACGCATAGCAAGCTGCTGGCTCCTGCCGCAGCGAACTCCAACGCCGCATTGTCATCGAGCCGCAAATCCTGATCGAAGCAATATAGTGTTCGTATGATTTGGTTTTTTTCTTTCATTCGATCCCTTCCTGAATTCAACACGAGTCTTCGGCAACATTTACCACACGATCTCTGCAGCCTTGTTTACGGGTTCAACCGGCAACTGGTTTTGTGCTTCATTACAGGTTTCAATATAAAGTGTCGCCCTGGTGACAAATTTTTTAATACTTTGTTTGATCCAATCAATCCGCAGCGGCGTAATATTAATGCGGGGCGTAAATAATCTCGCTTGCGGGGCTTAACTACTCGGCCATTTCCCTGGCTGATCCCCCCCTCAAGTAGACATGCCTTTTCCGCTTGCGAAAACGCCCCGCTTTTTTCTCTCCTTCAACCGCTTGATCAACACAAAGCCTGTGAGGGTTAAGCAAAGATGCCGAAAAATAAGCCGTGCCAGATCTGAAAACTCGCCTTGAGCGTATAAATTTCAATAATGATTATCTCTGCATTCCCTCCCATTCATGAAGCCAGACATGCCATTCCCCATGCGAACCCCGTTGCCCAGATCACTATTGGCGCTTGTCCTCATCCTGTTGCAAACCGGGTGCAGCCTGATGGGCATACCTAGCACCGAGGAGCCGAACTACTCGGTGCTGCAGCAGGAGGATCGATTCGAAGTTCGCGATTACGAGACACTGGTTCTGGCCGAAACCCTGGTCGATGCGAGTTTTGACGGTGCCGGTAGTATCGCCTTCAAACGTCTGTTCGGATATATCTCGGGCGACAACGAGGCGGCCTCCAGCATTAGTATGACGACACCGGTAATGGCCCTCGACGAAAACCGTTCCAGCGGCGAGAAAATTTCGATGACCGCACCTGTAACCGGTCAGCAAAAGGCGCTTGGCTGGCGTTTTGCATTCGTTCTGCCAACGGGTTACACGCTCGAAACCGCACCGGTGCCAAGCAACACCGTCGTGAAGCTGAAACAGATTCCCGCCAGGAAAGTTGCTGTAGTGCGGTACACGGGATCCTGGAGCGAAGCTGCTTATGAGGAAAATCTCGAGCTTCTGCAACAATGGATGAAGCGTAACCGGCTCGAAGCCGTCTCCCTGCCGCGCGTCGCCGGTTACGACCCTCCGTGGACGCTGCCGTTTTTGCGCCGTAACGAAGTTATGATCGATATTAAAAGCTGACAGGTCCTGGCGGCAGCGGAGCTTGAATCAGCCCTTGACCGGTTGCCTGGGGGCCCGTGCTCGCCAGCGCCGGCCGGTGCATGTATTCGATTAGGCTATCTTTCTCTCGAAAACAGACTGCGCAGGCATTTATCGACTTCACCGGGTAACAGCTGCCGAATTCCGTGTAGACGCTGCCTGCGAAACATCTTCATCGACGCGTTGATAATTGGTCGAACAAACCGTCAATATGAAATACCGCGTGGAGTCATCGGCGCCTCACAATATTAATCGGTTTTAACGATCATTTAGATTGTTATAAACGATTTTATCTA
>CALDDP010000054.1 GCA_937936805.1 uncultured Gammaproteobacteria bacterium | reverse complement strand
TTATGTGGCGGCTCATTTTCTAATGGAATTTCTTTGCAAATAAAAATGAACCTCCCTCTGGTCCAATTTTTACTTTATGCATTGTACCTGCTGGATTTTCAGTCATATCACCGGGAATGAGAACTTTAGTCCACTCGTTTGTTGTCATTGTGAATTCTCCTGTTAAAACGAAGGACAACACCGAATGTTCGTGAGAATGCATTTCCTCTTCTGGTCCTGGCTCGACTTCTAAAAACTCTACCTCGCCATATCCCTTCTCTTTGGCGATTTTTCTAAATTCCTCTTCGTTCATAGCTCGCCTCCTCGGTTCTTAAAATTTATGTGCCACATAACGCCCCGCATCAGCGGCCAGACAACTCGCGTAGCGAGTTGGATGGTCCGATTGCATGCGTGTTGTTATGATTTTCTATCTCCACTTTAAATCCAGCTTCTTTTCATTTGCTGCACAATCTCTAAGATACAAATTAATTAGAGTTTGATAAGGAATCCCTGATTCCTCAGCGAGAGATTTAAAGTAATCTACAGAGTCCTTATCAAGACGCATCGTGACAGGCTGCTTTAGATATTTGGTGTAGGGGTTTTTCTTTCCCTTTAGCTTTGCGAAGTCGTAGTGATCTCTCATTTTCTGTAATTCCAGTATTCTCTAGACTCATCTTTATCTGCTTTCCTGGCTGAGATGATTCTGATACTTGTTTCCTCTTCTCTAAAACAATGGCACACCACTAGAGTATTTAGTTTGTAGCTCGTGCCCAACAGAATGAAACGATCTTCGTCTTCTGAGTGATCAGGATCGTGAAAAACCACCGCGTGTTCATCATAGAAGGTGGTTCGAGCCTCTTCGAAAGAAACGCCGTGTTTCTTGAGATTGGCCTTCTCTTTCTTTTTATCCCATTTGAGTACCAGATGTTTCATATGTACATTGTACGTATGAATATATATGAATCAAGCAAGGCCTAAACTAAATCATAACAGCCTAATTTAAAGGTCTTCGACCTTTAATAATTATTGTCGGGATGACCTGGTAATTGGGGGAGGGTTTGAGGGTTGATCTAAAGTGCTTGATTCGCCCCGTTAAAATTTTTGGTTTCATTTTGTTCCTCATGTTATCGGGTCATTGACCTGATAATACCCTTGAACTGTAGGAGGAAGTTGATATGGTTGCCGGAATAGTTTAACGAAAGGATTCGTGCCATGGCTACCAGCGAACGGAACTCGTCGCCTTTTCTTCAATCTGTTTCCGATTTTATGGCGGTGCGGCGTTATAGCAGTCGCACCATCAGGTCATACCTTTACTGGATCAGGTATTTCATCGTTTTTCATTACAAGCGCCATCCCGAGGCAATGGGCGGGCCCGAGGTGGTTGAGTTTCTAACCCACCTTGCGGTGCAGAAAAAAGTTTCCATCGCAACCCAGAAAATTGCGCTGAATGCGTTGGCATTCCTGTTTAACCGGGTGTTGCAGCAACCATTGGGCAACCTGGGTGAATTCAATCGCGCCAAATGCGAGCGAAAATTACCCATGGTTTTGAACCGTCTCGAGGTCGGGCAGTTGTTAGGCCGGCTCAGTGGACCGCCTCTGCTGTTGGCATCCCTGTTGTATGGCTCCGGGCTGCGTCGCGTTGAAGCCGTGCGCATGCGCGTCAAGGATATCGATTTTGATCACCATCAATTACAGGTCTGGAATGGCAGAGGACGCCATCATCGTCTGACCACCCTGGCCCCCGAGCTGGTGCAGCCTTTGCAAGCCCAGATCGATCGGGTTCAGCTGCAGCTTCGCGAGGACAGCCGGCATCGGTACTATGCCGGTGTTTGGATGCCGGATGCGCTGGCACGAAAATATCGTGAGGCCGCACGTTCGCTCGGCTGGCAATACCTGTTCCCGGCGGCGCGCCTGGCGGTCGACCCGCAAAGCGGGTTGCTGCGACGGCATCATATCGATGAATCGAATATTAATCGTACGCTGCGTCGGGCCCCGCAACAGGCGGGAATTGAAAAACAGGTTACCAGCCATACCCTGCGCCATTCGTTTGCAACGCATCTGCTCGAATCAGGTGCGGATATCCGCACCGTGCAGGAACAACTCGGCCACCAGGACGTCAAGACCACTGAAATCTATACCCATGTGTTAAAGCGTGGCGCGCGCGGGGTGCGCAGCCCGTTGAGCGACTTGAATAATACGTGATGGATGGCCTGCGCATCGGTATAATGCCCGCCTTTGTAATCGCCGAGACGCATAATGGCCGAAGATTCCCTGGTAATTGAAACCGGCGTGCATGCCCCCGATGCCGCTGTCATCTGGCTGCATGGCCTGGGTGCCGATGGGCATGATTTTGAGCCCATCGTGCCGGAGTTGCGCCTCGATCCCGGCATCAGCATCCGCTTTGTCTTCCCGCACGCACCGATGATGCCGGTGACCATCAACCAGGGCTTTGTCATGCGTGCCTGGTTCGATATTCGTACCGCCGATATCAGTGCCGAAGCCGACGAAAAGGGCATCCGTGCATCGGCGCAGCTGGTGAATGACTTGATCGAAGACGAAATTGACAACGGCATCGCGCCGGAGCGGATCCTGCTCGCCGGGTTTTCCCAGGGCGGGGCGATCGTGCTGCATGCCGGCCTGCGCTACCGCCAGCAGCTCGGTGGAATTATGGCCCTGTCGACTTTCCTGCCACTGGCGGATTCGCTGGAAAGTGAAAAATCCGATGCCAACACCGCTATTCCGATCCTGCTGGCACACGGCTCGGCCGATCCGGTGGTGCCGGTTGACCTGGCCTATCGGACGCAGAAAGTGCTCGAACGCGAGGGCTACGAGGTTGAATGGCACGAGTACAAGGGCATGGCGCACGGCGTGTCGGAGCAGGAGATCTTTCATCTCGCCGAGTGGCTGGAACGACGCCTGGTATAACGCTATTTGCCACTGCAGCGGGCGCGCTAACAACAACGTGATGAAAACTACTCGCCGCGCGGGGCATAACTGCGCGGAGATGCAAGAAAAATAAACGGTTCGCGGCCTAGTCCCTGATCATTGCGCGCCCGGCGTTGACCTGGAACAGTACCTGTTCGGGCGCGGTGCCGCCGGTGATGTTACGCGCATTGAGCGAACCCTCCAGCGTCAACACCTCGAATACGTCGGCCTCGATGCCGGCATCGAACTGTTGCAGTTCTGCCAGCGTGCAGGCGCTCAAGTCCTTTTCCTGTTCGATGGCGAACGCGACCGCGCTGCCCACGACTTCATGCGCGTCACGAAATGCCAGGCCCTTCTTCACCAGGTAATCGGCCAGATCGGTGGCGGTGGCGTAGCCCTGCTGCGCTGCACGGTACATTTTCTCCTTGTTGACGCTAAGCGCGGGTACCATATCGGCGAAGGCGCGCAGCGAGTCGATCAGTGTGTCGAGCGTATCGAACAGCGGTTCCTTGTCCTCCTGGTTGTCCTTGTTATACGACAGCGGTTGTCCTTTCATCAGCATCAGCAGGTTCATCAGGTGCCCGCTTACACGGCCGGCCTTGCCGCGCACCAGTTCGGGTACATCCGGATTTTTCTTTTGCGGCATGATCGACGAGCCGGTGCAGTAACGGTCCGGCAGGCGGATGAAATCGAACTGCGCGCTCGACCACAGCACCAGTTCTTCCGCCATGCGCGACAAGTGAGTCATGCACAGCGCGGCCGCGGCGCAGAATTCGATCGCGAAATCGCGGTCGCTGACGGCGTCGATCGAGTTGCGGCAGGGGGTATCGAAACCAAGTATTTCGGCGGTGAACTCGCGGTCGAGATCGTAAGAGGTGCCGGCCAGTGCGGCGGCGCCGAGCGGCATCTGGTTCATGCGCGCGGCGCAATCCCGCAGCCGGCCGTGATCGCGTTCGAGCATTTCGAACCAGGCTAGCATGTGATGGCCGAAACTGACCGGTTGCGCAACCTGTAAATGGGTAAAGCCGGGCAGAATAGTTTCGGCTTCGCGTTCGGCCAGGTCGAGCAAACCGTTTTGAAAAGCGCGCAGGCCGCTTTGGCACAGCGCGATCTGTTCGCGCAGGTAAAGCCGGATATCGGTCGCCACCTGGTCATTGCGCGAGCGCCCGGTGTGGAGTTTTTTACCGGCATCGCCGACCAGCTCGGTAAGGCGGGCCTCGATGTTCATGTGCACGTCTTCGAGCGCCACTGACCAGGCGAACTTGCCGTCGTCGATCTCTTCGCGAATCTGCTGCAGACCGTACTTGATGGCGGTGAGCTCGTCGGAATTGAGCACGCCGATGTGCTTCAGCATCATGGCGTGCGCGCGCGAGCCTTCGATATCCGCGTATGCGAGGCGGCGGTCGAAGCCGACCGAAGCGGTAAAGGCCTGCACGAACTCGTCTGTGGGTTCATTGAATCGCCCGCCCCACATGCGGGAATCATCTTTGCTCATCGGTTTCTGATCTGTCGAATGTGGTTAGATATGACCGCAATACAGAGGACACATTGCGTTCAATATTGTTGTATGCTTGCAGCGCGCGACGAACAAATCAACTCTTTATGCCAGATAATACGGAAAAAAGTATAACCGGCTCCGAAAACAAGACTTACCTGCCCGATTTCTGTGACGGCGACGCCTTCCTGCGCCTGTTGCTGGTAGTTGAGCTGTTTGCAATTGTATTCGCCCTGGTCAGTTACAGTGGCGGCAGCAGCCTGTTTGTTCATATCGCGCTGATCTCGGTGGTCATGCTGTGGGTCGGTCTGAGCACGGCCGCGATATTGTGTCTGGCGACCCGCCAGCGATGGCTTAGCAGTCACCTGCGCACCACCATATTTGCGATTGCGGTGACCCTGTCGATGACGCTGCTGGCCAGCTACCTGAGCCTGGGTTTCGGTGACATGCTGCGCTTCGGCCCCACTGCCCGGGATGTCGGTTTCACGCTGATGCGCAATCTCTCTATTGCGCTGATCCTGATCGGTCTTACGCTGCGTCATTTTTATCTGCATTACGAATCCGAGCTGCATCTGCAGGTGCAGTCACAGGCGCGTTTGCAGGCCCTGCAGGCGCGTATCCGCCCGCATTTCCTGTTCAATAGCATGAATACCATCGCCAGCCTCACCCACGACCAACCCGACCTGGCCGAACACGCGATCGAGAACCTGTCGGACCTGTTTCGCGCCAGCCTCGCGGCCGAGGCCAATATTTCTCTGCAGCAGGAGCTGGAATTGACGCGCAGTTACATCGACCTCGAAGCACTGCGACTGGGTGACCGCCTTAAGGTCAACTGGCAGCTGCCGGCGACCGAACCTTCCCTTTCCCTGCCTGCCCTGACCCTGCAGCCGCTGGTGGAAAATGCGATTTACCACGGTATCGAACCACTGTCGGAGGGGGGTGTCATCGACATTGTGATTGACGCGTCGGGTGCTAATATTGAGATATCGATTTCCAATCCGTTGATAACGGAGCAATATCCCCGCGATCGCAAGGGTAACCAGATGGCGATCGATAACATCCGTGAACGCCTGGCACTCGCGTTCGGTGGTGGCGCGACGATGGACTTATCCGAGACCGAGGCGCGTTACACTGTGAAATTAACCATCCCGACGACGGAGGGTGTGTGAAAATACTGATAGTCGACGATGAAAAGCCGGCGCGCGATCGTCTGGCGCGTATGGTGGGCGAGATCAATACCCATGAGCTGGTCGGCGAAGCGGTCAACGGACTCGAGGCACTCGGCCTCGCGCAAAGCCTGGAACCCGATATCGTATTGCTGGATATTCGTATGCCGGGCATGGATGGCATCGAGGCGGCGCGCCATATCGCCAGGCTGGATGAGCCGCCAGCGGTTATTTTCACCACCGCGTTCTCCGATCACGCACTCGAGGCCTTTGAAACTCATGCCGTCGATTACCTGCTCAAGCCGGTCAAGCTGGAACGTCTGCAGGCTGCGCTAGACGCAACCATTCGCCCGACACGGGCCCAGGCCAGCAGGAGCGGCGACGTTTTATCCGAGCTCGAACCGCGTCAGCATATCTGCGCACGCGTGCGCGGCAGCCTGGTGCTGGTGCCGATAGAGAAAATTTACTATTTCCACGCCGAGCAGAAATACGTCACTGTGCGCCACGAAGAGGGTGAAGTGCTCATCGAAGATCCGCTCAAGGCGCTCGAAGCCGAGTTTGGGGAGCGCTTTTATCGTATTCATCGAAACGCTTTGGTCAGCCTGTCGCGGCTGGCCGGAATGCAATCCGAAAATGACGGCCATCAGGTCACCTTTCGTGATATCGACGACGTGCTCGAGATTAGTCGCCGGCACTTGCCCGGTGTTCGCAAGATCATCAGGAACCTGTAATCCGCTATGAATCGACCCCGCACCGAACTGCGTATCGCAACCCGTGGCAGTCCGCTGGCTTTGTGGCAGGCCGAACACGTCGCCGCTCGCCTGCAAGCCCTGCATCCGCAGCTAGAAGTGTCTTTGCTGACGATGAAAACTCGTGGTGATAAGTTGCTCGACGCACCGCTCGCCAAGGTCGGTGGCAAGGGCCTGTTCGTCAAGGAGCTCGAGGTCGGTCTGCTCGATGGGCGTGCCGATCTTGCCGTGCATTCGCTCAAGGACGTGCCGGTACAGTTTCCTGACGGGCTTGAACTGGCTCTGGTCATGGAACGTGAAGACCCGCGCGATGCTTTCGTTTCAAACCATTACAGCAATCTCGATGCAATGCCTGAAGGTACCCTGGTTGGCACCTCCAGCCTGCGCCGCCAGACCCAGATCCGCGAAGCCTTCCCGGCGCTGCGCGTTGACTGGCTGCGCGGTAACGTCAATACCCGCCTGGGCAAACTCGATGCCGGTGAATACGATGCTATTATCCTCGCCGCATCGGGCCTGCAGCGACTCGGTTTTAGCGAACGTATCAGC
>CALDDP010000053.1 GCA_937936805.1 uncultured Gammaproteobacteria bacterium | reverse complement strand
AATCAGGGCTTTCGTGACCTGGTGTTTAATCGGCTCAAGCAGGGCGGGTCGATTCATATCGCCACCGACTGGCAGGATTATGCGGAATCTATTGCGTTACAGTTTCTGGGTGATGAGCGTTTCTCCAACCAGGGCGATGCTACCGGTTATGTCGAACCCCCGGCATACCGACCATTGACCCGTTTCGAGCAACGTGGGCGCAGGCTGGGACACGGAGTATGGGATATGGTGTTTACTAAAATACAAGATTCAGCATTATCAACATGACAATGATGAATAAAATACTCATAAATATGCCGGCGCGCATGAAATCCGGCACCCGGTAGCCACCCGGTCCCTTAATCAGGGCGTTTACCTGGTGGGTTGGTATGAGAAACGAATTTGAAGTGGCGAGTGCCACGGTCAACGCGAACAGGGCAGGGTTGGCACCGGCGCCGATCGCAATATTTATCGCCAGTGGCACCAGTAACACCGTGGCCCCGACGTTTGACATTACCAGCGTAAAAAAGGTTGCGAGCAGGGCTACCGCCGCCTGGATTATCCAGATCGGCATGCCACCTACCACTAACAGGGTCTGTTCGGCGATCCACTTCGCCGTACCGCTGGTTTCCACCGCCAGACCAAGCGGTATCAGGCTGGCGAGCAGGAACACGGTACTCCAGGAAACCGATTCATAGGCCTCTTCCATCTTCAGCACTCCGGATATAACCATGCCGATGGCACCGGTCATCAGCGCGACCGACAGCCGTAAATCGGTGAATAGCACCATGGACAAGGCCAGCAAAAAGAAAAACGTCGCCCAGCCGACTTTATTGGGGCGGGTTTCTTCGCGCGGGTACTCCGAGGTTACGATGACGAAATTTCGATCGCGTTCAAGGTGGGCCAGGGATCTCCAGGTGGTATGGGCTAGGATCGTGTCGCCGGCTTCCAGCGGCATGTCGCGAATATTCTCCCCTTCCACCAGGGTTTCGCCGTCACGATGCAGGGCCACCATCGCCAGCCCGTAAGTCTTGCGCATCCACAGATCGAGCGCTGATTTGCCGATCACGGCCGAGCCGGGTGGAATAACTATTTCAGCGATACCGGCCTGTGCCGAGGACAATGCTTCCGAGAATACGCGCAGGCCTTTCTGAATGGTCAGGCCATAGGCGTCGACGAAATCTTTCAGATGCGCCGGTGAACACAGCACGCCGAGCGCGGAGTTAGGTGGGATTTCGAGATCGCGGGACAGGTCGCCGCGACTCGCACGCATACTGCTACCGACCCCCTTGATCGCGATAATGCGAATCTTGTTGATCGACTCGATGTCATTCAACGCCTGTCCGACCAGTGAGCTGTCTTCAGCTACCATGACTTCGAATAGCATGTAGTCGACGCCGTAAACCTCTTCGAGGTATTTACCGCTGCCGGCAATCGCAGTCGAAGATTCGTGAGAAATTGTCGGCAATACATATTTGCCGGCGAGGACGAAATAGAGGATGCCGGTGGCCACCAGCGCGAGGCCGATCGGGGTAACCGAGAACAGGCCCCATGGCTGCATGCGCTGGTCTATTGGCAGTGCGGTATTCGATGCCAGCATCAGGTCGTTGAGCAATATTAATGGTGACGACCCTACCATGGTCACGGTGCCACCGAGGATCGCGGTAAAACCCATCGGCATCAGCAGGCGTGACATCGGCAGTCCCGAGCGCGCCGAGATTCGACTGACCACTGGCAGGAACAGCGCGGCGGCACCGACGTTCTGCATAAAAGAAGAAATAATACCAACCGTACCCGAGACGATCGGAATGATTCGACTTTCGGAACTCCCGCCGACATGCAAAATATACGCGGCGACCTTGCTCATCATCCCTGTCTTGTCGAGTCCGGCGCCGATGATCATGACCGCGATAATCGACATCACCGCGTTACTGGCAAAGCCGTCGAACAGGTGTTGGGTATCCACCAGTCCCTGTTCCAGACCCATCGACGGTGCCAGTAGCGAGGACACGCCGAGTAATACCATGATCGTAATCGCAGCTTCATCAACGTTGACGATTTCGAAAACGAAAAGGTAAATGGTGAAGATCAGTAACCCGGTAACCCAGGCGATTTCAGTGCTGGGCGCATGCCCGGTGATATACCAGCAGAACGTCGTAAAGATTATGCCGGCCAACCATTTTGTGCTGCGCAGTTTTCTGAGTTTGACTTTTTTAAGCCTGACTCCGAGTATTCTTGATATTCTGCTCAAGTGCTGATCGATTCCTCAATAAATCACTGTCGGCCAGGATCTATCCTTCTGGCCGGGTCCTAAATCTGTGTCACAAATCTGCTTGGATCAAGTAGCGCAAAAGAATTTTAGCGCTGACGAGACGAATCAGGAATACCCCGAACAGTGTACACAATATTACCATTTGCTAAAAGTGGAAGGCTGATAGATATGTCTTATGCTGGCATCGCGAAGCTGTATAAAAGAAGATAGAATTCCGCTTCTGCAAGTATACGCGAAGACGGATTGTGCCGATGTCGAAAAAACACCCAGTGGTTGTAGTAACCGGTTCTTCCGGCGCCGGCACGTCGACTGTAAAAAAAGCACTGGAATCGATTTTTCATCGACAAAAGATAAAGCCCGTGGTGATCGAGGGTGACAGCTTTCATCGTTACGATCGCGCCGAAATGCGGCAGAAAATGACGCAGGCCAGTCAGGCCGGGGTTAACTTCAGCCATTTCGGCGAACCGGCCAACCAGTTTGAAAAACTGGAGCAGTTGTTTCGCGACTACGGCGAAACCGGTCGAGGTCAAAAAAGATTCTACCTGCACAACAGCGAAGAGGCCGACTCGCATAGCGAGCGCCTTGGCGTCAAGCTCAGCTCGGGTGAGTTTTCTCCCTGGGAAGATATAGAACCCGATACCGATTTATTGTTTTACGAGGGCTTGCACGGCCTCGTTAAAACCGAATCGGTAGACATGACGCGCTATGTCGACCTCAAGCTGGGAGTTGTCCCTGTCGTCAACCTGGAGTGGATCCAGAAAATTCATCGTGACAGCGAGGAGCGTGGTTACAGTCAGGAGGAAGTGGTGGATAGCATTTTGCGTCGCATGCCCGATTATGTGAAACACATTACGCCGCAGTTTTCCGAAACCGATATTAACTTTCAGCGAGTCGCGACGGTGGATACATCGAATCCGTTTATCGCTCGTGACATCCCTACCCTCGACGAAAGCTTTGTCGTGATTCGCTTCAGGCAACCCGATATCCGCAATACCGACTTCACCAATCTGCTGTCGATGATCAGCGGTGCCTTTATGTCGAGGCGCAATACCATCGTCGTGCCCGGCGGGAAAATGGGTATGGCAGTGGAGATCATTCTCACCCCGATCATCCGGGACCTGGTGCAGCGTCGCAACGAAACATGAAGCTGGCCCCGCTAGTTGCAGGATTGTTGTTGTCGAGTGCGCAACTGCAGGCGGAGGATTCTCCACGCACCGCGCTGCAGCAGTTGCTGCAGGCGCGGCAGGCACCCGATGGGGTGGTGTTCGAGATAACCGCCTGGGAGGACAATAGCTGGGACTGGGCGGCCCCGTTGCTGCGTCGCTACGTGGATCAACTGCATGATAAATATCCCGGGATTGATATCGTATTGATTTCCCAGGGTGCCGAATTGTTTGACCTCGCGCGTCGCGCCGCGTTGCAGGACACGCCCGCGCTGCAACAGCTTGCCAGGCTGAGTGAGGAGGGCATCGATATCTATATTAGTGGTGACTATGCCAGGTGGAAGCGGCTTGGAGAGAAAGATTTTGTCGATTTTGTCGATATTGCTGAAAGTGGCGCCGCCCTGCTCGATGACTATATCGAGCTCGGTTACGTACCCGTCAAGTTAGAGCGACCGCATGGAATTGATTGACAGCCATTGTCATCTGGACGACGACCGTTTCGATGACTGTCGTCAGCAAGTGATGGCCGAGGCTGCCCTGGCGGGGGTGACGCGCCTGGTTATTCCGGCGACTACGGCCAACCGCTGGGAGAAAGTGAAACAGGTTTGTGCCGACCATGACGGACTTTATCCCGCCTACGGGTTGCACCCGATGTTTGTCGAACAGCATCAGGTCGTTCATTTGCGCGAGCTCGATGAATGGCTGGAGCGGGAAAAGCCGATCGCGGTCGGCGAATGCGGAATCGATTTTTTCCACTCGAGAGTCGATGAGAAATGGCAGCGACAACTATTTCTTGAACAACTGCAGCTTGCCAATACTTATCATCTGCCGTTAATCGTGCACGTGCGCAAGGCGATGGACGAAGTCATCAGCCTGCTGCGCAAGCATGCCCGCTATGGTGGGGTGGTACACAGTTTTGCCGGCAGTCAGCAGCAGGCGCTGCAATTGCATGATCTCGGTTTCAAGCTCGGCATAGCCGCGACCGTTGGTTTCGAGCGTGCGCGCAAACTGCGCGCGGTGGTGGCCGCGATGCCCGACGATGCGCTGATGCTCGAGTCGGATGCGCCTGATCAACCCGGCACCGCGCATCGTGGAGAGCTCAACCAGCCCGGTTATATCCTCGAGCATTTACAAACCATGGCCGAATTGCGCCAGTGCTCGCCCGCAGCACTCGCGGTTACCCTCAACCGTAACGCCAGCCAACTCTTCAAAATCTGAAAAATTATTCCGCGCAAATTGTATCGAGCGGCACCCGGCCAGTCACAACATGCGGCACCGCCAGCCCGGGGTCGCAAGCGTTCATAGCGGAGTTATATCAAATGTCTCCTCTATCAGGGCATCACTGTGTTCGGCATCGCTGAAATTCTGTTCGCGGAACGCAACGCGCCGGTGTTTGTCCACCAGCACCACGCTGCAGGCGCGGGTGCCATACCCGGGTGAGCGGATGAAGCGGCTCGACAACAGGCGTTCGATATCGAGTGGTATCCCGGTACTGGGTAATTCGTGGTCGTGAGCAACCCGGTGATCGGTGAGAATTTCCATCAGTTCCTGCTCATCCAGGTCGCCGCTCAGCAAGGCTTCGAGTTCCTGCTTGCCGGAGCTGAGCTTGGGCCAGGGTTCGTCGAAGCTGCCGTTGCTGATGCCGTAGACGCCCGGCTGGATGCGCTTGGTGCCATGATCCCGGTTCGAGTAGAACCATATGCCCTGCCGATCAGCGAGCATCAGGTTGAAACCCGCGTAATCCTGGTCCTGCGGGGCGAGTTGCTGCAGGTACTGTTCGGCTGTTTGCGTCGTCGACAGGTAGTTGCGCGTCAGTTCGCCACGGGATTTTTTGCCCGCTTTCATACTGCCGGGTTCGCGTATGTTGGTCACCGCGGCGAAATGGCCCCGGCGGTTGACGCCGAGCCAGGTGCCATTCGCCTCGAGATCGCGTCCGGCAAAAATATCGGCGTCATCCCACCAGTGCGCATTGCGCGTGGGTCTGGCGTAGTATTCGTCACGGTTGGCGATTACGATCAGCGGGTAGTCGGCATGTTGCTGAAAGGCGAACAGGATCAGGCACATGAGTGTCTATTTACATTTATCCCGGTAGATAATAATTTAATCACGTTACGAGCTGGTCTATTTCTGGTAACGGTTCATTTTTTATCGCCGTCTCGAACGAGCTCAGGCGCTTGTAAATCGATAGCAATTGCACAATGGTCGTCCACGAATTAACCAGGTATTGAAACGAATTACTGACCTGGCTGAACGCGGTCAGAATTTGCTGCAGTATACCAAAGGTGATGGCGCCTGCCGCAATCGTGGGTATCAGGAGAACATAGACGAATATGTTGTCAGCCTGCAGGTACAGCATGCGGGCAACATTAAAGTACATGTAGTTGAAATAAAGCCGAAAATAGTTTTTGCGTACGTTTGCGAACAACTCCTTGAGTGCGGGGGGCTGGGCTCTTGCGGTATCGTCTTCACCGTATACCAGTTCCTTGCGAAAAGCCGCTTCAACGCGTTGATTTTTAAATTCCAGCCCGGGCAATTTGATGCCTACAATTGCCAGTAGGCCGGTGCCGAAAACCGACCATACGAGTGAGGCAACAAATAGCGGATGCGCGATTTCGCCGACAATAGGTAATTCGCGGACATATTCTGACAGCACCCATAACACGGGCAGGAACGCGAACAGCGTCATCACCGCATCAACAATTGACACGCCCAGGCCTTCCATAATCTCCGCGAAGCGCATTGTATCTTCCTGTATGCGCTGCGACGCACCTTCGATATGCCTGACCTGTTCCCATTGAGC
This sequence comes from uncultured Gammaproteobacteria bacterium, assembly GCA_937936805.1. Taxonomy (GTDB): domain Bacteria; phylum Pseudomonadota; class Gammaproteobacteria. The sequence goes on along the minus strand of CALDDP010000053.1, from coordinate 847 downwards.
GGTGTAGTAGTCGTTCATCGCCGTGCGCCAGCGGAAAATATAATGGCTAACGAAAAATCGCGTGATGACATAGACAAAAATCGCCAGGAAAGCGATTTCGGCAAAGATGACGATGAGATCGAACAGCTCGTCCGAAATCGATGAGACGGTTTCTTCGGGAACAACAGCAGTTTCAGCGTCAGCAGGCTGGGATGTTGAGCCTTTCAAAGCGTCCTGTACTAAATCAAAAAAGGGTCGGCGCCAGTTATTGATCGCAACCGATACCTGCACAGAGTAGTAGGTGGAAAATAGAATAAATGACGAACCAATGATTGACCACCATTGCCAGGGATGATTTTCAAGCTTGAACCAGAACGTCGCGAACAGCGCGGTACAGACGAAATAATAGAGATAAAACAGTAAAAAAGAATCGGTTACAAAATGTCCCAGGCCGATAACAGGTTCTGATGACGACAGGTCGAAACCGAGGAATGCACCGATCTGATCATTAAATCCGTACCAGACAAAGCTGCATATGGCGGCGTAGATTACAACTGAAAAGAAGAATAGCCGGGGATTCGGAAAGAAAGATTTAAACATGATTTACCACTCTGTATTTGGTGGGGGCAGTGTTGGTGCAAAAGGGTTTATAGACATTGAATCCTGATAATGATTCAACCTGGAGTGGGGGGGCTCCCGTTAGACAAGTAGGGTCTAACGAGGCTTTGCATCATTTCTATATGCGCGTCGCGATCGTTGAGCGCGTGGATATAGCTGAACTGCTCGCCGCCCAGCTGCATGAATTCGTTACGGTACTCGACCTCGATCTCATCGAGTGTCTCCAGGCAATCGGCAGAGAACCCGGGGC
>CALDDP010000052.1 GCA_937936805.1 uncultured Gammaproteobacteria bacterium | reverse complement strand
GATTAGTGGCAAAAACAATTGCCCGGCATCGGTCAGCACAATAGCCCGATTCATGCGTTTGAAAAGCTTTATTTCGAGGAATTCTTCCAGCATACGAATTTGTTGACTGATAGCACCCGGCGTTACATTTAACGCCTGCGCAGCCTCGGTAAAACTTAAATGTCTGCCTGCAGCGTCAAATGCCTGCAGGGACTTCAATGGCGGCAGCCTTTTCATGTTAGTTTTTCTAAACAGAAAGTAAAAATATATCGTTTGTGGGAGTATATATCAATAACTATATTACGTATTCAGCAGCTACAGCCATTTAACATCAGATAAGGAATACTAAAATGAAATTACTTCAAATCGCAGTCGCATCGATAGTCGATGCCAACACAGGTTACGGACTGCCGCATAAAGGCGGCAGAATTGATTACCCAGCGAAAATCCAGCGCGGACGCAGCATTCGAGCCAGGGCAGTCGTGGCTCTATACGGCATGCTCAAAGAGCAGTTGAGCAAAGCGATTTCCCGTTACCGTGCACACGTAAAGCAACGTCGCCAGCTTGCGCTACTTGGTCAGTTGAACGATCACCAGCTAAGAGACATCGGGTTCTCGCGTGAAGATCTGCTTGCCGCCGAGCTCGGCCAGGTGACCCTGCAACAGCTCGATGCAAAGCGCACTAGCGGCAAGCGGCATAATTTGACGTCATTGATGACAGCCGATCGAGTAGACCGGCATACTCTGCAACTAAGCGCGATCAACGAAGCGGATTACGCAAAAGCAAGATGTGCATGAATGAAACAGGCAACCGGAGTTGATCCCGACTCCGGTTGCCTAGCGATGCAACACTTCGTCCACCCAGCTACTCACCAGGTAGCGCGCGATCGAGTCTCGTCGCGGCAGGCAGAACTGGCCTTTATCATCGCCCCACTCTCCAAACTCTTGCAATTGCTCGGCCTCGAACCAGTAGGCTTCTTCTATTTCAACGCCATCGACTGCAATTTCTGTCGTCATGGCTTTGGCTCTGAAGCCAAGCATGATCGACGATGGAAACGGCCAGGGTTGAGAAGCCTGGTACTCGACCTCTCCCACCCTGATGCCACATTCTTCGAAAACCTCCCGCGTCACCGTTTCTTCCAGGCTCTCCAGTGGATCGACGAAACCCGCGAGAGTCGACATCATGCGGCTGGGGAAACGCGAGTTGCGCGCCAACAGGCAACGTGGTTTTGCCGGGTCCGAACAATCTTCTACCAGCATGATCACCGCCGGGTCGGTACGCGGGAAATGCATGCGCGCGCAGCTCCTGTTGCTGCAGCGGCGCATGTGGCCGCCATTTTCGCTTGACGTCGGGCTGCCGCAGATACCGCAGTAACGGTGGTTTCGATTCCAGAAAACCAGGCCGCGGGCATAGGCCAGTTGAGCCGCCTGCTGGGAGTCGAGCAACCAGCCGACATCACGCAAATCGACAAATTCGTTATCGCTGACATAGGTTTCGAGGGCATCGTCATGATATGCAGACACGTCCAGCGCGAACAGCGGTCCGCTATCGTCCAGCCCGAGAAACACGAACTGTTCGAGATTTTCGTTCAAGCTGGCAATTTCAGCGCCGGGGATATGCACAACCTGCGGGGGTTCAGCATCGCGATTACCCCAGCGCATCAGGCTTTTATCATATTGCAGCATAAATACTCGACATTGCTGCCGCATCCATTGCTGCTCCAGCCATCGTCGGTCCTTGCGCGACTCGCTGGCACGATCGAGAATCATTTCGCGGTAATAAATCACCGCGTCAGCATAGCATGAATGACCGCCGCTATTGGTATAAGCAGCGGGTGAATGGCAAACGACTCAGGACGGATTTTGCTTGCGGTATTCCTCGATTGCGGCTTCGAGCTCGTCATATTCGTCACATCCGAAGAAACATTCCTCATCCAGTACCTTGAGCCGCTCTTCGGCTTTTTCCGGTTGTCCCGTCTGCAGGTAGAGTTCTCCGAGGTACTCGTTGGCGCCGCGATGGTCCGGCTCTATCGCGAGCGCCTGCTGGTAGTAATCCAGGGCAATGTCAAAATTTTTCAGCTTACGATTACTGTAGGCAATCAGATTCAGCATATCCGCGTTGTCCGGGTCGTCACGCAGAGCTTCGCCAAGTTCGTTGATCGCCTGCTGATACTGCTCGGCTTCAATAAGCTCAAGGTAGGGCTTCAATGGAGAATCCTTCTTTTTGTAGCCTCCTTCAGCATAAGCGGGCGCCAGGGTAGAGCCGGCAATCATCATCGCCATCAAAAAATTAAACAGGTTTCGCATTATTTCACCTCATTCATTAAACCAGATTAAATCGATTAAGTTCCCTTCAGGGGCGCCGGCTAATCACCTCGGTAGATCTCAGTTCTTCCATTTGTTCCTCTTCAAGCCCCAACAAACCCGTCAGCACTTCATCATTATCCTGCCCCAGCTCGCCCCCCGGCCAACGCGTGGCACCTGGCGTGCGCGACAGCCTGGGCACGATCGCCGGGATTTTTAACGGCTGGCCGTCTATTTCAACCGTTTCGAACAAGCCTCGAGCGTTGAAGTGCTCATCATTGAGCATGTCCTCGACGTTGTATATCGGTCCTGCCGGCACACGCGCCTCGTCAAGCAGCTCGAGCAGGTAAGTCGAGTCATGCGTGGTGCACCATTGCATCAACACCGAATCGATTTCAGGCTCGTGTTCTACCCGTCCCTGGTTGGTGGCAAACCGCGGATCCTCAGCCATCTCGGGGTGACCGGCCGCCACCATCAAGCGCTGGAAAATAGAGTCCCCGTTGCCACCAATTACAATGTACTTACTGTCGGCGCAGCGGTAGGTGTTAGTTGGCACAATTCCGGTAACGGTACTTCCCGAGGGTTGGCGAACTACGCCATTGCCATCGAATTCCGGAACGACCGCTTCCATCAGGTTGAACATCGATTCCACCAGCGCCACATCGACCACCTGTCCCTTGCCACTACCCTGCTTTTCCAGCAAAGCCAGCGCGATACCAAGCGCGGCATGAATCCCTGAAATCGTATCGCCGATGCTGAGATTGGGTCGCACCGGCGGTTCGCCCGGTTGCCCGTTGACGTAGCGGAAGCCGCTCATCCCCTCGCATACCGAGGCAAAACCCGGCTTGCTGGCATAGGGCCCGTCCTGCCCAAAACCAGATATACGCGCGTACACCAGTCCTGGATTACTATCAGCGAAATCATTCGGGCCGAGGCCCCATTTCTCGACCACACCGGGACGGAAGTTTTCAATCACCACGTCCGCTTTTTCGATCAATTGACGCACCAGTTCGATTCCCCTGGCAGACTTCAAATCAATCGTCACGGATTTTTTATTGCGCGCCAGCGAACGCCACCATAACGAGGTATCACCGCGCATTTCACGCCAGCGCCGGATCGGATCACCACCGTTCGGCGGTTCGATCTTGATGACCTCGGCACCAAAGTAAGCAAGCATGCAGCCGGCAAACGGGCCGGCCAGTAACTGGCCCAGTTCGATGACACGATAGCCGGCAAGCGGTCCTGATGGATTCATAAATGCCCCGAGCTTGAATTTTCAACCCGGCAAATGTTACGCAGGTAAATCAATCATGGCCAGCCGAAAGCGACGATCTGGACTTATCTGCTAACGGCAGAATCCGGTATACTGCGACGTTTTTCGTATCCAGCCAAAGGAATCATGATGCAGGCCACTGAAATGCCAGAACAACCCGACAACAGGGTTTCGGTTCGTGAAATTTTTGCTATCGACAGCGATTTGCAGGTGCCCGCCTTTAACGAGCGCAGTGACATGGTGCCTGACGTGGATGATGGATACCATTTCAATGCCGAAGCGACCCTCGCGATCCTGGCCGGCTTTACCCATAACCGCCGCGTGATGTTACAGGGCTTGCACGGCACCGGTAAATCGACCCATATCGAACAGGTGGCCGCCCGTCTCAACTGGCCTTGCATACGGGTTAATCTCGACGGTCATATCAGCCGGCTCGACCTGGTCGGCAAGGATACCATCGTGATTCGCGACGATCGCCAGGTCACCGAGTTCCAGGAAGGGATCGTACCCTGGTCATTGCAACGCCCAATAGCGCTTATTTTCGACGAATACGATGCCGGTCGTCCCGACGTCATGTTTGTCATCCAGCGCCTGCTGGAACGCGATGGCAAGTTCACGCTGATCGATCAAAACCGGGTGCTGACACCCCACCCTTACTTTCGCCTGTTTGCAACCGCGAATACGGTTGGACTGGGTAATACCAATGGCCTTTATCATGGCACCCAGTTGCTCAATCATGGTCAGATCGATCGCTGGAACATCGTCGCCACGCTTAACTATCTTTCCAGCGAAGAAGAAATGGCGATCGTACAGTCGCGGGTGCCCGAATTTGCCGACGCCCAACATCAGCGGCTGTTACAGTCGATGGTAGCGATGGCGACCATGACCAGAGAAGGTTTCGTCGTTGGTGACCTGTCGACCCTGATGTCACCGCGCACGGTCATATCCTGGGCGGAAAATACCCTTATTTTCGATGACCACGTGCTTGCTTTCAAATTATCCTTCCTCAACAAATGCGAAGAAGACGAGCACCCGATCATCGCCGAGTATTTCCAGCGCTGCTTCAATGATGAGCTGGACGATTCATATCTGCACGTGGTCGAGCGTGGATCCGAGTAAACCGCCAAATCAGAAACAGCAGCAGCAGGTTGCCGAGCTCTGCGGCGCGTCGATTCGCGCACTGACCGGATTGCGCGAGTTACGCCATCGCGGGCGCACCCTGTTCCTCGCTGGACATCGCGTACATAGCGGGGCGCCCCACAGTTCGCCCGATCCACTGCGTGATGGATTCACGGCCCATCGAGGTGCGGCTGACGGCATCGCGCTGCGCCTGCTCCACAGCGATGCAAAACTGCACCGGCAACTGACACCGGATACGCCGGTACAACGCCTTATCTTTGATTTGCTCGAGCAGTTGCGCGTCGAAACCCTGGCCGATGCCACGCATCCTGGAATTCGCGCGAACCTGTATAATCGTTTTCGCGACTGGTCACTGCGTTTTCATCAGGACGGTCATGCCGAGAGCGACCTGGGCTTGCTGATTTATACGATTGCTCAAATCGCCTGGTCGCGCCTGAGCGGAAATCCGACCCTGGCAGAAACAGATGACCTGATCGAAGTCACCCGTGGACACATTGCCGGGTTGATCGGCAATGAACTCGCCGGCTTGCGACGCGAGCGCAGGAATCAGTCCGCGTTTGCCGAACATGCACTCAGCATTGCCAAAATCGTCGACGAATCGCTGCTCGTAGAAGGCCAGCAGGATAACGCGAGTAATCGCCTGGATACCGAAAAGGCCCTGTCGCGTATTACCCTGTCACTCGATTTCTCGGATGATGCGGAGGACTCGAATATTGCCACTATTGTCACCGGTAACAGCAAGGTGCTGGCTGAGCAAAACCAGCTCTACCGGGTCTTCAACCGCGAATACGATCAGGAAATCAGGGCCGCCTCGCGAGTTCGTGATAGCGAGCTACGCCAGTTTCGCGAGCAACTCGATGCGCAGATATTCCACCAGGGCATCAACGTACCGCGCCTGGCCAGGCAGATCTCGCAATTGCTCGCCACCCCCCGCCGCGACGGATGGTTGTTTGGTGAAGAAGAAGGCCTGATCGATGGTCGTCGACTAACCCAGGTAATCGCCGCACCACGCGAACGACGCCTGTTCCGTAAAGATCAGTATCGTTTCAAGAACGATTGCATGGTTTCATTTCTGATTGATTGTTCAGGCTCGATGAAACAATCGATCGAGTACATCGCAATGCTGGTGGATATCTTTACCCGGGCACTGGACCAGGCTGAAATCGCGAGTGAAATCCTCGGTTTCACCACCGGTGACTGGAACGGCGGCAAAGTCTACCAGCAATGGTTGTCGCAGGGTCGCCCGGCCAATCCCGGTCGCCTCAACGAGCGCAGTCACCTGGTATTCAAAACCGCTGACGAGGGCTGGCGCAAATCGCGACGCAATATCGCCGCCCTGCTAAAAACTCCCCACTTTCGTGAAGGCCTCGATGGTGAAGCCGTGGACTGGGCCTGCACGCGGATGCTACAACGCGACTCGGCCCGGCGGATATTGTTCGTCATATCGGACGGAAGCCCGATGGATAGCGCAACCAACCTTGCCAACGACGAGTTTTATCTTGATAACCACCTAAAAAACACGGTGGAAAAATTTGATGGCCGCAACAGCATCGAGATTTATGGGATCGGGGTTGGCCTCAGTCTGACTCCCTATTACCGGCATTGCCTGGCGATCGACCTGAGCGAATCGCTGGGTAACACCGTGTTCACTCAAATCCTGCAAATGGTCGCTCACGCACAGCGTCGTTAAGCTTTTTTGGCACAAATCGAGTGCATGATCAAAACCATTGAATTACCATTAATCGTCACCCATGAGTTAGCATTATGTCACCCGTAGTTCTCGCCGATTCCGGCACCGCAACAAAAATATTTGTGCTCGATACCAACGTTCTGATGCACGATCCCTCGGCCCTGTTCAGATTTCAGGAACATCACGTATATCTGCCGATGACCGTGCTCGAGGAACTCGATAATGCCAAGCTCGGCGTATCCGAGGTTGCGCGCAACGTGCGCCAGACTAATCGCTTTATCGATGAATTGCTGACCGCGCAGAAAGAAGTCGTGATCGAGGCAGGCCTTCAGTTAAACAAGTTCACCGTGGCAGAGGAGCCCTACAGGTGCAGTGGCCGCCTGTTTTTCCAGACCGAGGCACATGATGATGATTTGCCCAAAGCGCTGCCAGGCAACAAAAATGACAACTCGATTCTGAATACAATTATAGCGCTCAAGGATCAAGTCAGAGATCACGAGATAATCCTGATATCCAAAGATATCAATCTGCGTATCAAGGCCACAATTCTCGGCATCAGGACCGAAGACTATGCCAACGATCGGGTTGTCGATGACCTCGATTTGTTGTTCAGCGGTTCCTGCCAGCTAGCTGGCGATTTCTGGGAAACCCACGGCAAGCAGATCGAAAGCTGGCAGGAGGAAGGCAAGGCCTACTATGAGGTAGCACGCCTGAGTGACGAAGAATGGTATCCAAATCAGTTCGTTTACATCGATAGCGATTTCGAGGCCATCGTGCGCAGGAGGAATGAAACCGGCTTCCTGATAGAGGTTTGCCAGAACTACTATGGCCAACGGCACTCGGTTTGGGGTATTACCGCCCGCAATCGCGAACAAAACTTCGCGCTGAACCTGCTCATGGACCCGGAAATCGACTTTGTCACGCTCTCCGGCAGCGCCGGTACCGGCAAGACCCTGCTGGCGCTGGCGGCGGGTTTGACGCAGACGCTGGACCAGGGTTTGTACAAGGAAATCATTATGACTCGCGTGACCATTCCAATCGGCGAAGACATTGGGTTTCTGCCCGGCACCGAAGAAGAAAAGATGACGCCGTGGATGGGAGCGCTGATGGATAACATGGAAGTGCTGACCGGCAGTGACCAGAAAGATTCCTGGGAACAGGCCGCTACCAATGACCTGCTGCGCAATCGCATCAAGATCCGTTCACTCAATTTCATGCGCGGGCGCACCTTTCAAAACAAGTACATAATTATCGATGAAGCGCAGAACCTGACCCCGAAGCAAATGAAAACCCTGGTTACCCGCAGCGGTACCGGCACCAAGATCGTCTGTCTCGGTAATCTCAAGCAGATAGATACGCCTTACCTGACGGAAACGACCTCAGGCATGACTTACGTGGTAGATCGATTCAAACACTGGGAACACAGCGGGCATATCACGCTGATGAACGTCGAACGCTCCCGCCTCGCCGATTATGCCTCCGAAATGCTCTAGGGTAGCGCAGCAAAAGCCAGGTCTGTAAAAGTCGAGGCCACAAAGCGGGATAACAGGTTAATCGGCCAGGGTGATACCGGAAGTGTCGGGTGGCGGTGGCTCAGGATCTTTTTTTGCAGTGCCGATATCACTGCCGACGGGGGCGATATCGAGGCCGGTTATGTCGATCTGGGGTTCTTCGGGTTCTGCGTAGGAATCCTGCAGTTCGCTACCAACCGGTGCGATAGAAGCAGCGAGATCTTCAATTTGATCCCCGGTAATTCCAAGCGGGTCGGTTTGCGGAGGTGGTTCAATCTCACCCTCATATCTTGTTTCGTATTCGGCTGATGGCGGCGCAGAAGCGCCTGCAGACTCAACCGGGGCTGCTGCCGGAGCGGCAGCTTGCACCGGGGGCACCGCGGCACCCGATGGAATCACTTCGCACTCGGCCCCGGCTCGATTAAGCGCCGTCTTGTACTTGGCCGCAGTGGCCTGATCTATATTTTTCTTGATTACGATGCGCTTGCCGGAAAACAGTTGTGCCAGCTTGGCATCGTCGGCATTGAACATCTTGCCCACTCTGGCTTTAACATCCTCCAGATTCGCGTCTTCACTGACCTGACCGGAAAATGCGACTTCGAATAATTGATCACTCATGTCATGATTCTCCTTGCTGTTGCACTATACTATAGAACAAATTTCGACACCTTGAGCGATGACTAATAACACTGCAATTACTCGCCTTACCCCGCGCGGCAAGATGGACATACTGTCTCAGCTCGAGGTCAGCCAGCTCAGGCAGGGCAATCAGGACGACGGCCTCTATGATACCTTTCGCCGCTGTTCTCTGGCGGTGTTAAATGTAGACAGCACCACCGACGACGCACGCGAAGTACTGGATCAGTACCGGGACTTCGAAATCCGGGTAATCCAGCAGGAACGGGGGATAAAACTCGAAATCGAAAATGCGCCCGCAAGCGCATTCGTCGATGGCAAGGTCATAAACGGCATCCAGGAGCAGTTATTCACGGTGTTGCGTGATGTTTCCTATGTCAAAAACAAGATAGCCTCCAACCAGATATTCGACACTAACACCAGTGAAGGCATTACCAACGTGGTGTTCCATATCCTGCGTAATGCGCGCGCGCTGGTAGCGGAAACCGAACCCAACCTCGTGGTTTGCTGGGGCGGGCACTCGATTGGACGGCTCGAATATGTTTATTGCAAGGAAGTGGGCTATCAACTGGGTTTACGCAAGCTGAATATCTGCACCGGCTGCGGTCCCGGTGCCATGAAAGCGCCAATGAAGGGTGCTGCAATTGGACACAGCAAGCAACGCATCGATCGCGGCCGCTACGTCGGCCTGACCGAACCCGGCATAATAGCCGCTGAATCGCCCAACCCGATTGTCAACGAACTGGTAATTCTGCCTGACATCGAAAAACGCCTCGAAGCTTTCGTGCGCGCGGGCCATGGCATTATCGTATTTCCTGGTGGTGTCGGTACTGCCGAAGAAATCCTTTTTATTCTGGGCATCCTGCTGAATCCTGAAAATCGGCACATCCCTTTTCCCTTGATTCTGAGCGGTCCGGCTGGTTCGAGTGATTATTTCAGTCGTATCGACGAGTTCATCAAACTAACGCTTGGTCGGGATGCCCAGCAGCACTACAGCATCATTATCGATGACACAACCAAGGTAGCGCGCGAAATGACGGCCGGGATGGAATCGGTGCGTAACTTCAGGCGCGAGCATGCCGATGCCTACTACTTCAACTGGATTCTGAACATCGATCACCAGTTTCAACAGCCATTTGAGCCAGAACATGAAAATGTCGCTGCGCTCAATCTCACCCGCGATCAACCGCTGCATCTGCTGGCA
>CALDDP010000051.1 GCA_937936805.1 uncultured Gammaproteobacteria bacterium | reverse complement strand
GATGATGGCACGCTGTACCGGTAAAACCAACGTACAGAATCTGGAGCCCGAGGATTTGCGGGCGATTACGCTGGTGGTGTCCAGGGCGGCCGGGGTGCCGATGGCGGGCAGCTTGCATCAGCATTAATTGGATATAGAATTGTCCGCAACGACATAACCAAAAATTCATAGGGGGCTTAAAAGTGGCTAAAGATCTCGAAGCGATCGCTAAGGCAAAAAAGATAAAATATTTTCTGGTGAGCTGGGTCGACCTGTTCGGCGTACTGCGCGCCAAGCTGGTGCCGGCGCGTGCCATCAAGGGCATGCAGAAAGACGGTGCCGGGTTTGCCGGCTTCGCGGCCTGGCTCGATATGACACCGGCGCATCCTGATATGTTTGCGATTCCGGATCCGGAGAGCCTGATCCAGCTACCGTGGAAGCCGGAAATCGGCTGGGTTGCCGCCGACCTGTGGATGGACGGTAAGGAAGTCGAAGCCTCGCCCCGCGTTGCCCTGAAGCGTCAGCTCGCCAAAGCACAGAAGAAAGGTTACCGCATGAAAACCGGAGTCGAGTGCGAATATCACCTGATTACTCCCGACGGTACCCAGCTCGCCGATCAGGCCGATACCCAGGCCAAGCCCTGCTACGATCAACTGGCGTTGATGCGTCAGTACCCGGTGGTCGGCGAGATATGCGACTGCATGCTCAAGCTCGGCTGGAATCCTTACCAGAACGACCATGAAGACGCCAACGGTCAGTTCGAAATGAACTGGGACTACGACGACGCGCTGAAAACCGCCGATAAGCACGTGTTCTTCAAGTTCATGGTCAAGTCGATTGCCGAAGAACATGGCATGCGCGCGACCTTCATGCCCAAGCCGTTCACGCACCTGACCGGTAACGGTTGCCACGCGCACGTCTCGTTGTGGGATCGCGCCGGCAAGAAAAACCTTTTTGAAACCAGTCGCAAGGATCCACGTGGACTGGGATTGTCACCGCTGGCCTACAAGGCGCTAGGCGGTATCATGCACTCCGCCTCCGACCTGGCCGCGATCTTTAACCCGACAGTTAACAGCTACAAACGCATCAACGCACCGCGCACCATGTCGGGAGCGACCTGGTCGCCGAACGCGGTTACTTATGCCGGCAACAACCGTACCCATATGATTCGTGTGCCGGAAGACGGGCGTTTCGAACTGCGCCTGATGGATGGCGCGGCCAATCCCTACCTGATGCAGGCCGGGGTACTGGCGGCGATTCTCGATGGCATCGCCAATAAACGCGATCCGGGCGAACCGACCCACCTCAACATGTACGAGGAAGGGCATCGCGCCAAGAGCGCGCGCATGCTGCCGCTGAACCTGCTCGATGCGATTCGCCAGTTCGACAAGAACAAGGTGATGCGCGAAGGTCTCGGCGATGAACTGGTAGATGCCTACGTCAAGCTCAAGATGCAGGCCTGGGACAGCTACACGACACACCTTAGCTCCTGGGAAAGAGAGAACACCCTCGACTGCTAGTCCATTATTTTAAAGGGGCCAGTGTCGATTGATTTGCCGGCATCAGGAAAGATGAATTGTTCCTGGATTAATCGACACTGGCCCCTTTTAAGCTTCTTTGACGTTTCTTTGATGCTTACATGTTTTCCGGATTGAGCCTGAAAGCACGGGCCAGTCTGGCCTGCGCCTATAGTGGCGTCGCCTGGGGTTTGTTCTGGATTCCGTTGCGGGGCATGGATAGCGCTGGCGTTACCGATGCCTGGGCCACGGTGCTCTTTTACGGCCTCCCGTTAATACTGTTTTCTCCGTGGATTCTGGTTAACTGGCGACGCATAGCGCGCTGCGGCTGGTCCCTGCATTTCATCGGAATTGCGACCGGGATCTCGCTGGCGTTTTACTCCAACGCGTTGCTTTACACGGAGGTCGTGCGCGGACTGGTGCTTTACTACACTACGCCTGTATGGTCGTTGTTGCTGGCACGAATTGTTCTGGGCGAAATTGTCACGCCCGCGCGGGTGCTGGCGATTCTGTTCGGCCTCGCGGGAATGCTAGTCATGTTCGGTGTCGATCTGGGTTATCCGTGGCCAGAAAACATCGGTGACTGGATGGCGCTGATCGGTGCTTTGGGCTGGGCGGTTGCAGCCGTGTTGCTGCGCCAGGACGATGGCAGCCGCAGCATGGAAATCTGCTCGGTATATTTTCTTTACGGTACCATCGCCGCTATCCTGCTTGCGCTGTCGCCCATGGCGGGAGAAATAGATTTTCCGGACTGGTCCGTTGTTGTCGAAGTTCTACCCTGGGGGATTCCAATTGCAATTATTGTTATTCCCGGGGCCTACGCGGCCTTCTGGGGTGCGCCGCATCTGAATCCCGGAGTGGTTGGATTGCTGTTCATGACCGAGCTTAGCGTTGGCGGTTTCACCGCGGCGATCTGGGCCAACGAACCGGTTGGCCTGCGCGAACTTACCGGCATGGCGCTAATCACGGTTGCCGGGCTCACCGAATTTCTCTACGCGCCGATTCGCAATGCCCTGTTGCGCGACAAATGACCCGCCTGAATTTATAGCGCCTGAGCTATGTGTCGTTTTCGTGATACTTTCTCATCCCGCCTGCCCCTAAGATACGCCGATATAAATCCTGCTGCCTGTGCCATGCGTGGCCCCGGCGGATGAAATTCGCCTGGATAAGCACCAGGGTCAGTTAGAGGACTTGTTCCCGTTTCCCGATGAAAACCGCCGAAGACTATCAACGTTTTATTTCCTGGCAGTGCCGGCTGCGCAAAATGAGTATGCGTGAGAAGGACGGGCGACCCAGCGCTGGGATGAGCGCCGGAATCCACGCGATTTCGGGCGGTGACGAGCAGGCGCGCATGAACTTCCTGATAAACCGCCGGGATCCCGCTGATAGAACCAGCGAGTTCCGCCATATCATCCGTAAAACGCATGACTCGCGCGAGTGGATTAAAAACGGCCTGCGCATCCTGGCCGAGCTGCACTACCATGAAACCGATCAGTTCGAAAATGAATTGACCGCGTTGTTCGGTGAAGATTCGCCCACCGCCTATGCGCTGCTCAAGGCGGGCCAGTGCCAGCTACGCTTTGCCGAGGGCAGTATCGAGTACGGTTTCGATTTCGACGTCAGATCGCTGGACCAGGATGACGAAATGTTCCAGGCCACCTACTGGCACAACCACCTGTTTAATCCGACGCTGCCCGGCAAAGTGCGTGTACTCTGTTTTACACCTCGTCTATAAAATCTTTTTGAAGTTTTCATAGAGCAGAGCTGCGAGGCGGTTCATTTCCGGCATGGCTGCGCGGGCCGCCTGATCGAACCCCGTTAGTGCGTCGGTGCCGAGACTGTTTTCCAGTGCCGCTTTGTATTCCGGCACGCAACCCCACTGCATTACCGTATCGCTGCGGACCTCGACGTGAAACTGGATCGCATAGGCGTGCTCACGGTATTTGAATATCTGGTAGCGGGTGCCGGGCGATGATCCGAGCACGGTTACTGCGGAATTGTGTTCGAGATCGGTCACTTCATAGGAATGCCATTGCACCGCCTTGATCGATTCGGGGTAGCCGCTAAACAGGGCGTCCTGTCGAGCGTTTGCCGTCATGTCGATATCAAGCACCCCGATTTCGGCCGGATCGGAAGCCTGCACCTTGCCGCCCAGCACTTCGCCCAGCAACTGGCAGCCGAGGCAGAACCCCAGAAATGGTTTCTGCAGCTCGACAACCCATTCGCGAATGCGGCGCTTCTCTTCGATCAGCCACGGGTACTCGTCTTCCATCCAGGTATCCATCGGTCCACCCATACACAGCATTGCATCGAAGCCGCTCAGGTCGTCGGGGATGGCTTCTCCCTCGTCGAGCTCGATCTGCGTCAGTTGCCAGTTGTCCGCTTCCATCAGGTCCTTGATGTAGCCGGGGTCTTCGAGCGCGATATGTTGCAAAACGAGGATGTTCTTCATTCGTCCTCCAGGTAAATGGATAGTTCTCGGGAATGTCGCTCGGCGTCGTCATCGGCGATCGACGCTGTCGACTGAATGTGTGCGACATAGTGTGGAGGAAACTCATGCTCCAGTGCACCCCGCACTACATGTTCCTTGTACCAGTGATAAGGTTGCAGCAGGCGATCGATTTCAAGAGCGTAGTAGGTGAAGGCATCGATTGTTGCACCGTGCAACGCGGTTACGTTGATCTGCCTGCGCTCGTAGCCGATACCCGCGCCTTCATAGATGTCGAGCTCCAGCTTCTCGTTGTGCGTCATCTGGTATATGACTCCGTAAACCTGGTCTGTCATGCTGCCGGTAAATTCGATGTCGCATTTACCTGAACGATCCTGCCCGCTTTTGTGCCAGCGCAGTCGATGCTGTGGCAGCGTTGCGACACAGTGTTTTGACGCCAGCGGGATACGCTCCAGCAGGCGCGGACTCGATAGATTGGAGCCAAAGGCGAAATAGTTAATCTTCATGCACAGTTGCGGGCTAATCCCGTGCGCGGGTTCAGACCCGCCGATAGCGAGTAATTATAGTGGCGGGCGCTGTGTAACAAAAGCGCCGGGTAGATCCGGATCAGGCGGCGCTGCTGCGTGAGGCGCGTTTGCGTTCGTGCTCGAGCAGGAGCTTCTTGCGAATGCGAATGCTTTTTGGCGTGACTTCGACCAGTTCATCGTCGTCGATGAATTCGAGTGCCTGTTCGAGGGTCATTTTCACCGGTTTGGTAAGAATCAGGTTTTCGTCGGTGCCGGCGGCACGGATGTTGGTGAGCTGTTTGGCTTTGAGTGGATTGACCACGAGGTCATTGGCGCGGCTGTGAATGCCGACTACCATGCCCTCGTAGACTGGTTCCGCATGGCCGATCATCAAGCGGCCACGCTCCTGCAGGTTGAACAGCGCGTAGGCCAGCGCCTTGCCGGTGGCGGTTGAAATCAGCACGCCGTTCTGACGCTGCCCGATTGTACCCTCGACTTTAGCACCATAGTGGTCGAAGACATGATAGATAAGCCCGGTGCCGGAACTCAGGGTCATGAATTCGGACTGGAATCCGATCAGCCCCCGAGACGGGATTTCGTAGTCGAGACGCACACGACCACGCCCGTCGGGCAGAATGTTCTTCAGGTCGGCCTTGCGGTTACCGAGCGCCTCCATCAGCGCTCCCTGGTATTGCTCCTCGACATCAACGGTTAACTGTTCGTAGGGTTCGCAATCAACCCCGTCGATTTCACGGATGATGACTTCGGGACGCGACACCGATAACTCGAAACCCTCGCGGCGCATGTTTTCGATGAGAATACCCAGATGCAGTTCACCGCGTCCGCTGACCCGGAACTTGTCAGAATCACCCAGCTGCTCGACGCGCAAAGCCACGTTGTGCAGGCACTCGCGCCGCAGGCGCTCATCGATTTGTCGGGAGGTCAGGAATTTACCTTCCTGGCCGGAAAAGGGTGAACTGTTGACGCTGAAAGTCATACTGACGGTCGGCTCATCCACGGTTAGCGGTGGCAGGGCTTCGACACTATTGCGATCGCACAGAGTGTCGGAGATATAGAGCTCTTCGATCCCGGAGAAAACAATAATGTCACCGGCTTCGGCAGTTTCGACCTCAACCCGCTGCAGGCCGTCGAAACCAAATAATTGCATCATGCGTCCATCGCGAATCTTGCCGTCGGCGCCGATGAGCTTTATCGCCGAGTTGCGGATGACGCGCCCGCGGCTGATGCGCCCGATGCCAAGCACACCCTTGTAACTGTCGTAGTCGAGACTGGAAACCTGCAGCTGGAATGGACCGTCAAGGTCGACCGCGGGCGGAGCGACATGTGCAATGATGGCCGCAAAAAGAGGGTCCATGTTACCGCTGCGATCCTGGTCGTTCATGCTCGCATACCCATCGAGTGCCGAGGCATAGATAACCGGGAAATCGAGCTGTTCATCGGTGGCGCCGAGTTGATCAAAAAGGTCGAACACCTGGTCGATAACCCAGTCGGGGCGGGCACCGTCGCGATCGATCTTGTTGATTACCACGATCGGGGTAAATCCCATTGCAAAAGCCTTCTGGGTGACGAAGCGGGTTTGTGGCATGGGCCCTTCGACGGCATCTACCAGCAACAGTACCGAATCGACCATCGACAGGATGCGCTCGACTTCACCACCGAAGTCGGCGTGCCCGGGGGTATCGACGATATTGATCCGGTAGTCCTGCTGATCCTGCTCGTGATGCCAGTTGATCGCGGTATTCTTGGAAAGAATCGTAATCCCGCGTTCCTTTTCGAGATCGTTTGAATCCATCATGCGATCGCTGACCTCGGCCCGCGCGTCAAGCGTGCCGGACTGTCGCAGCAACTGGTCGACCAGCGTGGTTTTGCCGTGATCGACGTGCGCGATGATTGCGATGTTACGCAGATTTTCTCGTTGGGTAGTCATAGGGGTATGCAGGGAGGATTCAGGCGCGCGATTATAATGATGTAGCGCGATACCACAAGTGCGAAATTCCCTTTTTTTTCAATAAGTTCAGGACGTGCGGGAAGTCGAGACCGGCGCAACCGGTTACGCTGTCGCGGGGACGAGCGATAACCGCTTAAGCCAGGCCCTGTACCAGTTCGAGCATTGCCTGGGCATGACCTTTCGCTTTTACCTTGTAGTTGACCTCGGCCAGCTTGCCCTGCTTGTCGATGACAAAGGTGGAACGACCGATTCCCATGTAGGTCCTGCCCATGAACTTGCGTTCGCCCCAGGTACCGTACAGCTCGCAGAGTTCCCCGCTCGTGTCTGCCAGCAAATCGACCTTGAGACCGCGTTTCTTGATGAATTTCTGGTGCTTTTCACAGGTATCCTTGCTTACTCCGAGTACAACGGTATCGGCGGCGGTGAATTGATCGATCAGCGCGGTAAATTCGTTGGCCTCGGTGGTGCAGCCAGGGGTGTCGTCCTTGGGGTAGAAGTAGAGCACCACGTTTTTCTGGCCCCGGAATTGCGCAAGACTGATAGCGTCGCCATCCTGGTTGATCGCGGTGAAATCGGGAGCGGGCTGGTTGGTTTCGAGCATTGCAGTCATCCGGAAACAAAGAGGCCGTATGATAATTTAGGAGCGCATCTACATCAAAGTACAAGCAGTAGGGTTATTGTGGCCGCCCGACACCTGACC
>CALDDP010000050.1 GCA_937936805.1 uncultured Gammaproteobacteria bacterium | reverse complement strand
CCGTCAGCACTGCTTCCCAAAAAATCGCGAACTGATTAAGATGCTGCGCTTTATTCGAGGATTCCCGTTTTGCTGGCTGAATACGGACCCTGGATCGTAACCTGGTGCTTTTTCGCACTTTGTTGCGGGGGGTTTATCAAGGGTGCTCTCGGCGTCGGCACGCCGTTGCTGACTGTACCGATGATGGCGCAGGTGCTGCCGCCGCAAATGGCGATCGCCATCATGGCGGTGCCGGTGGTGGTTGCCAACCTGTGGCAATTCGCCCAGGCCGAGCGCGGCACCGCGACAATAGCTCGCTTCTGGCCGACTTTCATTGCCATCCTTATCGGTACCTGGGCCGGTGTCAAAATCCTGTCCGTGATCGACGAGAAAACACTGCTGGTGCTGGTCGGGGCCGCAGTCATCGCCTTCGCCCTGCTGCAGGGCTCACGGTTTCGCCTGCATTTACCCGATCGACTGGTTAAACCTGCCGGTGTCCTGTTTGGTGGCGCCTCCGGTCTCATCGGCGGAGTATCGTCGTTTTTCGGACCGATGCTGATTACCTACCTGATTTCGATCCGAGGCCTCTCCAAGAACCAGTTTGTCAGTACGATCAGCTTTCTCTACGTCAGCGCGGTCGTGCCCTGGACGATCACCCTGTTTTTATACGACATTCTCGATCAACGCCTGCTGCTCTATTCAGGCTTCGCCACGTTGCCGGTGACGCTGGGACTGCTGGCCGGACAGCGCCTGCGCGGTCACATCAGCGAGGCGAGGTTTCGTAACCTGATTATCGTCATCCTGATGATTTCGGGAGCCTCGATGCTGTGGCGGGCCTACCAGTAAAAAATTCCAGTCATCCTCTGCGGTTTCCTTGTCATCCCCGCGTGTAGTACCGGGCACATGGGTAACAGTTGAAACCGGTCACATGGGTAACGGCAGCAGAGCGTTGGTATACCAGCAGTATGGAGGCTGGGGCGACAGCAACAGTAGGGGATGACTTTTAGAGAAGGCAAGGATAGTCATTAATGCCCGGGCACTGAGCGCACTGATGCTAGACAGTACTGGCAAGCTTGTATACCATCCGCCGGAATATTCTAATAATTAGTTTGACTCAAAATAAAACAACCCGGAGGAGCACAATGAAACTCAGAAAATATCTGGCCGCATGCAGTATTGCCCTGGCCACTACGGCGCTTTCCGCCAATACCGTTTACGCCGCCTGCGCAACCGACGCTTTACCAGCTACGAAGGATTATCCCGGTGGATTCCCTGCGCGCGCGTTGACCATGGTGGTACCTTACGGCCCTGCCGGTGGCTCGGGTCAGGTCGCACAGGCCATGGCCCAGGCGGTAACCGATTTGACCACCGTAGCAATCAACCGTGATCACAAGCCGGGCGGTTCAGGCACGGTAGGAATGACTTCCTACATGGCTGCACCAGCCGACGGATATACCGTTCTCGAGCACATCGATGATGCCTCCAGCGCGCATGCGCTCGATTCGAGCAAGCCGAATCCGGCCACCGACCTGATCCCGCTGGTGACCTCGCAGATTACCTTTTCGCAAATATACATTCGCACCAACGAAGATCGTTTCACCGACTGGAATTCTTTCGTCACCTGGGTCAAGGCGCAAAACGGCAAGGCAACTATCGCCAATGTATCCAAGGAAGGCTCAATGGAGCGTGTCACGATGAAGTACATCACCGACGCCACCGGCATGAAAATTCAGCAGATTTCCTTCGACAAGGGGGCCCCGCGTTACGGCGCACTGGCCGGCGGCCAGGTTGACGCGCTGTTCGAGCAGCCCGGTGACGTACGCAAGTTCCTCGATGCAGGCAAGTTCAAGCCGATTCTAACCATTCTGAAGGAACGTCCCGCGGCATTTGCCGACGTACCAAGCCTGACCGACGCCGGACTGAAGTTTGATCCACTGTTCCGCTTCCGTGGCTTTTACGTGCACAAGGGTACACCTGCCGACCGTATCGAATGGCTGCAGTGGGCTTTTCAAAAGGCTTATTGCCAGCCCAGCTATCAAAAGTTCAACGATAGCAAGTACATGACCCTGATCGAAAGTTATCGCGATACCGCGGGTTCTCAAGACCTGATAACCACTACCATCGGTCAATACCGTGACGTCTACAAGCAAATGGGGCTGGAAATTAAGTAGCTCCTGAAATGAAGACTCAGGTCATGCAGTGCCCGGGAATTTCCCCGGGCACTGCATATCGCTCCAGATCGAAGGCTGAACCATGGGCAAACTGAGAACCGGACACCTGGTAGAAGCCGGCCTGTGGCTGGGGCTTTGTCTGTTCCTGTACATCTATTCCTTCGAATTCGAAAAAGATATTGAAATCTACAAGTTCGGCGCAACCGCCTGGCCGCGTGCCATTATCCTGTTGATGACCATCGCGGCGCTCGGCCAGCTGTTTCACCACTGGAAACGCGGCGATGAAGTCTCGTCGGAAATTATAGACGCCGCGACCCACGACGACGCCGAAGAAGCCGCACACGATGCGCATCACGAAGATATCAAATGGTACGCCTCGACCTTCGGCCTGCTGCTGATCCCGTTTGCGTATATGCGCATCCCCGACTGGATCGTTGCCCTGCTATCTGCAGAGGGAACGACGGTACATTTGATCCGTATTGTCTGCGCCGCAATCCTGATCGGAATTTTCATCTACTACATGCGCCGCAACATGGTCGGTGCAATTCTGACGCTGCCGCTGTTTTTTGCGGCATTGCTCGAAGACATGGGTTTTTACTCGCTGGCGCCATTTTTCATTATTGGCGTCATGTTCCTGTTTGGCGAACAACGGCCCAAACCAATGATGGCGATCATGGCGCTGATTTTCGGTCTGCTGATGCTGCTGTTCGTAAAAATTCTGTTCGTTGGTTTGCCGGTGGGCAATATACATCCGTTCTACGATATCGGTAGCTGGGTAGTCACGGTGTTGCAGTAGGTAACCTATGGACGCATTCGATAATTTTCTAACCGGCACCATCACCCTGTTCAGTGATCCGATCGGCATCCTGATTTTCTTCGGTGGCGTCATT
This sequence comes from uncultured Gammaproteobacteria bacterium, assembly GCA_937936805.1. Taxonomy (GTDB): domain Bacteria; phylum Pseudomonadota; class Gammaproteobacteria. The sequence goes on along the minus strand of CALDDP010000050.1, from coordinate 1,798 downwards.
GGCGGCATGCTGTTCGGCGCCATCCCTGGCGTGAGCATGTTGACGCTGGCCGCTATCCTGCTGCCTTTTACCGCGCACCTGTCGCCCGAACACGGCATTATGCTGTTTTCGGTGATCTACTGTACCGGGGTCTACGGCGGCGCCATTACCGCGATCCTGTTTAACATTCCGGGCGCGCCGGAAAACGCGCCGACCGCATTCGATGGTTACCCGATGACGCAGAAGGGCCAGGCCGGCAAAGCCGTCGGTGCCGCGGTCATGTGTTCCGCGCTGGGTGGCAGCATCTCCTGCATTATCATGATGCTCGCTACCGCACCGATCGCCGACTGGGCGATTTCGGCGTTCGGACCGCCCGAGATTTTCGCACTGGTCTTCTTTGGCCTGGCGGTGGCCTCATCGGTCGGCGCCAAAACCTTCTGGAAAGGCTGGCTGTCAATTCTGATTGGATTGATGGTCGCGGTGGTTGGACTCGACCCGGTGGGTGGCATCGAACGCTACGATTTCGAAATGCCATACCTGCTGGCCGGGATTCACTTTATTCCGACGATCCTCGGTTTCTTCGCGGTATCGGAAATTTTTGTGCAGGCGGAAAAGAAAGCCAGGGGTTCCTACAACGCACCCAAATTGAGCGTGGATTTTCCAAGTTTAAGCGAACTCATCGCGCATAAGTGGGCCGTCTTTCGCTCGATCGTGATCGGCTTCTTTTGCGGCATCCTGCCCGGCATCGGCGCGACGCTGGCGGCATTTATGGGCTACAACGAAGCCGTGCGCTGGTCGAAGAATCGCGAGGAATTCGGCAAGGGCAAGCTCGAAGGGGTGATTTCTTCGGAAACCGCCAACAACGCGGCCACGGGTGCGGCGATGATACCGCTGCTGGCGCTCGGTTTACCCGGTGGCGCGCTAACCGCGATGATGGTCGGCGTGTTCCAGATGCACGATATGGAACCCGGCCCACTGGTATTTCTCAACAGCGCCGACCTGGTCTGGGTCGTGTTCGCAGCCATGTTCTTCGCCAACGTGTCGATCCTGTTTGTCGGTTTCCTCGAAACCAAGACCATCATCAACCTGCTGCGCATACCGTTCCAGTTCCTCGCGCCGATGATCCTGTTACTCGCCACGGTTGGCGCCTACGCGGTGCGTGGCCTGACTATCGATGTCATCGTCATGTTTCTCGCCGGTGTGGTCGGATTTTTCCTGCGCCGTTCTGGATACTCGGTCGCCGGTATCGTGCTTGGCCTGATCCTCGGCAAGATCGGCGAGCAGACCTTTGCCCAGGCAATGCAGATGCTGCACTTCGAATGGAGTGGCTATTTCGATAGGCCAATTGCGCTTGGACTGTTGATTGCGGGCATACTGACGCTCTGCGCCAGCATCTACGGCGCCTTCTTCAAGAAGAAACACCCAACAACGCAAATGACCGGCTGATCATCTCTCGCGCCGGCGATAACCGCCACCGGCATTGATTCAACCAAACCACAGCACCATCGTCGACAGGCTGATACCGCCAGCCAGCACGCCGGCTACCAGGCGGCGCCTGAACAGGAAGTAAGCCGCGAACGCGATCACCACTGCGGCTATTCGAATTACCAGCGGAACGCCGGCCAGTTCGCTTTCCGGCATTATCACCATGCGGAAAATAAGCCCCGCCAGCATCGCATAGGAAACGCAGGTTATCCACTGGAAAATGGCGCCATTGGCATCGATGCGCCTTACCAGGAGCACGCCGAGAAAACGCCAGGCAAAGGTTGCCGCACCGCAGCCAAGCACGATCAACCACAGGGTTTCAGTCTGCATTGTC
>CALDDP010000049.1 GCA_937936805.1 uncultured Gammaproteobacteria bacterium | reverse complement strand
CAGTATTGATTATGCGCGTTGGGAAGCGTTGATCGATGTTTACATCGACGCCGGGGTTCACGGACTGGTACTCGGGGCCGGCACCGGTCAGCATCCCTACCTGACACAGCAGGAATGCAATCGGCTTTACGAACTCGGCGCGCGACGCATAGACGGTCGTTGCAACCTGATTTGCCAGACATCGGCGCTGGTAGTCGATGAGGTGATCGAGCGTTCGCGCCACGCACAGGGACTCGGGGCCGATGCATTGATGATCTTGCCGCCTTACCTCGAGGGCCCCGAAGACGATGACGGCCTGTTCGAGTTTTACCGCAGTATCGATGCTGTGGTCGAAGTCGACATCGTCGGTTACAACATCCCGCAAACTACCGGGATCGGTATTTCAGTCGAATTGTTCAAAAATCTCAATCAACTGGAACACTTCAATTACATCAAGGACAGTGCCGGCGATATGACGACGCACCAGGAATATCTTGCCACCGGGTATCGGGTTCTGAACGGTTGCGATCCCAACACCGTATTCGCATTCATCGCCGGCGCACAGGGCTGCATCTGGGGCGGCGCCAACTACATGCCGCGTGAATGCGTGCAACTTTACGACCTGGTGGTCAGTGGCAACCATGTCGGCGCGATGAGGTTGTGGCAACGCATGATTCCATCGCTGCTCTGTATCTGGCGCGGTCAGTACATTGCCAAGGTCAAGGCCGCCAGCCGCTTGCGCGGTTTCGACGCCGGCAGCGTGCGCGCACCGCTGCACAATCTGGACGCGGTCGGGTTAGCTGAACTCGAAGCCTGCCTCGAAACCCTGAACCAGGACTAAACCGACTATGGCGACACGAAGCAGACGACGAGGCGGCAGCGCGGCACGGCGCGCGGCGGTGGCGAACGCCGCCATCGTGCATCATCCGGAAATCAGGCGTGGCATTCCGATCATGGAAGTCACCAACCAGGAAGGCGTGGAACTGATCCATGATTTCGCGATGCGCGTGGCGGAAGAAATCGGTTGCGATTTTCAGGACCAGGAATCGCTCGACTACTGGCGCCAGACCGGCGCCGAGATAAAGGGTGAACGCGTCTTTATCGGCCGTGATGAATTACTTGAACTGATTGGCAGGATTCCATCTTCCTACGTTCATCATGCGCGCAACCCGGAGCGCACGGTACGCATCGGCGACGGGCACGCGGTGGTCTCGCCTTCCTACGGCGCGCCGTTTGTACGCGACCTGGAAGGGGTACGCCGTTACGCGACGCTGGAGGATCTGAATAACCTGCAAAAGCTGAATCACATGGCTTCGACCGTGCATATCGCCGGTGGCACCATCGTCGAACCGGTCGATATCCCGGTGCCGCATCGACATCTGCACATGGCATACAGCGGCCTGAAATACTCGGACAAACCGATCATCGGTAACGTCACCGCGCGCGAGCGCGCCGAGGATACGGTAGATATGATGAAGATCGTGTTCGGCGAGGAGTTTGCCACCAACAACACCGTCACCACGTCGTTGATAAACGCCAATTCACCGCTGGTGTGGGACGAAACCATGCTCGATGCACTCAAGGTGTATGCGATGAACAACCAGGCGGTCATGTGTTCGCCGTTTTCGATGGCGGCCGCGAGCACGCCGGCAAGCAACGTCGGCACGGTCGGCGTGGTACTTGCCGAGGCGCTGATGGCGATGGCCATGACGCAAATCATTCGCCCCGGCGCACCGATGCTGTTCGGTGTACCCGCGATGACCGTCGCGCTCAATAGCGGTGCCCCGGTACACGGGTCACCGGACTCGGCGATGGTGCAATTCCTGTCGAGCTCGATGGCACGCCATTACAAGTTACCGCACCGCTCGATTTTAAACGTGGCGACCTCAAAATCGGGCGACATGCAGGCTGCTTACGATTCAATGTGGGGGTTATTCCCGAGCATGCTCTCCGATGCCAACTGGATGACCATGGCCGGGGGTATGCTTGAAGGTGCCTTAACGGTTGGATACGGCAAGACAATGATCGATTTCGAACAACTCGATGCTTTTTACCATTTCCTGCAGGGTCCGGATTTCAGCGACATCGAGGAAGTCTTCGCAGCCGCCAAGCGGGTCGGACCCGGGGGACACTTTCTCGGTGAAACCCATACCCTCAACAGCAACCTGTTCATCTTCGATTCGCAGCATAATAATTCCTACGAACAATGGGACATCGAAGGCAGACTCGACAGCGAGGCGGTCGGCGTGCGCAAGGCCAGGCAATGGCTTAATAAATACGAAGCACCACCCATCGATGCGGCGCTAGACGAAGCGCTACTGGATTATATCGCCAGGCGAACACGCGAGATTCCGGATAAACAGGGAGCGGTCTAGTTTAATTCGTCATCGGCCCAGAATTTCGTGCCTTTGACCGTCGCCTGCAGCGCCAGGCCCGCCTCGGTTAACTGGTAAATGGTCATGTTATCGACCGTAACCTCACCACCAACAGCCGCGCCATTATCGTCGGCCTTGGCTGCCGCATCGGCCTGTGCACCCAACGCCCAGCCACTCTCCACGAAACGATCCATGGCATCACTGGTATGGAAGATAAATACCAGACGGAAGTCTTTGGCACCGAGACCCAGGCCGACGCCAACCTCACCCATCTTCATGTAAGTGTATTTACCGCTCAAATTATCTCTGACGACACCCTGGCCACCGCCAAAACTGGCTAACACAATGTTGATATTGGCGTTGCTGAACACCGCGTAGCCCGGAGCGCGGGAAAGCTGGGTTTTAACATCCGGCTTCAGCTGGTAGAGATCGGACAGAACTTCGCTCTTCATGGCAAGAATTGCCTGCCGCTTTTCCCCCGGAGTTACATTTCCGGTCGTGACACAGCCGGCAAGCACCAATGCCATAATCATACAAACTGCCGTTAATATTCGCGCCATATCAGGTCTCTGTTTTGAGTTCAGTTTTTACCAACTGTTCAGATTATCACTATAGGATAAATTCCTGACTCTGAAAATCACCTCCTGGCATCAAATAACAGCCTTTATCCTGTATTCACGGGTGAAATTATCGTGATTATAAGTTAACTTAAGCGAGCCTGAGCTGGCACTGATTTACAGACAGTCCATGTGCGCATCGAATTCAATTTAAGGAGCAAATACCAATGTCCGTTCTCAAGCAAACCGCACTGATACTTTTCATCTCGCTATCAACTTCCCTTAATGCCTACGCCGATTCGTGGAGTTGCCGCCATGACAACGATGTCCGCGAGGTACATATTGAGCGACTTACTCCAAATCCTGTACCCTGCGAAGTGGTTTACAAGAAACTGACCGAAGGCACCGAAGACCAGGTGCTCTGGAGTGCGCAGAATGACGGCGCTTATTGCGCTGAAAAAGCCAGTGGATTTATCACCAAACTGGAGTCTTACGGATGGACTTGCGTCGAGACAATCCGGGATGACGCCGCGACACAATAATATTGCCTGGCTACCCGCGAAAGCCGGCGCCTGAGTGTCCGGGTTAACTATTGCTTGAAGGTGGTTTAATCCGGGCTGTGTTCTAGCGCCTGGTCAGGTAGCCTTTGCCAGGGTAAACCAGAACGTGCTGCCCAGGCCCAGGCCTTCGGACTCAACCCAGATTTTTCCACCGTGCACCTCGATAATGCGTTTTACTAATGCCAGGCCTACGCCTGTGCCTCCAACTTCGGCGCTCAGCCTTTCAAACAGGCCAAATATCTGCTCCTGGAAGCGTGCTTCTAGGCCGATGCCGTTATCTTTCACGTAGCAACAGATGACACCGTCTTTTTCAACTGCACCAATATGAATACGGGGTTCTTGCTGATCGCCCATGAACTTGATCGCATTTTCTATCAGGTTCTGGAAAACTTCTGTGAGTCTCGTTTTATCGCCTTGCACAACTGGCATATCATCGATAACAATTTCTATTCCCAACTGGACGATCTGGGTTTCAATCAGCTGACTCGCCTGTGCTGCAATCTCGGACAGGTCGCAGCTTACCGGATCCCCAATGACTCGACCGATTCGACCCAGCTCCAGCAAATCATCTAGCAGGGTGCCCATTTTATCTGCGGCGCCGTTAATTTTTTCTATGTCATCTGCAACCCGGGGCATATCGCCGGCGTCGAGATCCTTGCCCAGCAAGCCGACAAAACCCTTAATCGTAACCAGGGGTGTTTTCAAGTCATGCGACACTGTGTAGGCAAAGCGTTCCAGTTCGGCGTTCTGGTTTTCAAGCTCGAATGAAACCGCTTCGCGCTTTTCCATTTCCTGATTAAGTTCCTTTTCTGTCGACATCCTGAGCGCGACTTCCTGCGACAGTCGTCGATTCCAGAATATAAATATCGCCAATAGAATTAAGGCTACCGCGGTCACCTGGAAAACCAGCGCATAATCAGTTTTGGGTGCGAATTTCTGCCTGATCCAGGCATCCAGTATGACCTGCTGTTCGCCCGGGCTAATCCTGTCTATGACCTTGTTTAATATGGACACCAGTTCGGGAAGCTGTTTTTGTACACCCAGCGCCAGCTTGGTATCAAACTCTGTTTTACCGACAATTCTGACATTATTTAAACCAAGCTCTGCAATGGTGTAACTGCACAGGGCCAATGTGCACAAGAGCGCATCGACCTCTCCAGTGGATACTGCAAGGAGACCATCCTGAATATCATCTACCGTTATAAAGTCTATATCAGGGTACTGCCGACGAATTTTTGAAGCATAGCCATAGTCCCGAATCAGGGCGAGTTTCCGATCTTTTACTACCGAAATGCTTTCAACATAGTTTTCCCTGTTATGCATCGCGATTACGATCGGGTTGGATAAATAACTGTTGCTAAACACCAGGTGGGATTTCAGGTCGGAATCGTCTGTCTCGGATAATATATCCACCATTCCGGATTTTGCCTTTTCAGTCGATTCAGTCCAGGTTGCACTGGGACTTATGTCGAAGCTTATACCGGAAATTTTTGAAATTAATTTGAGATGTTCTGCAACAATGCCAATGTATTCACCATTGGCATCGAATGCCTCATATGGCAGCCAGTTAGGGTCGCCCGTAAAACTTACCGTGGGATTTTCATTGAGCCACTGGCGTTCACTGTCAGTTAGCGCCAGTTCAGCTGCGGGTGCCGCTATCACGACAGCTGCCTGCATCGACAGGAGGATGCAAAATAGCAGGGATTTGAAACTTGAGATGATCGACAAAGCGCTATTCCCCTGTGCAACGTTAGTCCAGGACTGACTACCTTTCAGCCACGTGAACATGGCGTTTCCTGCTCGCGAGGCGCTCGTTTTCGGGTGATGCACATGGCCGCATTCGACAGAGGATAGTAACGGCCGCGCAATCCCTTTGATTAATGATCAGGTTATTATAGATCAACACGACCAGAAGACCGCTCGGATACTTCCTGTCAGGCCTGTTCATCGAGACTCTCGATTTGCGCACAGGCATGGCGCAACAGGCCCTCCGCAATTACTTTTCCCTTACTGGCGCTGGCGAGAGTCGGCTGCCCGAAAACACCCGAGGCTGACCACAGACCCTGCCCCCTGCTGCGGGTCAGCCGACCTTCGCCCTCCGCGCCGTCGTCGACAGCCTGACTCATATCCACCACTTCGGGCGCAATATACAACATCAGGGATGTCTCATGTTCATCGGCATGCGACCCGAAACGCTGCGTCAACAAATCATCTGGCAAGCGCTCAAGCGCGGCATCAAGATTGAGATACCCGAAGGAGATTCCTGCGGGTAGCAGGGTTTTGACTTCGGCTAGCGGGCGTAACGTCGATAACCCGGTATTGATGACATAGAAACGAGACAGTCCGAAACTAGCCAGGCTGGTGCAGGTATCGACGATAACATCGCGCGCAGTTTCGTAGCGCAAACTGATCGAACCCGGGTACTCGACAAACGCCGGATAAAAAGATGAATTAATCAGGGGTGCGACCACGACTGCCAGGCACTGCATGATCTGCTCGCTTAGCCAGGTGGCGATTATCGCGTCATTGTTAAGCGGCAAATGCGGGCCGTGCTCCTTGGCGGCCGCACCCAGTGGTATCACAACAATCGGATTGTCTGCAAACCACTGTTCAGCCTCGATCCAGCTGAGCGTTTCTAGCTTGACTCCTGTCTTCATTGTTCTCTATTGTTGGGCACGTTGCAGAATTGACCTGGCAGGATGATAACCTGAGACAATACGTAAGCATACATTAGTGGCGACAACGGACTTCGACACAGCATCCTGGCCGCTAGCGATACAGGGCTCGGTTTAAGCCAGCTGACGCCATGCAGGGGACAACGAACAGCATGAACCATGAGAACTACTCGGCCTGGAACCCGGGCATCGAGTCGGAGATACCGGCGGAATATCGTGAGTTAGAAACCATTTATAATCCGGCCAATGTATTCACCACAATTAACCAGGTCAACGAACTCGCCAGGGAAACCGCGCTCAGCCCGGAAGAACTGATCAGTTTTCGACCCCATCGACTGGTTTTACATGAACTGATCGTGCGTATCACCGCCGATATTGTCGTGCTTGAAGGCGAAACCGAAGAGGATCTCGGTATCAATTTTCGCAACATAGCGCGCAAAATTTTCAGCAAATATATTATTCCCCGACTGATGCAAATCGAGCATGGCTTTGACACGATGCGCACGCGCATCGAAGGCCTCACCGCACAGGAGCTCGAAGCGGCGCTGATGCAACCGGCACCCGCGAAAGGCGCCACGCCTTCATTGTGGTCAAAACTGCTGGGCTCGAAGCCGGCTCCCGCAGCGCCGCCACAAAGCCGGCAGGAGCGCGAATTCGAGCTGATAAACAGCTACAAGCAAAGCGGGCTCAACGCCAGCGACGAGCTTTCCGCAGCCGTGTACCGCAGCCTGTATCGGGTGCTGGGTTCGATAGCGACTGCTCGCGGATTTATCGGTAACGATCCAGAGTATCTGAAAAACATCTGTGTCAGGCATGCCTGTAATTACCTCGGCAGCCGGGAGATAGGCCGCAAAGTCGGAGCCCTGGTAGACGAGGCAATCGCCGCCGAGGGATACCAGCGCATTGCTGAGGCCGAGGTTCCAATACTGATCAGCCTGAAGGGCGCCTCGGCCGCCGGCAAAAGCTCGTTGCGACCGATGCTGGGCAACATGATGACCGAACTGGGCTTCGAGGAACAGGGCTACGGCACTATCAGCCCCGATATCTGGCGACGTATGCTGCTTGACTACGATGACCTGGGCGAGTCCTACAAGTATGCCGGCCGGTTCACCAGTCACGAAGTCAATATCATCGACACCAAGCTAGATCACTACATCCGCGCCAAGGCCGAACATCGCCATTCGATCCCACACCTGATGGTTGACCGTTTCCGCTTCGACAGCTTCGCCAGCGAAAAAATCACCCGCGTGCTGCATAAAACTTACGTTCGCTACATCGATACCATGTACATGTATTTCGTGGTCACACCACCGCAGGCTACTGTCGAGCGGGGCTGGGAGCGTGGACTGATGCGTGGACGCTACAAGGCGGTGGAGGATTTTCTCGGTCATTGCATCGAGGCTTATGCCGGCATGCCCAAGTTACTGTTCAAGTGGCTGGCCAGCGATAAACCAAAATACTTTTTCGAGTTCCTCGACAACAGCGTTGCCAAGGGAACTTATCCTGCGCTCATCGCGCGCGGCACCCAGGGCAAGATGCAGATTTATCGACCGGGCCCGATAATCGATATCGAACGCTTTCAACGTATTAACGTGCTCGCTCAGAGCCCGGACCAGGTTGCAGCGGCACCCGAACTGCTTAGCGTGGCACACAACCTCGGATTTCTGCGTCAATGTATCGCCAGGTTCAAGCTGATCGAATTCGTCGACCTGACGACCGACACCAGTTTTCTGTCGATTCGTTCCGGCAGTTTCGAGATTAGTAATCCAGACCTGTTCAAGCAAAACCTGGCCGACGAAACACTGCGCGAGATAATCGAGTTACTGGCACCCGATTTGCTGGGCGGATAAACTGCTTGCAACCAGGAGAGCAAAAACATGCACAAACCCATCAAGGGTAGCTGTCTATGCCAGGCGGTCAGCTACCAGTTTCACGGCCCTGAATACGTATTTCAATACTGCCATTGTTCGCGCTGTCGCAAGTTCACCGGCAGCGCGCACGCCAGCAATATCATTGTAAATCCCGACCAGTTCGAATGGCTGAGCGGCGAAGATCAGGTGGGTCGTTTCGAGCACCCGGATGCCAGGCATTTCGCAACCTGCTTCTGCAAAATATGCGGCTCATCGCTACCGTGGATGGCGCAAAGCGGCGGCGCGGTAATTATTCCAGCGGGTACGCTTGACGAAGACCCGCAAATAAAACCCAGCCAGAACATCTACTGGAAGGATAGAGCGCCCTGGCGCAAGGCAGTGGAAGAGCTACCGCAACACGATGAATTGCAGCCACGCAAAGTGAAAAGCTAACGCTTATGGCATGAGTCTATACCGCGTCTGGACACTGGTAGTCAGCCAACTGCTGTTAGCCACCGCAATGGTGCGGGCCGACTACCCGCAAAACCCGCTGCTGATAAACGATTCGGTTTATGTTTCGCAGCAGGGCGTATACAGGTTCGATCGCAACCAGTCCGAGCCACTCTGGTCAAGCCTGTCCGGAATTCAAACTTTTGCACCCGTTGTCTTCGAAAACCGGTTACTGGTCGGCAGTACCCGGGGCCTGTATGCACTCGACCTCGAATCCGGTGCTATCGTCTGGCAAATAGAAGAAAAGCGCACGCTATTCACGCCCAGCATATCAACACAAGCCTATGCTGGCAGCGTACACGGGGAACTTTACGCAATCGATCCACGCGACGGCGCAATCGACTGGCGACGCCAGTTCAACGGATGGATATATTCTCCGGCCATCAGCGAAGGCCCCGGTCTGCTCTGGAGCGGCGGCCAGGCACACGAGATTTATGCAGTCAATATCGATGACGGCGCGCTACGGCGCCAGCTTGCGACCACGCAGGAAGCAGTCTTCAGCCCGGTAGAACTTGACGCTGGCGAAATAGCGTTCAACCTGTTTGATGGCAGCACATGGCTGCTCGGTAGTACTGGCACGGACGATATCGAAAAACTGCCTGGCGACTCACAACCCAATAGCGTGCACGCTTACCTGGATACGATTTATCGCAGCCATAGAGACGGAACCCTGTCCGCATTCGCTCGGCGGGATAGAAAACCCAGATGGCGCCGCTCACTGACTCCCCAGGACCTGGTCATGCATCCTGCACAACCTGGCTACCTGCTGTTGGGCGATAACGATCAAACGCTGCTACTGCTTGATCTCGGGCAAGCCGATACCCTCTGCGCGGTAGAGGTTGACGGCCAATGGGTTTTACCGCTGCAACTCGAGGATCGAAAAATTCTCTATTTTCAAAGAACAGTGCAACCTCCCGGACTGACCCTTGTCCAAACGGAGGCAAACTGCAAATAAGAGGGGACTCAAATGAAAACAATGAAAATATTATACCTGGCAGTGCTTGTGTTTTTAAGCGGTAGCGCCTACGCCGCTGCACCTTTTGGCGGCGACGAAGATGTCAACTATGCGAGGAACTTATGGCAGACCATGCTGGATGCGGGGTATGCCGGCGCGAACGGTTTAATGTCGCGCCCCTACATGGGTCAGCATCCGCATGGAGCCATTCTCGATACCATCGAAGGTCAGATAGCGGTTGAAGGGAAACTGCATACCATCATTGTCAAGCGAAACTACGGCGGTGAGGGTGTCAGTATCGCAACCGTGGCCAACGACCCGGCGAAATACCTCACAGCCGTCACCGTAATGCTGAAACGTCCGGGATACGATCCCGAAACCAAGGACTGGTTCTGGGTCAAGTACAAGCCGGATGGCAGCCTTGACACCAACCCGGCGGGAATGATGCTGGCCGGCAAGGTAGCCAAAGGCGAGCCGCAAGGCTGCATCGCCTGTCACACCGCTGCACCGGGCGGCGACATGATGTTTTTACGCGACTAGAAAGCACCGAACCGTTCCCGCTGACCGGGAAACCCTGTATCTTGATGTCATCCCGGGACTTTCCCGGGATGACATTTGTTAAAACAGATCGCCTTGCCGATCGGTTATCGCACTCATCGAAGAACCGATAGCGTTCAGAATCGTGTCCGCGATGGGCGTCAACTGCCTGTCGACGATATGCTCGTAATCCAGCTTTGCAGTCTGGCATTCCAGCGTTTGCGCACCGGCGATGGTTATCACGTACTCGACCCAGCTTCGCTTGCGGTAGCGTGATGGCTGTCCCTGCTGCCTGAATTCAGCCTCCGCCTTGATCGCCGCCTGCGCGTGTGGCGGAATATTTTTCTGGTATTCGGAGAGTTTCTTGTGCAGGCGCTTGCGGTATACCAGCTGCTGATCGAGCTTGCCAGCATACAGATCGGCAACCGTCTGGCTCACGTAATCCGCGTACTCTTCACCATCGAATATGAGCCGATATAAGTTCTGCTGGAACTGGCGCGCGAGCTCGGTCCAGTCGGTACGAACCGTCTCCAGACCCTTGTAGATTATTCTTCGTTCACCCTCACCGTTATCGATCAGACCGGCGTAGCGCTTCTTGCTGCCGTGCTCGGTACCGCGTGTAGTCGGCATAAAGAATTGGTGGAAATGCGTTTCGAACTCCATCTCGAGGCAAGACTCGATGCCATGTTCCTGCTGCAGGCGGTCGTGCCAGTAATGATTGATCTTATCGACCAGTCGCTTGCCAATCTCGGCCGCGCTTTGATTATCGTGGGGGCCCTGCAACGACACGAAGACCGAGTCGGTATCGCCGTATATAACCTCGTAACCGGCCGCCTCGATAAGTTCGACGGTCTGAATGATAATATCGTGCCCACGCCGGGTGATAGAACTGGTCAGGCGCGAATCGTGCAGGCGACAACCGGCGGTGCCGAGCACGCCGTAGAAAGAGTTCATGATGATCTTGATGGCCTGTGACAGCGCCGTATTGCCCTGCCGCTTTGCCTGGTCGCGCGCGGCCCACAGATTTTCGATGATTTGCGGCAATATGTGATCATGCTTGTGAAAGCTTGCGCCGTCGTAGCCGGGTACCCGATCCTCGTCGGTCGCGAAACCGGCTGCAATACGCGCATAGGGGTCAACACGAAAGGTTCGAATGATGCTCGGATAGAGACTCTTGTAATCGAGCACCAGCACTGAGTCCTGCAAGCCGGGCTTCGAATCCATGACGTAACCGCCCGGTGCATTAAGCTCACTCTGGTAGTCGCCAATATTCGGGGCGATGTAACCCTTACGATGCAGCCGTGGCAGGTAGAGATTGTCAAACGCCGCAACCGAGCCCCCCGCGCGGTCCATCTCGAGCCCGGTCAGGCGAGCGCGTTCTATCGAGAAGTTGATCAATTCAGCATATTCGAATATGTCCCAGACCAATTGGCAATCTTCAAGGTTGTATGCCGCCAGGGTTTGTTTTTCCTGCTCGAACTGGCGCTTTATCTCCTTCGCTTTAAAAAGGGGGTCGGAGTGTGTCGAATCATGAATCAGCTTACCCCGTCCAAGCAATTCCCGGGCAACCGCTTCGAGCGCAAAGCTGGGGAAGTTGTACGTCGCCGAGCGCAGGGTATCGATGCCGTCGAGCACCACACGGCCCGGCAACAGCACGAAATAATGGTTACGATCGGCCTGCGACTGGCGCCAGACCGGCAGGCCGCGGTCACGACCGATTGCCAGTGGTAAACCCAGCAACTGTGATTTCCTGTGCAACAACCTGAGATCGAAATTCACCACGTTCCAGCCAATCAGGACATCAGGGTCGATTTTCGCCACCCATTCTATCCAGCGCTGCAGCAGGCTGCGCTCATCGGCGACATACTCAATAAAGTCCTGGTCCGGACCATCTCCAATCATCAGCACGCGACGCGTTTGCGAGGTGACGAACGCGATCGAGAACAGGGCGTCACTCTGGTAATCGGACTCGATATCGAATGACATGACTTCCAGATCTGGCCGATAGTCGCCCGGTTGCAGGCGGACATCGTGCAACATCCCCTCACCGGGCTCCGCGTCAATGTTGATCGAGGCGGTAATGAAACGTTCACAAAGGAAGCGCTCGGTGGGACGAATATCGGCTTCGAAACAGGCGATACTGTTTTGCGCGAGCAGATCGCGTGCACGGTAAAGCTGCTGCTGGGAGGCAAAGTAAACAGCGCTTACCGGTTCCTGCGAAAAAGTTTTAAGATCGAGCTCTTTGACGTCGACCCCGGCGCTTCCACCGAGCAGTTGCGTCACCCTGGCCACATCAGACTGGCGCACGAAGAACAACGCCTGTTGACGGTGTATCGACACCGATATCGGTCCCTGCGCCGTCGTCAACCAGAAGTCGAGACGCACACCGTCGCGATCATCGAACCATTGCCGGGTTAACAGGAATCCCGGTGTCACTGCATCACACCGAAATCGGCTATGCATTCGCCGACCTGGGCGGCAAGCCCCGTATCGCGGTAGAACAGCGCAATACTGAGCTCGCTTTGCCCGAGCTCGCCAGCGTAGGAAACCACCCTGTTTTGCGCTATCTCCGGCTCGATGATTTCGCGTGCAAGCCAGGCTATACCCATGTCGGCCAGCACCATCTCCTTGAGGCTCGCTGAAAAAGCGGATTCACAGATCAACTCGACGCGATAATCACGGATAACTTCCGCCAGGCAAGTTGCGGCGAGCGTCTCTGCGAGAAAGCCGCCTCGTTGGTACATCAGCAGTGGAATCGCCATGCCGGGTGCCAACGGGCCCAGCTGCCCGGCAAGTTGGCTTGAGGCCACCGGGATCAGGTAATCGGTGCCGATATCAAGCTTACGCACTGTCTTGTGCGAGAAATCGAACTGACGCTGGGCACTCTGATAGCATAGCAACAGGTCCGCGTCACCGTAGAACAGGGCTTCGCACTCTTCATAGTCGGCCGGCACCACGCGGTAACTGGAGCGGGGAAGTTCCGTCTTGAGGCGACGCATCAATGCCGGAAAGCGTGATATCGCAAGCGTGTGCTGGGCTACAAACGTGACCCGTTCACTGGCTTCATGCACGCTGTTGCGCAGCGCATAGAACCGGTTGACGAGATCACGCACGCTATCTTCCAGCGCCAGCCCGTCGGGCCTGATCTTTATCGGCTTGGTGCTGCGGTCGACCAGCTCGACGCCGAGCCATTCTTCCAGTTGCCTGATTCTGCGCGAGTAAGCCGGCTGCGTTACGTGCCGCCGTTGCGCGGCGCGCGAGATCGACCGCTCTTCCAGCAGCACCAGCAGGTCTTCAAGCCATTTCAGTTCCAAAACGCATCCTCAACCTATAAAATTATAAATTTTAATTTTATACAAAATAAATAGCATTTTTAACGCGTATTTAACTATGTAATCATGCACAAAATTAATCTTGGAGACCCTCATGCATTTATCTCGCTTTCCCCGACTGCATTTCGCCCATTTACCTACTCCGCTCGAGCCGATGGAGCGCATCTCGGCAGAACTCGGCGGCCCCAATCTCTGGATCAAGCGCGATGACTGTACCGGGTTATCCTCGGGCGGCAACAAGACCCGCAAGCTCGAATACCTGATGGCCGATGCCGTCGAACGCGGCGCTGACACGATTATTACCCAGGGTGCCACCCAGTCGAATCACGCCCGTCAGACCTGCGCGATAGCCGCCAAGCTCGGAATGGAGAGCCATATCCTGCTCGAAGACCGCACCGGCTACCACGACGAGGCTTACGCCCATAACGGTAACGTGCTGCTCGACCAGTTGCACGGCGCGACGATCTCGATTCGCCCGGCCGATAGCGACATGAACGCCGAGATGGAAAACCTCGCCCTCCAGCTGCGCGATGATGGCAAGAAACCCTACGTCATACCCGGTGGCGGCTCCAACGAAACCGGCGCCCTCGGTTACGTCAACGCGGCTTTCGAATTAACCCACCAGGCAAACGAGCGCTCGTTGCGTATCGACCACCTGGTACACGCTACCGGCAGCGCCGGCACCCAGGCAGGTCTGGTCGTTGGCATGGAAGCAATGAACAGCGGCATTCCCGTCTACGGGATCGGAGTGCGCGCACCCAAACAGAAGCAGGAAGAAAATGTCTACGCACTGGCGCAACGTACGCTTGATTTCATGGGGTTGAATCCGGACCTGGTGGCACGCGAAAAGGTAGTTGCCAACAGCGATTACGTCGGCGATGGTTACGGCCTGCCGACCAATACCATGGTCGAGGCAGTCAAGATGCTGGCACAGTTCGAGGGAATTCTGCTAGATCCCGTTTACTCCGGCAAAGGTTTCGCCGGTCTCATCGACCTGATACGCAAGGGCCATTTCAAGCAGGGTGAAAACGTCGTCTTCCTGCACACTGGTGGCAGCGTCTCGTTGTTTGCTTATCCGCAGATCTTCGATCTGCCCGGCTACGTTTGAGGGTTTGCCATGCAACAATTTAAGGCCACGCGCGCGCCTGTGACTGGCGCCTGCGTCGCTACTTCCCGGACCGGGAATGGGATTTCGAAGTCTATGACCAGGCGAAATATTAAACAGCGCAGAAAAACAGGGTAAACTTGTCGGCTTTACAGCCTTAAAGCTAACACCAGGCCGCAGCGGACCCATGACTTATGCATAAAGCCATTTTCGACAAGCACTTCACGCAGCAGGAATCGATCCCTGAAGCCGGCATCGAACGTGCTGTCGAGATATTGCGCGCCGGGCGCCTGCACCGCTATAACACGCTCGAAGGTGAGACGGCCGAGGCAGCGTTACTGGAACAGGAATACGCCGACTACATGGGCCAGCGTTACTGCCTGGCCTGTTCGTCTGGTGGTTACTCATTGCATATTGCACTCAAGGCAGCCGGTATCGAGCCCGGCGAAGCAGTGCTGACCAATGCGTTTACCCTGGCGCCCGTGCCGGGCGCAATCGACAATGCCGGCGGCAAGCCGGTACTGGTGGAGATCGATTCTGACTACTGTGTCGATCTCAAGCATCTCGAAGCCATGATGCAAAAATCCAGGGCGCGCTTCTTCATGCTTTCGCACATGCGCGGCCACATTGCCGACATGGATACCCTGGTAACGCTATGCGAAAACTACGGAGTTACGCTGATCGAAGATTGTGCGCATACCATGGGGGCGAGCTGGAACGGCCTTAAATCAGGTAGCTTCGGCAAGGTCGCCTGCTTCAGCACGCAAACCTACAAACACCTGAATTCGGGTGAGGGCGGCTTACTGACTACCGACGACGACGAAATCATGGCACGCGCGATCATTTACTCCGGCTCCTACATGTTATACGAACGCCACGGTACGCTACCTGCAGCCGAAGCGTTTGCCCGCGTCAGGCTCGAGACACCCAATTACAGTGGCCGCATGGATAACCTGCGCGCCGCAATTCTGCGCTCACAACTGCCCGACCTCGATAGCAATTGCGACCGCTGGAATGACCGTTACCGGGCGCTGGAAGCACGCCTTGCCCGAAATCCAGGCATTCAGCTGGCACGACGCCCCGAAAAGGAAAACTTTGTCGGCAGCTCGCTGCAGTTTCGCGTGGAGGATCTCGACCAGGCGCAGGTGTCAGACTTTCTCGCCAGCTGCGCCGCGCGCGGTGTGGAATTGAAATGGTTTGGTGGCGCCGAGCCACACGGATTCACCAGTCGCTATGATAGCTGGCGTTACATAGACGAGATCCAGTCATTACCGCAAACCCTGAAAATTCTCGCCACCACTTTCGATCTGCGCATTCCGCTAACCTTCTCGCTGGCAGATATGGATATCATCGGCGCTATTATCGACGAAGAAGTTACGCAACTTTTGGGCTAATTTTTCACTTTCCCGGGCTTTATCCGTTCAGGCGATCCCTATACCGGCTTAGCGGGTTACCTATGTGACCGGTTAGTACCAGTACCCTGGGGATTCCCGCTTTCGCGGGAATGACGAATGAACGGTTTATCCTCGCGCACAGGGCGGTCCGGCACAGGGAATCTCTCGGGCCGCCGCCCTTGCTGATTACCGCATCAGCTCCCGGCGGGATCAAACTACTGCTGCATTTGCTGCATCTGCTCCATCATCTGCTGCATCTGCTGCTGCATTTCTTCGCTCATCTGCCCGTCATTCTGCTGCATCTGCTTGATCAGCTCATCCATATCCGGCATGTTTTTCATCATCTGCTGGCTTTGTTGCGCCGCCTGGTTCATCTGTTCGGTAATATCGACCACGGCCATTCCCGCAGGTAGCTCGTAGTGATCATCGGCAAACTTTTTATCAGTATCCACGCCAACAACTTCGGATATCAGCTTGCCTTTTTTATCAACTGTTCGCAGCGGTGCACCACTCGACTTAATCACATCGGCCGTTTGCATGCCGGCGCGCTGACACAGCGGGATGATCTCGCTCATTCCCCCCATCATGCGGCTGGAAAATTGCTGCATATTGCGCATCGATTCGAAAATCGCACGTATCTCGTTGTTCTGCATTAATTTACTCGAGGTATAGACACTGCCGCAGTACTCTCCATCGGCAATCATCTCATACTTGCGCGTCACGTAGCCGGCAATCTTCTGCCCACCACCCTTGTCTTTAAGGCTGATGCTGATCGGTGCGACGCTCTTGGACGCATCCACCTGGTCGAGGCTGGTCCGCATGACTTCATTACGGTTTGAATCAACCATGAAAAATTCACCGCTAGCAAAATTTATGATGATAAATCCCTCGATTTTGCCACCATCGATACGCACCAGTCGGCCATTGCTGGTGAAGGTACTGTTGTCACCAAATCCATCCTTGACCTCTACCTGTACATCGGCAAATGCGCTAGCGCATAGCGATATGGCAGCAAGCATTACTAAGATTCTGTTCATATCCGGTCTCCATTTCGTCGGCAGGCTGTACATGTGAAGTCTTGCTGCGGACAATTATAAGCACTTTGAGATGATTTTCAGGCGTTATCGACCAGCCATCGGCGCAATTCCAGGGCATTCTGACTGATGAAACGACCCGGTGAAGACTGAATCGCATAACCGTAGCCTTTCAGCTGATGGTCGAATGGCGCCACCAGGTCACCTACTTCCAGCTCCCGCTGCATCAACGCGTCGGCCATGGTCCAGCCCTGGCCATCGACGGCCGCCTGCGCACGGACATTCGCATCGGCGACGATTCGCCGCGGGTTTTGCAGCGGCAACTGGCGTTCACCATACCAGGTCTGCCATAAATCCAGCGACCGATCCTCGCACAGCAACGGGATAGAATTCAACGGGGCTTTGCCCAGGTCACCCGGCTGCAGCACCGAGCCAGTTAATTCTCCGCTGTAACGTTCCAGCAGGGCCGGGCTGCAAACCGGGAACAGTGGCATCGGCATTTCCAGCACCCGGTTACGGTCCGAAAATCCTTCCATGGGACACCAGCGGATTGCAAAATCAACTTCCTGGATGCTGAAGTCCTCGGCATTGACCGAATGCTGCAACAGAATCGAAATATCGGAATAACGTTCGCAGAAACTGGAAATGCGCGGCGACAGCCAGCGCAATGCCACGTAAGTGGTCGCACCAACTAGTACATCGTGCGCCGACTCTCCCGGACGTATTTTATGCAGCGTTGCGGTCAATTTTGCAAATACCTGCTGCGTCGTCTGTAGCAGCTGCTGACCAGCATTGGTCAGATATACCTGGCGCACAGAACGCCTGAACAGCGCGCAATCGAGGTCCTCTTCGAGCCTGCGAATCTGGTAACTCACAGCACCCTTGGTTATACACAGCTCCTGGGCCGCCTGGCTAAAGCTTAAATGTCGCGCGGCCGCTTCAAACACCTTAAGCGCATCAAGGGTGGGTAGAAAATGCTTCATAGTTAAAATTTGCTAATATAGATTTCAAATTTTATGACTGAAAGCCTTAAATATAAACATCTATAGTTTAAATTTTTTGATCTATTGTAATTTTTTTTTGATTGTCAAACCGCCTGAAATCGGCATCATGGGAAAAATATAACGGATCAGGTCAAATGAACAGCAACAGCGTTAAATCTCATGCTCGCGTGGTTGTCATTGGCGGCGGCATCGCCGGCTGCTCGACGCTATACCACTTAACCCGGCAAGGCTGGACCGATGTGGTGCTGCTGGAACGCGATGAATTAACCTCCGGTTCGACCTGGCACGCGGCGGCACAGGTCACCCAGTTTGGTGGCAATCAGACGATGGTCGCACTTAAACGACACAGCATCGACCTATATCGCGAACTCGCCGCCGACCCCGAAAACCCGATTTCCTACCACATCACCGGCGGCATGCGCCTTGCACATACCGCAAACCAGGTCGATACCTATAAACACTTTATCGGCATGGCGGCCGGTATGGGCGTTGACATGGAATTCATCGACGCCGCCGAAGTCGGTCGCAGACACCCGCTGATCAATACCGAGGGCCTGCTCGGTGCCTGGTGGGATCCGCTCGACGGAGATATTGATCCTGCCGGGATTACATTTGCGCTGGCGCGCAAATCGCGCGAAGCCGGCGCCGAGGTTTACCGCTTCAACCCGGTGCAGGCCATAACTCGCAAGGCCAATGGCGAATTCATCGTGCATAGCAAAAATGGCGACATCACCTGTGAAAAAGTTGTCAACGCTAGCGGTTATCGCGTCAACGAAGTCGGCAATATGCTCGGTGTTACGCATCCGGTTACCTCCATGGAACATATGTATTTTCTGACCGATACCATGCCTGAGCTCGAGGCACTGGATTTCCGGGTTCCCATCATTCGTGATCCCGGCGATGATTTTTACAGTCGCCAGGAAAAAAACGGCTTGCTGGTCGGAGTTTACGAGCAGGGCTGCCAGACGTTCGGCATGGACGGTATCGACCCCGATTTTACCCAGGCCCTGTGCCCTTCCGACCTCGATCGCTGTCTCGATAACATGGAACACATTTTCGAGCGGCTGCCGGCACTTAGCGAAGCCGGCATTCATACGGTCATCAACGGACCGATAACCTATACCATCGATGGCGCACCGTTAATTGGTCCGATCCCGGGTATCGAAAACGCTTACTGTGCAATCGGCCTGCGCGCCGGTATCGGCGAGTCCGGCGGGCACGGCAAGTTGCTTGCCGAAATGATCGTCCATGGCGAATGCGAATGGGACGCCTGGTTTCTCGATCCTCGTCGCTTCACCCAATACGCCAATACCGAGCACACCTGCCTGAAAGCGATCGAAGACTATCAAAACGAATTTCACTATCACCTGCCGCACGAACATCGACCAGCAGCGCGTCTCGCCCGTACGACACCACTTTACGCGGTGCTGGAGCAGTTGAATTGCACCTGGGGGGTCGTCAATGGATGGGAACGGGCACTATTTTTCAAGCCGGAAGCCGGGTTCGTCGATGAGCATAGCTTCCGCTTTACGCCCACCAAAGCGGTGGTCGCGAAAGAGATCGAGCATTTGCAACGTCATGTCAGCGTGATGGAAGTCTCCGGCTTCAACCGTTACGAAATCAGTGGTGACGGCGTAGAAGAATTTCTCGAACAGATGATTTGCGGCCGCCTGCCACGCGAGATCGGCAAGCTAAGCCTGTGTTACCTGCTCACCGAAAAAGGTAATGTTTTAAGCGAAGCCACAC
>CALDDP010000048.1 GCA_937936805.1 uncultured Gammaproteobacteria bacterium | reverse complement strand
CGCAGAGCACAGAACTATGGTGACAGTTAACTTAACAGTCACCAATGGCACTTACATTAGTTCAAAAACATGGTTTATCGAAACAAATCCAAAATATAAATGCCAGGTAAATCTTATGACCGGATAATCGGTGAAAGTTTTTGCGAAGTAAACCGCAGGCGGCGTAGCCTCCGAGGCATTCGCGAAAACTTTCACCGATTATCCGGTCGTTACCGGTTTGGTATAACGATAGTTGCGAGCTCAAGTAAGTGCCATTGTTAACTGTCACTTTAATTGAACATATCTACATGGAGAATATTTTCCCGGTCTCGGACCCAGGCTGTATTATATTCGCACTTTTAGTTCTATTCGTTTCCAATCTGATGAAAGCATGATGTTCGAACACAGGACCAGGGCACTCAAAGATCGCATGCGCGAGCAAGGAATCGACATCGCGATAATTACCGATGACGATGCGGTCTATTATTTCACCGGGTATTATGATTACCTGCACATGGAATTCGGGCGGCCGACCATCCTGCTGGTTCATGGTGACGGTGAAACGCTGCTCATCACTCCTGCCATCGACTACAACACCGCACTCGACAATGCCCGGGTCGACCGCATCGAACCCTGGAACGACGGCATGGGTAACGAATGGCGCGAACACCTGCCCGCAGCCTTTAAAGGCCAGCCCCGGGTCGCTATCGAGCCGTACCACATGCCTGCCGTACTCAGGGAGTATCTGAGCGCACTGGTCGCCGAATCATCGCTCGATGACATCACGCCGCTGATTGCCGCGATGCGTATGATCAAGTCATCCGAAGAGTTGCAGCTGGCTCGACATGCCGGTGAAGTGGCCACGGCAATGATGCAGGCCGGCAGGGAGGCTATCGCTCACGGTGTACCAGAGTACGAAGTTGCGCTTGCGACCTCGATGGCGGGCACCAGGAAATCGGCGGAACTGCTACGCCAGCACTACACCGACACCAGCATGTCACCCAATACCCACTTCCTGCAGATCATGGCATCGGGCGAGGAGATCACCCGTACCCACCATCGGGCAAGTAATCGAATCATGCAGCAGGGTGAACCTGTATTCCTGTGTTTTTGCGGCATGACCAACTTTCACCGCTTCAAGCTGGGCTTTGATCGAACCTTCTGGATCGGCGAAATTGCCGACAAGACCCAGCAATCCATTTACCAGGTTGCCATTGACAGCCAGGCTGCCGCTTTAGCCGAACTCAGGCCCGGGGTCGTGGCCGAAGACGTGCACGCGGCCTACGCCGAGGTTATCCAGTCGGCGGGCTACGATTATCCGTTTCGCTGCGGCCGCGGCACCGGTTTCAGTTTCCTGGAAAAGCCGCAACTGGTGTTCGGCGACAAAACCGTACTGAAACCAGGTATGGTGCTCGCGGTCGACGGTTCGGTAACAAGCGACCGCTTCCGTGCCCAGGTTGGAGACAGTTTCATTCTGACCGGGGATGGTTACGAGGCAGTGACCTCGCATCCCAAGGCCCTCGACGACGTAATCATTCACTGAAGCAGGCGCATGCATCAATCCGGCGCGGCAATCAGTTCTTCCCTACGCGCCGTGGCGTTTGATCAATGTAGACACTGGCAGGCAGGTTTCGGCCTTACCCTGGCGCCAGTAAAGTTGACAGTCGACACTGACCCTTTTAATTGTTACAGCTGTTGGCAGCACAGATAACGAAACTAAACCCGTCAGGGAGACTGTTCCTGGTCGGCGCTCGTTGTCAGGAAAAACAGCTTGAGGACAAGCAACACCCAGGGTGCGCCATGCAGTAACAGATCAAAAATATCGACAGGGTCGGACAATTCACCCGAAGCCAGCATTTTAAGTTTTTCCAGCAGGTGCGGTAGCGGCATGAACGGCGCCAGACCGAGCGTAAGACACAGCACGACCAGCAGCGTTAAAGGAATTTTATCCAGCAGTTTGCGCATTCAGGCAGTTTGCAACCCCGCTAAACGGTCATGGCTCGACATAATGCCCCCCTGAAAATCAGCCGACAGTATACGCATTAAAAATCATCTTCCAAATGCCGGCAGACCGGTAGATAAATATACAGGCTGACAATAAGCAGGGTTCACTTTTCCCGACTTATCTCATCTTCGAGGTCCTGGTTGCGCGCCTGCAGGGTTCTGATCAACCCGTCTACGCCATCTCGCTTGATCGCGCGGGCGAAACTGGAACGGTAATTAGTGACCAGGCTGATCTCATCGACACTGACATCAAACACCTTCCAGCCATCGTCATCGAGGCGCAAACTGTAATCCATCGGGACCGGAAATCCGCCCGGCTGATCATACTGGGTTTTGACGGTAACCAGACCGTCAGCCTCGCTACCGTCCATTGGCAGGTACACCGGTTCCAGTTCGCTATATTCGACCAGGGCCGAACTATAGGTGCGTACCAGTAACATGCGAAACTCGGCTACTATTGCCGATTTCTGTTCGCTACTGACACGGTCCTTATATTTACCGAGCGCCAGATCGGCCATCGCGGCGAAATCAAAATAAGGTAACACCTGCTCGTCGACCAGTTGGTAAACCTTTTGCGGGTCGCTTTTATAAGTATCCAGATTGTCCCTGATCTCGGCCATCACGCTCTTTGTCGTTTGCCTGATCAATTGCTCGGGGCCGGTCGCCGCCATGACGGGTAATGAAATCAGCAGGACTAAACAAGTAATTATTTTTTTCACTGAAGCACCCCATACACACTTATCGCGCAGACACATGGCTATTGAAATCATTCACCGCACCCAAATAACGCGAGCAACGATATCGACACTATATCAGCACGCGGTGTAAACGAAAGTCCCCTCTTTCAGTTACAGCGGCCACCATGCTGACAGGTAGCGAAACTTTTCCCGCTCGACGATACCGAACAAGCTCGAGCGCGAGCGACCCGGCGGGCGCGCGCGATTTTCGATAACTGCAAGATACTCAAAACCAGTAAGATCAACACCTGGAATCCGCAAAATCCTCTTGGTTCGAAACCTGGTTCTCCGTTACAACTACGCGGGCTGGTTTTTCTGTTCGAACAAACGCTTGCGGCGTTCCTTGATAGAGGCATCGCCGGCCTCGGTACCGTCGTGGAAACTGCCGAAGACCTTGTCCCATGGCGTTTCGTAGGAGCCATAGTTGCAGTCGCAGAAACGGTGGTGCAGTTGATGCATGAAATCACCGAGTTGCAGGCTGAAGAAGCGGCTCAGGCGCACATTGTGATAACCACAGTGCGAGGTCGGCCCGGCGACGGTGTGAAGCATCGCATTGAAGATCACATGAATCGGGTGGCTCGCGACAAAGAAGTAAATCGCTAAATCCGAATACAGGAACAGGTGCTCGATCGGATGCATCGCATGGCCCGACCACGGGCCGGTGTTGACGTTCTTGTGGTGCCAGGAGTGGAACCAGCGGTACAGGGGTTCGACATGACCGAGCCGGTGATACCAGTAAAAATGAAAACCGCTCCAGATCGGAATGATCAGCATCAGCCCGATAAACCAGGTGGGGTTTTCGCCAAAGGTGATCAGTGTGGCATGACCGTTGGCATAAGCCCACAGCAGCACGGCCTCCCACAGCGTGCCAATCGGCACCGCACCTACCAGGGTCCAGAACATGTTGTCCCACACCTGGTTGCCGAAATGGAAACGTTTCGAATTTTTGATCAGCGGCCGCGCGTCATAGTGTTCGTCGTCACCCTGGCGCTTGAAGGTATAGAGAAGCAGGTGCAAGCCGCCGGCGACCACGAGCACGATAACGAGGTTGCGCAGTCCGATCTCCAGGATCCAGTCGAGCCGGAATTCGCGCGCGCGCTCGAGTGAGGGTGTAAACCATGTCCAGGCCGCAATCGCAAGCACCAGCAGTAGAAAGCGCTGGTTGAATGGACGCCAGATGTTAAGCAGGTACTTCAGGCTTTCGCCGAAATTGAACGGTCGTTCGAAGTACGGTGCCTGCTTCACCGGCAGCGCAGGTGTGAAATGCCAGCTGCGGCGCTTTGCGCGCTTCGGTGTCAGCGCTTCGTTCGCGTCGGGGACAGAGGATTGCGAGGCCATGAGCGGTTGACTCCAGTCAGGTTTGGGATAATTGAAGCAGCATTAGCGTTAATCAACAAGCTGTGTTTAACTATCCTTTGATTTAGTAAAACTTAACCTTAAAATAATATGCCCCTGCCCCAGGACATCCCATCGCTGAACTGGCTGCGTGTTTTCGAAGCCGCCGCGCGCATGGAAAACTTCGCCCGGGCTGGTGAATTGCTGAATCTGAGCACCTCGGCAATCAGCCAGCAGATCAAGGCGCTGGAAAATCATTTCGATGAAAAACTGTTCGTACGCCACGCGCGCAGCGTCGAATTGACCGACGCCGGGCACGCCTTTCTACCCGCGGTACGCCAGGCGCTGCGAACAGTCGAGGAAAGCGCGGCCTCGCTGTTCGGCGAAGAAAAGGGAAACACGCTTACATTGCAGGCCACGCTGGTTTTCGCCAACAGCTGGCTTGCGCCGCGCCTGCCCGACTTCAGCCGCCAGCATCCGCGGGTACAACTTCATCTGAGCGGCGCCTATCGCGACCAGGATTTTCAGCGCGCCGGTGCCGAGCTGAAAATTCTGTTCGGTCCGGTACACCGCAGCTGGGCGCAATGCGATCGTCTGTTCGACGAAACCGTCTACCCGGTCGCAACTGCCGAAATCGCGGCCTCGCTGCGTAGTGTCGACGATTTGCGGCAGCACCGGTTAATCCAGATTTCCACGCACCGCATCAACTGGAATCAGATTCTGCACGCCGCCGGCATCGAATCGCTCCC
>CALDDP010000047.1 GCA_937936805.1 uncultured Gammaproteobacteria bacterium | reverse complement strand
GAATACCGAAAAGCAGAAACTGGGGACATCGATCTACTACGACCAGATCTCGCAATTTGATCAAGTCCTGTCGTATCATCCCGCTAACCATTAACAATAGGCCCGTATCCATGCAGTCATCAGAATTTCCGGTTACGCCTGTCGAGCAAAGCCGCCTGGCCCAGGTGGATTTTGACAACCTCGGCTTCGGCAGTATTTTTTCCGACCATATGTTCAGCATGGAATACGCGGACGGCGCGTGGAAGAATCCCCGCATCGAGCCCTACCAGGCGCTTGCCATGGAACCCGGGGTTGCCATGTTGCACTATGGACAGACGGTATTCGACGGCTACAAGGCCTTTCGCGGGGTGGATGGCGAGGCGCGCATTTTCCGCCCCGACATGAATGCCCGCAGGCTGCATGATTCCTGTCAGCGGTTATGCATCCCGATCATGCCGGTCGACGAATTAAGTCAGATCATGATCGAGGCCACGCGCCAGCTGATAACCCTGGATCACGCCTGGATGCCATCCCAGTGGGGCCATTCGCTCTATGTGCGGCCGCTGATCATCGGCACCGAGGCCACGCTGGAGGTACGTGCCGCCAACAACTATCGCTTCATCATCATGACTTCCCCGGTGGGCGGCTATTTTAACAATCTGCAAAAAGGCGTATCGCTGTACGTCGAAGACTGTTTTACCCGCGCTGCCAGCGTGGGTGGACTGGGAGCGGCCAAGACTGCCGCCAACTATGCCGCCAGCCTGCTGCCCGGATTTGAAAGCCGGCAACAGGGATTCGACCAGGTGCTGTGGCTGGATGGCAACGAACACCGCTACGTGGAAGAGGTCGGGGCGATGAACATCTTTTTCAAGATCGGCGGCAAGGTGGTGACGCCCCCGCTGGGCGGCTCGATCCTGCCGGGCGTGGTGCGCGACAGCGTACTAACATTGCTCGACGACTGGGGGCTGCCGGTGGAAGAGCGCCGCATTGCCATCGATGAAGTGGTGGCGGCCTTCCGCAGCGGTGAGCTGGAAGAAGTTTTCGGCGCAGGTACGGCAGCCGTGATCTGTCCCGTGGCCAGTATCGGCTTCATGGGCGAGGTATTCCAGGTGGCTAGCACACCTCCCGGGGAATTAACGCTGCGCCTGTACGATGAGTTGACCGGCATTCAGTACGGCAAATTGCCTGACCGCCACGGCTGGAATGTGGCGGTACCCCTGCCGCAGGCCAGCGCGTCATCAGCGACGACCCGGGCCGCGAGCTAGCAGTTCGGTTGTGGTCGTTTGGCGCCCGGAAAGCTGCAATCTCACGACTTAAGCGTTGCCTGAAACCGGTACCCTTTTTGGACCAACCTTGACAATTAACCGAGCGGCGAGTAGGTTCAATTCCAATCCAGCGTATGAGACGTTGAATTACCCAAAAATAATCCAACCAATTACCTATAAATCTTTGTAAAAAAGACAGGTAGCGAGGACTGAAAATGAGAAAAAGCTTAATTCGCACAACCCTGGCGATATCACTGGCGGTGACTGCATCGGCCTCTCTTGCGGCCGGTAAAACACTTGTGTTCTGTTCCGAAGGCAGCCCCGGAGGATTTAACCCGAGTCTGCATTCTGCAGGTACCGACTTTGATGCATCCGCACAACCCATCTACAACCGTTTAACCGAGTTCGAGCCTGGTACTACCAAGGTGGTTCCCGGTTTAGCCGAGTCGTGGAGCGTATCCGCCGATGGTACGGAATATACCTTCAAGCTGCGTAAAGGCGTCAAGTGGCACTCCAACAAGCACTTCACTCCGACCCGCGATTTCAATGCCGACGATGTACTCTTCAGTTTCAATCGGCAATGGAAGACAGACCACCCCTATCATAGTGTTTCCGGCGGCAAGTACCTGTACTTCGGCTGGATGGACATGGGCCCCGCGCTTAAATCCATCGACAAGATTGATGACTACACGGTCAAATTCACGCTGAACCAGCCTGATGCACCGTTTATCTCGAACCTGGCAATGGACTTCGCTTCCATTCTTTCCGCTGAGTACGCGGATAAAATGCAGACTGAAGGCACCCAGGAAACCGTCGATAACGCCCCCATCGGTACCGGTCCTTTCGAGTTCGTTTCCTACAAGAAAGATTCGGTCATCCGTTACAACGGATTCAAGGACTACTGGGAAGGCGCGCCGAAAATTGACAAGCTGATTTACGCGATCACCACCGACGCCACAGTGCGTTTCCAGAAGCTGAAGGCCGGTGAATGTCACATCATGCCTTATCCTAACGCAGCCGATCTGGATGCGATGGACAAAGACCCGAACATCAACCTGCTGAGCCAGGCTGGTCTGAACGTTGGTTACCTGGGGTTTAATACTTCGAAAGCGCCTTTCGACAACAAATCCGTACGTCAGGCTCTGAGCATGGCTATCGACAAGCAGGCTATTCTGGACGTGGTCTTCAAGGGTTCCGGCTCCCCGGCGAAAAACCCGATTCCACCGACCATGTGGTCTTACAATGACGATATCGTGGATTACAAGTACGATCCCGAAACTGCCAAAAAGCTGCTGGCAGTTGCCGGCATCAAGGAGCTGAAAACCGACATCTGGGCTATGCCGGTACAACGTCCCTACAACCCGAATGCACGCCGTATGGCCGAGCTGATTCAGGCTGACTGGGCGAAAATCGGTGTTACCGCTGAAATCAAGTCATTCGAATGGGGCGAATATCGCGAGCGGATTCGCGCTGGTGAGCACTCAACCGCGCTACTGGGCTGGACCGGTGACAATGGCGACCCGGACAACTTCATGTTCGTCCTGCTGGGTTGCGCCGCGGCCAAATCAAACGTTGCACGCTGGTGTAACGAGGAATTTGATGGCTATCTGCGTGCTGCCAAACTGACCTCCGATCAGGCTGAACGCACCAAGCTGTACGAAAAGGCGCAGGTAATTTTCAAGCAGGAAGCGCCCTGGTATACCATTGCCCATTCAGTGCAGTTCCGTCCGGTACGCAAGGAAGTGAAGAATTTTAAAATTCACCCACTGGGCAGCCACATTTTCAAGTATGTGGATCTGCAGTAAGGTTAGGTTACCTGGTGCAGTAATCAGTAATAAAGGCGTGAGAGTAAAATCTCACGCCTTTATTATATAACCGACAATAAAAATGTTTTATTTCGTACTCAAACGCATTGCCTTGCTGGTGCCGATATTTTTCGGGGTGACCATCATGGCCTTCGGCTTCATCAGAATGCTGCCTGGCGATCCCGTCGCCGCGCTTGCCGGTGAACGCGATATGACACCGGAAAGACACGCTGAAATCATGCTCAAGCTGGGTCTGGATAAACCCGTCTGGCAACAATACCTCGATTATATCTGGAATTTATTGCATGGCGATTTCGGCACCTCGGTGCTGACCAATCGACCCATACTGGACGAATTCCTCGAATTATTCCCGGCGACGATAGAGCTTGGTTTAACCGCGATGATACTGGCGGTTGTTATTGGCGTGCCGATTGGAATTTTCGCCGCGGTTAAACGCGGCACCTTATATGACCAGGGTATTATGGGGATTTCGCTGGTCGGCTACTCAATGCCGATATTCTGGTGGGGCCTGTTACTGATCATATTGTTCGGCGGCGTCTGGGGCCTGACCCCTATTTCCGGTCGGATTTCGTTCCTGTTTGATGTCGAAACCGTGACCGGGTTTCTGCTCATCGATGCGCTGCTAAGCGGTGAAGAGGGTGCCTTCGCGTCGGCGATGCATCACATGATATTGCCCACTATCGTGCTCGGCACGATACCGCTTGCCATCATTGCCCGGCAAACGCGTTCGGCGATGCTCGAGGTATTGAGCGAAGACTATGTGCGCACCGCACGTGCCAAGGGACTGTCTCCGTTGCGCGTCTATGGTCTGCACGCGCTCCGAAACGCGATGATCACCGTTATTACGGTCATCGGGCTACAGGTAGGCACACTGATGGCCGGCGCGATACTGACCGAAACCATCTTCAGCTGGCCCGGCATCGGTAAATGGATCATTTTTTCGGTGTTCAGCCGTGATTATTATGCCGTCCAGGGCGGCCTGGTATTGATCGCGATGATTATCATGTCGGTCAACCTCGTGGTCGACCTGCTGTACGGAATGATCAATCCACGAATTCTGCATACCAGCTCATGAGTAACGGTACGATGGACTCGGTAGCCGACACCCCACGTAAAAGCATGCTACGGCA
Organism: uncultured Gammaproteobacteria bacterium; assembly: GCA_937936805.1. GTDB lineage: Bacteria > Pseudomonadota > Gammaproteobacteria. Next base: position 28,602 of record CALDDP010000047.1, on the reverse strand, counting down.
GAACCTGGCAGAATTCTGGTACTATTTTTCCGAGAGCAAATCTGCCGTAGTCGGCCTGGCCTTCCTGGCAGGCATCATTTTGATGGCTATTTTCGCGGATTTTATCGCGCCCCACGATCCCACAATTCAATACCGCGAATGTCTCGAACACGCACCGGCCTGGGGTGAAGAAAAGTGCAACTTTATCTTCGGCACCGACTATGCCGGACGCGACATGTTATCGCGCATAATCTATGGCACCCGGCTATCCCTGGTCGCTGGCGGTATCGTGGTGCTGTTGTGTTTGAGCGTCGGCATCGTGTTCGGCCTGTTGGCGGGATTTTTCCGCGGCTGGGTCGATACCACCATCATGCGCATCATGGACACCATCATGTCGGTACCGGGACTGCTCATGGCGCTGGTGCTGGTCGCCATTCTGGGACCCGGTCTGCTCAACGCGATGATCGCGATATCGATCACCTACCTGCCCCATTTCGTGCGCCTGACCCGCTCGTCGTATATTACCGAAAGCTCCAAGGAATACGTTATCGCCAGCAAAGTGGCCGGTGCCGGGCGCTTTCGTATCATGTTCATCACCATACTGCCCAACTGCATGGCGCCGTTGATCGTGCAGGGTACCCTGAGTTTTTCCACTGCCATTCTGGATACCGCTGCGCTCGGCTTCCTCGGCATGGGGGCACAGCCACCAGCACCGGAATGGGGCACACTGATCGCGGAAAACCGGGATCTGATGTTATCGGCGCCGTGGACGGTCACCTTCCCGGGGCTGGCGATCCTGCTCGCCGTGCTCGCCATCAACCTGATGGGCGACGGCTTGCGCGACGCCCTCGACCCGAAGATGAAAAGATCATGAGCCTGCTCGAAATTCGCAATCTTTCGGTCGAGTTCGAAACCGTAAAAGGTACCTTCCGTGCAGTCGACGGCGTCGATCTGAGCATCGGCGAAAACGACATCCTGTCGATTGTCGGTGAATCCGGTTCGGGCAAATCGGTTTCGATGTTAGCGGTGATGGGACTGTTACCCTGGACCGCGAACGTGACCGCCGACAAGATGGAATTCGAAGGTCGAAACCTGCTTACACTTTCCAGTAAAGAGCGGCGAAAAATAATCGGCCAGGACATCTCGATGATTTTTCAGGAGCCGATGAGCAGCCTGAATCCATGTTTCACGGTTGGCTTTCAAATCGGTGAAACCCTGAAAGAACATCTTGGCCTCGATCGCAACGCGCGTAAGAAACGTGCCATTGAACTGCTCGACCTGGTCGGGATTCCTGCCCCCGAAGAACGATTAAAGGCTTTTCCGCACCAGTTATCGGGCGGCATGAGCCAGCGCGTCATGATCGCCATGGCGATTGCCTGTAACCCGAAATTACTCGTTGCGGATGAGCCGACTACCGCGCTCGATGTCACTATCCAGGCGCAAATTATCGACCTGCTGGTTAACCTGCAGAACGAAAAAGGCATGGCACTGGTGTTGATCACGCACGACATGGGCGTGGTCGCCGAAACCGCCAAGCGGGTCGTCGTCATGTATGCCGGTCAACAGGTGGAACAGCAGGAAGCTAATGGCTTGTTTGCAACACCGCATCACCCTTACACCCATGCCCTGCTCGATGCATTGCCGGAACGATCGCTGGGTCTGGATCGGCTACCGACTATCGAAGGCATCGTGCCCGGTGCCGGTGACCGGCCGGACGGTTGCCTGTTTTCCCCACGCTGCAAATATGTTCAGGATGACTGCAGAGCAAGCGTGCCACCACTGGAAAACATCAGCGACACTACCTTGCGTTGTTTTCATCCGGTTGATCTCGAGGGTCAGGCGACATGACCGCGGCAATTGAAGGGCACGAGCTGAAACGTTACTACCAGGTCAAGGGCGAAGGTTTTTTTGCAAAACCAACCATTCTCAAGGCGGTGGATGGTGCGAGCTTTTCGCTGGAGTCAGGCAAAACCCTGGCAATCGTCGGCGAATCCGGTTGCGGCAAATCCACACTGGCAAGGCTCGCCACGATGATCGAGAAACCGACCGAGGGTAATATTTTTATCAGTGGAGCAGACCCTCACGCGCACGGCGGTGCTGAAATTCCGCGACTGCGCCAGGATGTGCAGATCATATTTCAAAACCCCTATGGCTCACTCAACCCGCGCAAAAAGGTGGGCGTGATCCTCGAGGAACCGGTCATCATCAATCAAAACGTTTCCGCCGCGGATCGCCGCCGGCTGGCTGAGACCATGCTGGATAAAGTGGGCTTGCGGCCGGAACATTATGATCGTTACCCGCACATGTTTTCCGGTGGGCAACGCCAGCGTATCGCCATCGCACGCGCCCTGATGCTGAAGCCAAAAGTTCTGATCGCGGATGAGCCGGTATCGGCACTGGATATATCGATACAGGCGCAGGTGCTCAACATCCTGATGGATTTACAGGAAGAAATGAACCTGGCACTGGTGTTCATCTCACATGACCTCAGCGTGGTGCGCCGTATTGCCGACCAGATCATGGTCATGTACCTCGGCAAGGTCGTTGAACAGGGCGAGGCGAGCACTATTTTTGCCAATCCGGCCCACCCCTATACCCAGGCACTGCTGGGGGCAACACCCGCGGTAGATCCCAAGTTGCGTCGCGAACGCGTCAAGTTGACCGGCGAGCTACCGTCCCCGCTCAATCCGCCACCGGGCTGCCCATTCCATACCCGCTGCCGTTTTGTGCAGGATATCTGTAGCAGCACCGCACCCCCGCTGGAAACAAAATTCGAGCGCCTGGTCGCCTGCCACTTCGCCGAAGCCGCAGTAGAAAGCTAAACAAAGCGCAACAACGGGCACTCAAACTTATCTTCTAAGGCGATTCAGGATCGTCATTCAGCTGCTCGGCTTCCTCGTAATCCAGCGCCTTCCAGTCATCCGGCTCAGGAGCGCCCATTGACGCCCAGGCACGGCGCAGCATAGGCGATTCCTCGGTTCGAGTCCTGGGGAGATCGTCTTGAATTTCCAGCCAGGGTAGTTGGCTTTCTACCCCCTGATGCCAGGTCGGCGCGTAATCTTCGGGATTTTCCAGGCAGGTGGTAGCGATAACCATGTAATCTGCCGGTTTGGGTTTCAAACTCCTCCATACCACGGGAGATCCGCAATTTTCACAGAATCCCTGTTCGGCAATTAATGAGATTCTGTGATACTTGAGTTTTTCCCGACTGAACTTTACCGCGTCAAGCGGAAAAGCCGTCCACGCAAACACGGGCGCACCAGTGCTACGCTGGCATATCCGACAATGACAAAAGCCGGTGCCAACGGCTGCCTGATTTACCTCAAACCTGACCGAGCCACATACGCACCGGCCCGTGGTAACGATCGGTTTTTCAATGGCATCGCCAAACAGCGGCTGATGCTCGACGCGCCGCTCGATATCCTGCATAGGGTTGCCACCGAGTAAGTCAGAGGACCGTAACTGGTAGACATGCACAGGCCTGTCGATGTTTTTGAAATTGCGATAGCCGAGGTCGTCAAAATTATATTTACTAGCGGATGCCAGTTGCTCAACCACTGCACTCGACACGCTTAACCCGCCAGCTTGCGCAACCTCTTCTATTCGCGCCGCGATGTTGACTCCATCGCCATAAATGTCGCCGCGGTCACGCATGACCTCGCCGATATGAATACCTATCCTGAACTCGACGCGCTCGTTTTCGGGCAGATCCGGTTTCCAGCCAACCATCGATTTCTGAAAACCGAATGCGCAATCGACTGCCTCTGTCACACTGGGAAACTCGGCCAGTATCGCGTCTCCCGCCTCATGCACCTTGGAACCTCCAGTCGTGCTAATCGCCTCGGTTAGCAAGGTCAGCGCCTCATTTAATAGCTGGTGGGTTTGTTCCTCATTCTGACCGGTAAGGCGGCTGTAACCAGCTACATCGGCATACAGAATCGCTGCGAGCTGTCGTTTCATATCGCTATGTTAACACACCGGGATTTCGGGCCCTGCGACACATCGGGCGCTTTAACAAGAGGCAAACAAAACGGCAATTGACCGAAATTGCGTGAATAAGTATGGTGCCGCTACTACTCATAATTCCGACATAGCATGATTCGTTACCTGATCTGGAGACTGTTGTTCGAAGTCCATAACATCAAGCGCCTGTTTGGACACGGATCCGGGAAGGTTCAGTATCTGGCGTTCGGTGCCAATCTAAGCGATGCCGTAATGCAGCTACGGCGGATCACCCCGTTTGCGACCAGGCATTTCACGCTACGGGATTATGGTCTGCGTTTTGATCATCCCGCGCCCTGGGATGGTTGCGGCTATGCCTCGGCTGAACCTGCGCCTGGTGAGTCAGTGCACGGCTTTCTGTACACTCTCTCCGTCAGGGATGCCGCACGCATGGATTTTTACGAGGTCGTTCCGGTCGTCAACAGGTACCGGCGCACTGTCGTCGAGCAAGACGGGGAGACGCTGTATTTTTATCAGACCAACCGCTCTACCCCGGATCTGAAACCCACCATTGAATACCTCGGGTTTATTACCGAGGGCCTCAGATCGCACCCTGACGCCAGTCCCGAATACCGTGATGCGATGGCGTCGATCGAAACCGGTGAACCAGGCAGGCTCGTGTCATCCTACCTGTGGCAGCAACCTGAAAATAGAAACCCGTGGTTGCGTTACATGCTCGACGCATACCAGCTGCTTGCATTGCGAATTTTCCTGCAGCTGATATACAAGTATTCACTGACGGCGCGTTTTATTCGACTCTGAACCACGTTGCAAATTGGACGACCGTACAATTTAGGCGGATGATAGGTCGATCGAAGAGATACCAGGCCAAACAGAATGCAACAGGATCAGCGGGGCTACCCGGTTACAACAGATGATTCGACCGCGGTCGAGGAACTCGATCGCGCCTTCAACGCCTATGTCGGTTTTCGTACCGATGCCATGGCTCACCTGGACGCCGCGATAGCCGCCGACCCCGGGTTCGCGCTGCCTCGCATCATTAAGGGCACCCTGATCGCTGGCTTGAAAAAGCCGGAACTCTACCCGTTAGCAAGCGGCGAACTGGAGGCAGCGAAAAACTGCGCCGCCCCGGTCTCGCAACGTGAAAGCCATTATATGGCTGCGCTGGAAGCGGCACTGGTCGATAACGTCACTGCTGCGGTCACCCATTACGAGCAGATCGCGAATGATCACCCGCTTGATCTGTTCGCACTGAGAATCGCGCAGTCTGAGCTGTTCTGGATCGGAGAGGTCGCCTGGATGCGCGACATTTCAGAGCGCGCGGCACCGCGCTGGAACCCCGATGTATCCGGATATTCTTCTTATCTTTCTATCCGTGCTTTCGGCCTGGAAGAAAATGGCGACTACGCGCTGGCCGAGAAATGCGGGCGTGAAGCGGTCGATCGCAATCCCGCAGATTGCTGGGGCGCTCATGCGGTAGCTCATGTTCTAATCATGCAGGGCCGCCTGCTCGACGGTGTCGGCTGGTTGTCTGAACTGTCCACCAACTGGTCGGCGGCAAACCATATCGTTCATCATCTGTGGTGGCATCTGGCCTTGTTTCATACCGAGCATGGCGACTATGACTCCGCCCTTGAGCTGTACGACCATCGATTACGCGATCTCGACTCACCGCTAATGCAGGCTATTCCCGATTACTATGTCGACATCCAGAACGATACCGCGTTGCTACAAAGGCTCGAGTTGCGCGGAGTGGATATCGCCGACCGCTGGCAACCGATCGGCGATCTCGCGCAGACCCGGGTCGGCAACCATGCAAGCCCGTTTACCAGTGCCCATAGCGCCCTGGCCCTGGCCGCGGCCGGGCGTTACCAGGAAGCCGACGAAATGGTCAAGATGATGAAGGCCTTCGTCGCTGACGACACCGGTTCCCTCGGACCGAGATATGCCATAGCGGTGCTGCCTGCAAGCGAAGCGGCGATCGCACATCGCAAACAGAATTACCAACAGGTGATCGATATCATGATGCCGGCCAGGCGCAACCTCTGGCAAATGGGTGGCAGTCACGCACAACGGGACCTGTTTTTCCAGCTGCTGGTCGATGCCGCGGTCAAACTCAAACGCGGCGAAATTCTTGCGTTGCTGCTCGACGAACTGGGGGCAATCGGCTTCGATCACGTCGCTGAGCGGTCGAGCTATGCCGATGCGGTTGCGATGACGCACTAACCGGGAAATCTTATCGGGGTCAGATTACAATTATTCCGATTACTAGCGAATATTGTGACCCCAATTTGAAGCTCAATCATCCGGTTCCCAGTCTTTTTCGAGATCATTTTTGATCATTATGGGGAGTGCCACGAGAGCCGCCAAACCCGCTACTGCAATAGCTGTTGAAACATTAGTATTGGATTTCTCGGTAGTGGGTGGCTCAGTATTAGGACTATCCTGTGCTTCGAGTTGCATAATAGGCACCGCATATTCCACAACCCTGCTCCGTCCAATATCGAAGCTGTCAGATGGTCTCAGATAGTTCAGGCTTCGATTACCATAGTTATCCTGGGTAAGTACTATTCCGTCCTTGATGCCATTCCTTTGCTGGACAAAGAGGTAGTTATACTGATGGTGACCTGAGAATAGTCCCCTTGATATCGAATCGAGTGAAGTCGTCATCTGAAATCCGATGTAGATATCATCTGCTTCGCGCAACGCATCAGCACTGACCATCGAATTTGTTAGCCCTAGCAATACCAGCAGCCCTTTTATAATCGTTTTCATTTCCGAACCTCCTGCCTGACGTTATTTGAAGAGATTCGCATACCATAGTAATTTAGTTGCATTTAGCAACTAATTATAAATAAGTATCATTATGTGGCGCCAAAAGGTTGGATAATCGATACCCAGGTAGAAAATATATTAATAATTGCCGTCATACGGCTGTTTATGGTGACTTTCCCTGTAACTTAGTTCGCAGCGTTAAATACGACTTTGGCCCACAATACATTATCCGAAACAAAAGCCCCTGGCCACTTAAGTAGAATGACCAGACCAAAGCAGATTCAGAATAATCATTTATGAGGGTGCAACCGCATGCGAGAGTACTTCGCATTTATTTTCTCCTTTAGCATGCTGCTGAGTGCCTGTGGTGGGAGCGGCAGCTCGGAGCAGGATGCGGTCTCCCCGATGTTGCCCTCGATTGCAATTCATAACGTCAGTATCTCGGAAGGAGACTCCGGCACAGTAACAATGGTGTTTAGCGTGACCTTATCGACTAGCTCCGCCTCAATTGTCAGTGTTGACTATGCGACGTCGGATGGCTCAGCCACAGCCGGGGTCGATTACCAGGCGACCAGTGGTTCATTGCAGTTTTCTGCCGGCACCATTGATCAAACGATAAACGTCACAATAGAAGGCGACACTGAGATTGAAGCAAATGAAACTCTGGTTGTGACCTTGTCGGCGCCTGTTAATGCCACAATTTCTCAAGCCAATGCTACCGGCATTATTACCACCGATGATTTTTCAAGCTTGCCCGGCCTCGACAATCGTCCGGATAATCAAACCTGCATTGCCCCGGCTCGACCCAATGAAGATTCAACTGTTGCTGTAATCGATCCGTTCCCCGCCCTACCCAATATCTCACAGCCGACCAAAATGCTGCTGGAACCTGGTGTCGATCCACGCTGGTTCATACTGAGAAAATCGGGCCAATTGGTAACTTTCGATCCCGATAATGCGACCACGACTTCGACCTACCTGGATCTTTCCGGGATTGTGCGCACTGCATCAGAAGGCGGTTTGCTAGGCATGGCATTTCACCCTGATTACCCCAATACTCCCGAAATCTTCCTCTCGTACACGATTGACCATAGCGGTCCCGCGATGCGCTCGGTCATTTCCCGCTTCATTCTGGACAATGTCACCAATCCCGGTGGCGGGACCGTGGAACAGGTAATACTGAGAGTCGATCAGGACTTTGACAATCATAACGGTGGGGATATCGCGTTCGGTCTGGACGGTAACCTGTATATTGGTCTGGGGGATGGCGGTAGCGGTGGCGATCCGAACGACCGGGCACAGGACACGACTCGCTTGCTCGGCTCGATGTTACGCATCGATGTGCTCGGACCCGGAGTATCTTATCCCGCTAATCCCTACGCTATTCCCGTTGACAATCCCTTTGCCGGTAACGCAAAGTGCGGACCCGGAGCAAATGCAGCCGCCTGTCCCGAGATATACGCCTGGGGCTTGCGCAATCCGTGGCGCTGGAGTTTTGATTCAGCTACCGGCGGGCTCTGGCTCGCGGATGTAGGTCAGGGCAGCTATGAAGAAGTGGACGTCATCGAACGCGGCGGGAATTACGGCTGGCGCTGTCGCGAAGGGGCCCATAATTACAATCCAGCAGGATGTGGCACTGGCTTGATCGACCCGGTTTCCGAGTATCCCCACAGCCTTGGCAATTCGATTACTGGCGGCTACGTCTATCGAGGTTCAGCGATTCCGGGACTGATTGGCCGCTACGTTTTCGCTGATTACGGATCAGGTCGTTTCTGGGCGTTACAATCAGACGGGCTGGGTGGATTTACGAATGACCAGCTAATCGATACGAATTTCGGCCCGACTTCGTTTGGTGTAGATCAATATGGCGAGCTTTATTTTACCGATATCAACAATAGCCGCTTGCGCAAGCTGGTACCAGCCGGGCCTCCAGCAGCCGACACGATACCGACTCTGCTTTCAGCTACCGGTTGCACCGACCCGGCTGATATTACCCGGCCTTACACGGGTTTATTGCCTTACGATATCAACGCGCCTTTCTGGTCCGACGGCGCACAAAAGGATCGCTACATTGGCTTGCCCAACGGCACTACAATAACCCGAAATGCAGAAGACGACTGGGAATTTCCGAACGGTAGCGTAATCGTCAAAAACTTCAGCCTTAATGGCAACCTGGTCGAGACGCGTCACCTGATGCGACACCCTGACGGCGTCTGGGCGGGTTATACCTACGAATGGAATGCCCAGCAAACTGAAGCCAGTCGTGTAAAAGGCGGCAAAAACGTTCTCATCGATGGCCAGCTATGGACTTTTCCGTCTGAGGGTCAATGCATGGAGTGTCACACCAGTACTGCAAACTTTGCGCTGGGGCCGGAAACATCTCAGCTCAACAAGGGTTTTACCTATCCTTCTACCTCGCGGACGTCCAATCAACTGGAGACTATCGACCATGTCATGATGTTCACCTCGCCGTTACCCGGGGCGGCCTCTAGTCTTCCGGTGATGCCTGATCCGGCCGATTCAGGTGCCAGTGTTTCCGAGCGCGCGCGTGCTTACCTGCATACGAATTGCGCGCAATGCCACCGCCCGGGTGGACCCACACCGTCCACGATGGACCTCCGCTATACGACCTCACTGGTAAATACCAACGCCTGTGACGCAACGCCGCTGCAAGGCGATCTCGGAATCGCCTCAGCCCGTCTAATCGCGCCCGGCGACGCGGCACGCTCGTTAGTCATTGCAAGGGCAAATCGCCGCGACAGCCAGGGCATGCCGCCACTGGGTTCCAACCAGGTGGATAGCAGTGGAATCAATTTGCTGACCACCTGGATAAATGGGTTGGGTGACTGCAACTAGACTTCGCAATTGATTCCTTCGCCTCGTCAAAACCGTTATTTAGATCCAGTAATGGATGCTCGTTAAACCGCATTGTGATATGAATAGGCGCTGAAACTTTACTCTCGTGATTTGATCTACAGCATGATGCAGAAATTCAGGATACATATCGGGCTCGTTGTCTTGATTGCGCTTGCCGGCGGCTGCGCCAGCAAACCACCCGAGGCGATCAGTAAAATTCCGCCTGACAACCCGTCGCTGGCCGCGGTACGGCTGGATATCGATCAATACATGGGTGCCGAACTGCGCTGGGGTGGCGAGATATCAAAAGTCGAGAACAAGACCGATAAAACCTGGGTCGAAATAGTTCGCCGTCAGTTGCGGGACAACGGGAAACCAGACACAAACGGCAACAGTGACGGCCGCTTCATTGCCAGCTTTGACGGGTTTATCGACCCGGTGGTGTACGAGGTTGGCCGGCTGTTAACCGTGGTCGGGAGGATCGAAGACAGCATTGAACGGCCTATCGGCGGGTATGACTACGTCTTCCCGATTGTTTCCGTTGAAGGGTCTTACCTTTGGGGAGCAGACGACGTAGTTCTATATCCCAACTACCCGCCACCCTGGTGGTATTATGATCTCCGCTTTCGATATCCCGGATACTATAATCGCTACCCGCGATATCCCTGAGCCTGGTACCGTCAGCGCACAGCCAAACCTGGAGTATCAAATGAAAACGATAAATCCTGGCAATGTCATCAAAGCGGCATCAAACCATGCGCGGGCTGTGGTTCCCGGTGAAGCCGCGCGACGCATCGTGATTTGGCGCCGGCTCGAACGACGTGCCGATGGCGCGCTGCAAAAATCCTAACTGAACAATTTTTTAATATTTCTTCTCACTACCGACGCTTCCTTTATTGCACTAATACTGTCTTCAGGCGATATAGCGAGTTTTGCTATTGCGGGCATAGTGTCGACATGTGGCAGAGAATGATTTTTGTCATTCTTCATCAGGCCGAGATAATTCGCGGCCAGAACCAGGTCGCATAAATCTGCTTCACCCTCTTTGTTGCGCGACCAGTCGCCGCACTCTTCCGCCACTAAAATCAGATCGTCGCTAAAATTCCATTTGCGTAGCAGCAGGCTGGAAATTTCGGGGCGCATCACCTGTACGGCATGGTCAATTTCGAGATGATCCAGCATCAGGTTATTGTGTTGTAATAAAAAATCATCAATGACCAGCACACCGATGCCATGAACCAGGCCGGCCAGCATTGCCAGATCAGGTGAAACCAGCCTGGTTTTCTTTGCCAGGACGCGACTGATCGCAGCGACATTCAGGCTGTGGTCCCAAAACGAAACAACCAGCCGCAAATGACTCTCCGGCAGGCGTTTGACCAGCTTGCCGACCGCGTAAGTCATGATCAGACAGTACACGGCCAGTACCCCCAGCTGTTCAATGGAACGGCGGGTTTTTTCGGTCGCGCCGATATCATAATTCTTGGCGTAGCGAGCCACATTCTTGATTTTTCGGGCAACGTCAGGATAAGCAATCAGTATGTGCGCCATGGCATCGATATCGGTAGATTCACCGTTGTAAATCCGTTGAATCCGGTCAGCCACCGACGGCAATTCGGGCAGCAGGATACTTTTGTCCATCAGGTTATGGTAGAGATGGTTAACAATGGAATCGTCTTCTTCGTCATCGCTGAACAGGGAATGCACACTGATATCAGTCACGGAGCTCTCGGTTAGCTGGGCGAAATCAACGAACCGCTGGGTATCGATTTTCATATAGTCGACAGGCCCAAGCGCTGTTACGTCATAGATACAAGGTCGCAATTGAGCGACGGGCCTTGATTCCTGGGATTCGTCTACCGTTATGATTCTTGTTTTGCCATCGCTGGCGTTAAGCGAGACTTTGCCCTTGATAATATAGAGACTGGTCTTTTCGGTCGAACCGATCTCAAGCAGTAACTCCTTGTTTCGGGCAGTAAATACTTCAAGCTGATTGGCGAGTGCTATCAGGTGGTTCTCGGGTAACTCGGAAGTCACCTTGATACGCCGCAGCGTAGAAATATCCGGTATTCTGGTTTCGATCATGTCTATGCATTCGATTTTTATTGCCGATGAATTTCATGGCGCCGACTGGAAATAGTATAAGTGAAAGCGCATTTTTTTCCTGAACGAATACTTCCCTTTGTTCGGCTCGAATCTATCGACGATATTTTCCAGAGAGCGCTTATTGTTCAATGCGAGCGTTCAGCATATCAAACAGCAAATGCGCATGTTCGGCAGCCGTGCTTCCGAGCGGGGTAAGGTACCCGCCGTCAACCTGGGTGATAAAACCACCCTCGAACAGGCGTTCTGCCGCCGCAATCACCGAGGGTTCAGCCGTCTTGTGGATCTTGATACCGTCGAGGTTGGTAGCCGACTTGTACAGCATCAGTACTTCCAGCTCGGCACGGTTTTCTGGTGTGTATGACATATGGATACCTGAAGTTTGCAGCATTATCACCCGGGGCTGGCAATTCTTACATTAAACCCGGTATTTATAAATCGTTTATATGGACAATAATCCGTTTATCGTCGACAGCACAGTTTCGAAAACAGCAAATGCGGTAGCAATGTCGAGCCAACCGGTTACCGGGACCGGAGACTGCCTCTGATCACCAGACCAGAAAGTCTGCGACAACTGATCGACCGGAAAAGAATCGCCAGACACCGCACAAAGAGGGCAGCGATCGGGTCAAGATCGCGTCCCTGCAAGCACGGGGCATCGCGGAGTAGCGCCGGCCATGATTGCTCAATTAAGCGGTAATTATCGATAAATGGCCTCAGAAAAGGGCTGTCAGCAACCCGGCATAGCCTTTTTGCGCCGGAAATTGCTCAAAAACCCCTCCCGCCCGTCATTTCACTAATAGCCGACCGGTTCGCAAAAAATCAAAGAAATTTGATGTATCATCCCCCCCTTGATAATGTACTGAATTCAAATAAAAAATAAAACGAATGGCCGAGTCGGGTAGCCCCCCAAAATCGATAATTGAATCCATGGAACTGGTCCGGCTGCCCAGTCCGCCGCATATTCTCAGCAAACTACTTGATGTCTGTCATGACCCGGACAGTTCAACCGGCGACCTGGCCGACATAATCAGCTTCGACGCCGCCCTCACCAGCAAGCTGACAATGGCTGTAAACAAGGCCGCTTTTGCGATTGACCTGCCAATAAATAACCTGGAGAAAGCGGTAACCCTGATCGGCCATGACAAGGTGAAATCAATGGTCATCACCTCGTCGATTCAGCAGCTTTTTGCCGGCCTGATTAATTCGCAAAAGGTATTTTTATACAATGCCTGGCTGGATTCCCTGTATTGCGCGGTTTTCGCCAGGGATATCGCTATCGCCATAGAGTATGAACACCCTCAGGATGCCTACCTCGCGGGTTTACTGCACGACGTTGGACAAATTGTTTTCGATGCCAAGTATCATGACCAGTACGTCAAAATAATAAATGCCAAAACCGAGGCTGAAACCATCTCTCAGGAAATCTCGAAGTACGGTGTCAGCCATACCGAACTGGGCGCCGCCATACTGGAACAATGGCCTAGCCTGAGCCCCACGATCGCCGATGCTACACGTTACCATCACGAAACGGAGCAGCTATTGCAGGGCAGCGACATTCTTTGCCGGATAGTTGCCGAAGCCAGCCACATTGCCCGCCACTGGAGCCGCTCCGGTAATCCCGCACCCAAATGGCAATCGAAACTGGTCAGTAAATCGGATTTAAATAAGATCTACCTTCATGTACAGGACAAGGTGGCCCAAACAGCCACCAAGCTTGGCATCACTTCACCCAGGGGTAGAAGCCTTACCCAGGACGATTTAAGCGGGGGAATCGAAAAAGAAACTATCCGGTTGGCCCGAAAAATCCGGGATGCCTCGTTGGTCAAGGTGATCAGTTCCGAGGAGTCACAGTTCGAAGTACTGGATTCGCCGCAAAGCCTGCTGCTGAAAATCGCGCAGGAGATGCAGTTGTTTTTCTCGGTTTCCGACGTGTCTTTACTGTTTCATGACTCGCGATCCACCGACTTTTTAACACTGTATGAGGTGGACCTGACCCAGCCAGTGAGTAAGTTCTTGATTGATAACAAGAATAGCCAGATAATCAAGAGCTTTACTGAGCAATGCAAGCTCTGGATCGAACCTGAAAGTACCGACAAGCGGAAATCCCCCGTATCCGATCGCCAGATCGTTCGCCGACTGCACCATGATATTGCCCTGAGCTTACCGATGATTTATGAGGATGAGATCATTGGCACGATTGTTATCGGTGCTCACAAAACGCAAAAAAACAACCTCGAAAAGCTGTCGGACATTATTGCCAGTTACCTGGAAAACATTGCCGGGATGTGGCTGAAAAGCAATCCTGGCTTACGCCGGCAGGCTGCTGCAGACCGAGCCAGGAATGAAGAAGAACAAAAAGATATCGATAAGTTAATTCATGAGATCAGCAACCCGCTGAGTGTTATCGGTAACTATATCGACATCGTAAAGCTCAAATCAGAAGCCGATGGCGCCGAGAGCTCGAAGGAAATAGTGATATTAAAGGACGAACTGCAGCGAATCCGCAACATAGTCCTGAATTTCAAGGAAGGCAAAGACATCGAACCCGAGCCGGTATTTTTGAACACGGAGCTGGAAGCCTGCATCCCGCTGTATATCAAAACCTTTGGTAAAGATAGTGAGGTTCAGGTCATGTGGACCCTCGACAGGGTAGATGCCCAGATAAGCATCCCGCGGGATGCGCTACGCCAGATTATTCTCAACCTGGTGAAAAATGCAGTTGAAGCACAAACCGATGATGCGGCGATCATGATTTCAAGCTATCATTTCGTCAATATTGATGGCAGAGCCTTTGCACAGTTCTCAATTTCGGATCGGGGTAAAGGAGTCGATGCAAAAACACGCGGGTTACTCTTCTCTCCCGTGACCAGCAAGAAAGAAGGCGACGACCGGGGACTCGGGCTCTCGGTAGTAGCTGAAACACTGAATCGCTATGATGGCCAGATCAAGTACATGCAAAATGAGGTAAGGGGCGCTTTGTTCGAAGTGTCGATACCATTATCAACTGAACAGTAAGCCAATGTTTTTTAACCATGGAAATTTCGTTGATCTCGTTTGAAGAAAAATCCCGGCGCCTGGATAAACCCGTTTCGTTTCTGGTAGTAGATGATGACCTTCGCGCCCGCGAGAGTCTGGCGACACTGCTGCAAACCAAATGGCCGGATGTCAGTCAGGCCGAAGATGGTGAAGAAGCCATCACCCTCATCCAACAACGGCAATTCAATTTAATAATACTTGACCTCAACATGCCCAAAAAATCGGGCGATCAGGTACTGGCTTTCATTAAGGAAAAGAAAATTCCGACAACCGTGATCGTACTAAGCGGTGAAACCTCGATCAACAAGGTCAATGAAGCGATTCGCCTGGGTGCTTATGAAATTTTCAAGAAACCCTATAGTTTTGACGAACTGGAGCATGCCATCCGCAATGCCCTCGACAAGCTGCTCATCGAGGAAGAAAAGGCACAAATCCAGAGTCGCCTGGAGCACTCTGAGAAACTCCATCGTTACATGGTGGATAATTCACCCGACCTGATTTACATACTCAACCTGGCGGGCGAGTTCACCTTTGTGAACAATAGCGTGACCAGGCTGCTTGGTTTCAAGAAATCTGACCTGATCGGTAAGCACTTCAGCGAGTTCATCGCCGATGAAGACAACCTCAAGGCCGAGTATCTTTTTAACGAACGCCGCCGCGCAAGCCGCTCAAACCGAACCGTCGAACTTGGCCTGAAATGCAATGCGGCAAGTTCTGCAAAACCTTTCGAGGCTACAACCTGCCCGATTGAGCTCAACTCGATGGGCATTTACTCAGTCGATTCGAAAGGCTCAAAAAAAGTGGGCACTTACCAGGGTACCTACGGAGTGGCGCGCGATATTTCCAGGAGGAAGAAAGCAGAAAAACTAATTACCTACCAGGCATATCACGATTTGCTGACCAAGTTACCCAACCGGGCCATGCTGCGCGACCGCCTGGACCTCGCAATCAAGCAGTCGGAAAGAACCGGTGAAACACTGATTGTCATGTTCCTGGATCTGGACAGGTTCAAGCTGATCAATGACAGCTTTGGCCATGTGGTCGGCGATCAATTGCTGGTCGAAGTTGCCGGCCGACTCAAAGCTGAAATCAGAACGGGTGACACATTAGCCAGGCTCGGCGGAGATGAATTTATGTTGCTCCTTCCCCAGCCCACCTCCAGGGCACAGGCCGAGAGTGTCGCGCAGAAATTAATCGCCAGTTTGCAACAGCCTTTCTACTTGCGCGGCAAGGAAGTTTATATCAATGTCAGTATCGGTATCGCTGTCTTTCCGGTTGATTCAAAAGATATCAATACGCTAATCAAAAACGCAGATATGGCGATGTACGAGGTCAAGTCTACCGGGAAAAACGGCTATACCTTTTATAACGCTAAACTTGAACACGCCGCCGCTGAAAAAATATCCATAGAAAGCGGGTTGCGCAAAGCACTCAAGAATGACGAGCTGGAAATGTATTACCAGCCCCAGATCAACACCAAAACCCGACAGATAGTCGGCGTGGAAGCACTGCTTAGATGGAATCATCCCCAGTTTGGACTGGTCGAACCAAATTATTTTATTGAACAGGCGGAAGAGTCCCGCATTATTGAACAGATCAGCGAGTGGGTGTTGAATCGTGTAGCGATAGACCTGTTTGGCAACAAAGACTTCCTCGACAGCCGGATGAAAGCCAGCATCAACCTGTCTGCCGCTGACATCAGACAAAAGGATTTCCCAGAGAACCTGGTAGCTATTGCCGGAAAATATGATATCGAGCCATCTCGCCTGGAAATTGAAATCACGGAAAATATGTTCATGAGTGACATTCAGGCCTGTACTCATAAATTACAGGTGTTGTCCAACAAGGGGTTTTCGATTGCAATTGATGATTTCGGCACCGGCTACGCTTCGCTTAATTATCTTCGCGAACTACCGGTTCACACGGTAAAAATAGATTATTCGTACATCTCTGAAATCGAGCATTCGAAGAAAGGCGCCGCACTGGTCGCAGCCATTATCGGCATGGCGCATGCGCTCGGCATGAATATCATTCCTGAAGGGGTTGAAAATAAAAATCAGCTAAAGTTTCTGGAGGATCTCAATTGCCACATCATGCAGGGTTTTCTGTTCAGCAAACCTGTTTCGACCACCGACTTACTGAAGATCGTAGTTACCCAGCGCGAGAAACAGTCAAGCCTGGCCAATGCCTAGCAGCACCGATCAGCGGGCCGCTGTTACTGGCTGCCAACCGAACTGACATTACCCTGAACCAGCAGCTGACTGATTCCGGTGCGTACTACCTGATTGCGTCCATTCCCCTTGGCTTCATACAGGGCATCGTCCGCCAGGCGGTAAATCAGATCCATTTGCGGTGCCTGGGTGCCACTGCCCTGATGGATTTTTATGCCGATAGACACCGTAAGGTACGGCGATGCCGGGTTGTAGCCATGCTCGAGCTGCAGGTCTTCAACCGCCTTGCGCAGGTTTTCCGCAACCCTGTAAGCATCTTCGCCCTGGTCAACGGTAACAATGACGCCAAATTCTTCTCCACCAATTCGGAAGGCGAAATCACCCGCACGGCGCAGTGAGTCCCGCAACACGCCCGAGACGACCTGTAATGCCTTGTCCCCCTGCTGGTGACCATAATTATCGTTATAGGGCTTGAAGTAATCGACATCGATAATCATCAGAGCAAGGCACTTATGTTCGCGTTCGGCGCGCGCGAGTTCCTGCGGCAGCAGGCTGTTAAAATGACGACGATTGAACAAAGAGCTTAGCTCATCGGTAATAGCCAATTCCTCGGCCCGTTTTTTGTTGGTGATGTCTTCGCGGATCGCGGTGTAACCGGTAATAATTCCCTGCTCGTCGAAAACGGGGGAAATATAGGCGTGTACCCAGTAAAAGCAGCCATCCTTTTTCCTGTTTTTAAGCTCTCCTTGCCAGGTTTTTCCGCACTTTATAGTGTCCCACAATTGTTTGTAAATCGCGGCGGGCATATCCTTGTGGCGGAGGATACCATGGGTGTTACCAATCAGTTCCTGTTCTCTGTATCCCGAAATTTCGCAGAACGCATCACTGGCAGATATAATTACTCCCTCGTTATCGGTCGATGACGTAATCACGTACTTGTCGACAATTTCTACGTAGTTAACCAGTTGCTGGTTAGTCTTCTCGAGCCGGTGATGTGCATCATTGAGCAGCTTCTCGGTCTCGGTACGCTTCTCGATTTCACTCGAGAGTCGACGATTCCAGATAAGAATAACCATGATAACCAGGAATACGCCGGCCAGCACCTTCCATAACAGATCGTAGTCAAAACCGTGCTCATAGCGCAGTTTTATCCAGTTACGGTAGATTTGATCGCGTTCCTGTTCGGTGATTGAATCCAGCGCCTTCTGCAGGATAGGTATGAATTCAGGCCAGTCTTTTCTGACCCCCATTGACAATTCATAGCTATAGGGTGTTTCACCGGATATTTTTATGTTGGTTAAGCCCTCACGTCTTATAACGTCACTAACCGTGGCGATGTTACCGATATAGGCATATACCTTGCCGTGAGAAAGCTCCTCCAGCGCATCGGCAACATTATCCGCCAGATACAACTCGAGGTCTGGATGATTTTTCTCCAACAGGTCATGGGTTGCATAACCTCGCACCACGGCGACGGTTTCATTGCGCAGGTCTTTAAGGCCATTAACGTAAGCCACCTGGTCGCTGGTAACTATGACCATGGGGAAGGAAAGATAGGGTTTGGAGAAATTAGCATACTCCCGGCGCTGGACAGTGGATACAACGCAGGAATACATGTCGAGTTCACCACTCTTGACCGATTCGACGACTTCAGACCATGGTTTTTCTTTTTCGACCGCGAACTCGATGCCAAGCTTCTCAGCCACCAGTTCGATGTATTCCGCAGCCATACCGACATACTGCTTCTCGTCATCGATATACTCAAAAGGCGACCAGTCAATGTCAACCGCCAGACGAATCGATGGATGCGCCTTCAACCACTGCCGCTCTGCTTCATTTAGCTGAACAGGCGCAGTTGACGCCAACGCATTGTTCGATGCCATAATTAACAATATTGTCAGCAGCACCGTTATACGGAGTTTCAGGTTGTAGAATCTGCCCGTCAAAATGTTATCCAGGGTCATTGCTTCAAAGTTACGGGTTACCTGCGCAACCCTTTATTTAGCACATGCAATTAGCTTATCTTCCGCTAATGCACGCTATATCGGCTGCTACATGCTGTTTCTATAGCATTTTTTTCGACTTTTGACCGTGATACGGAAGTATCGACGAGAGCAGGGATCGCAAAAGCGCGGGATGAGCTGGCAATTAACGCTCTGACAACTTGCTTTTATGCGCAAAATACTCAAAATGACTGCCGGCATCCCACCCTCGGATGGTCTGCTCCTGTCCTCGACGAGTAGCCGGCAACACAACGATATAGAACTGGAAAAACCTAGCGAT
Source organism: uncultured Gammaproteobacteria bacterium (assembly GCA_937936805.1). Taxonomy (GTDB): domain Bacteria; phylum Pseudomonadota; class Gammaproteobacteria. Next base: position 9,436 of record CALDDP010000047.1, on the reverse strand, counting down.
GAAAACTGTATTTCGCCTGATCCGCTGGCCGCTTGGCCAGCTTGTAATTTTTCTTGACTGGATCACACGGCCAGAAATACCGGGCTTTTCAGCGCAAAAACGCGCCGAACTAGATGCCATAACAGCAAACATGAAAATTTACCAGTTCAGGCAATGCCCATTCTGCGTTAAAACCAGGCGTAACATTCGTCGCCTGGGTTTGAACATAGAAACGCGCGATGCGCGCAATGATCCACGGTGGAACAGCGAGCTGATAAACGAAGGGGGCAAATACCAGGTACCCTGTTTGCGTCTGCGCAAAGACGATGGCTCGACCGAATGGATGTATGGATCGAATAATATTATCGAGTATCTCGATAAGCGCTTCGGCTGAAGCAGTCCAGAAGCCCCGGCCACTAATTGTCTTTCGCCGAATGCTTGCGCGAAAACAGTCGACCCGGCATTTTCCTCAGCGCACCCCAGCCCGCCTGCATTTTCTGCTTTAGCGAGTATTTACCGGCCGACTTAAAGATGACTGAAATTTTTTCGATTTCCCTTTGCTGGCGCTGATCCAGGATACCGTCAACCGCCCCTATACTTCCCAGAAAGCCCAGGATTTCCCGCGACATCATGTCGAAGTTACAGTCTCTGTTATCGCGCGTAAATTCAGCCAGGGCCTGTGCCAGGCCCCTGGTTGAAAATTCATATGTTTTTGATTCGGTATAGTTGATGCCCTCGGCGACGAAATCCGGGTCATAACCCCACTCCTTGATAAAGTAGTCCTCAATCAGCTTACGTTTTGCGCCATCGATACAGCCGTCAACGGCAGTCACCTTCAACGCCAATGGTGCAAGCAGATCGAAAAGGCCGAGTGCGAGCACGTCGAGCGGTGTATTGATAAACTTCGGGATCACGGTGACCCGACTGGCCGAGGCCTTTTTTAAATATCGGGTAATACCGACCCAGGCGCCCCCGCTAACGACACCGGCGGCGATTACCCAGCCCAGCGGAGTAGCAGCGGTACCAATTCCGATCGCGGCCAGAAATCCAGTCGGTGCAAAAAACGTAGAAGCTACCACTGACGACTTGGCCACCACTGCGGCTGTGGTTGCCACCCCGGCCACTTCCCAGGCCTGGAACGCGGCATTTTTCAACTTCAGCGAAGTATAAGCATCCTCACCAATGGCGAGTTTAGCCTTGAAATTGAGCGGTTCAGAGATGATCGTTTCGACATCCTGGAACCAGTTGGTTTGGTCACGATTGTCCATGCCTAAGCTGCTCTGGCGCGTATTTCCAACATGCTAATTCCTCTTGCCCACTACCCGGGCACTCGCGACCCGCTCGTCCTCGGAAGCGGTTTCAATGGATTCCTCGTAGAGTAAGATTTCCAGCCCCGATACTGCCTCACGCAAAGCACCGGGCGCAACCCGGTAGGCCGGGTTGGCCGGTCCGATCACATCCTGGTCGGTGACCAGGTGTTCCTCGCACAGAAGATAACCACCGGGCGCCAGGCAGCCACACAGCCGTGTAATAAGCGCCAGGTCGACGTACCACATGACGACAATAAGATCGTAATCTGTATCGAAGCGGAAAGCCTGGTCCAGGTCGTGCTCAATCCAGTTAATACTTAATCCCTGGCTCTCTGCCTGTTGTCTGGCCCTGTGCAGACCTTGCCGGGAAATATCGATCGCATCGACCCGGTACCCCGCCTGTGCCAGAAAAATCGAATTGCGCCCCGCGCCACAGGCCACATCGAGCGCTTTTCCCGCAGTAAATTCAGGCAACCAGTCCGCTAATAAAGTGACTGGATTATTCTTGCGATAGCTATCCTCTGCGTAGCGCTCGTTCCATTTATCGCGATCCTGTTTGCTCATTGTCAGAAAATTATACTGGTAATACCGGCAGCTGTTCTCAATCCGAATCCCGGGGAGATTACGACGCATTCGAATTCCTTGCAAGATCGCTTACAGGCGCTTTGTCAGCTATCAGTCGTCCCGGCAAGATAGTCCCGGATAAATTCAGCCAGCGTCAGTACTATGCCAGGCGCAGCATGATGGATATTTATCCAGTCAAGCAGGTTAGGGTCTTTACCTTGTATGATCATCGGCCACTCGGGAGGTGGGGCGACCCATTCTCCCGACGGGAGTTTCATATGAGCACGATCGGAGGAAAGTTTGCTCACATACTCTTCAGCGCTGATCAGCCGCAGAATAACGTCGTTACGGGTTATATCGATACTCTGTGGCAAGAATGTTTTGCGGAAGTAAATATCTGCGAGAACAGGTAATCCAAGCCTCGTATCCAGATCCCACACCCACCAGTCTTTGTCGTATGCAAGCAGTATGACGTGATAGTCCCAGTACACCGGTGCATCCGGACTTTCTGCATTAGCCTGAAACCAGAATCTTCGGTAGCGACCCTCGCCCGAAACAATCACAACCACTGTTTCTAGTTCACGAAACCATTCTTCCCGGGCAAGATGCCAGATATTCTCCTCACAGTAGCAGGACCTGTAGAGAAAGTTTTCGCGACGCATTTTCAGAATATCCAAAAAGTGGGCAGATAACTTGAAGTGTTGCGGGGATCAGTACAGTTGACTAGCACTTTATCGGGGTCAATTTAGCGGGCAAAGGGGACAACAAATGTTTCGTAGTACTGTATCGCTAATTTCCTTGCATAATAGATTTGCTCGCTCGTCATACGTGATTCGACTCTCCTTAGATTGCGCAGAGCCTTGTGTGAACGCTGTACCGCCGAGATTTTGAACCATGCATAAGATTTAATGTAGTTTTTCGGCACGCCGTGACCCATCGCATACATAGTGCCCAATCGGCGTTGTGACTTACGATAACCCTGCCTGGCTGAATCCAGATACCATTTGGCAGCTAACTTGTGGTCTCGCGGGCTTTCTCCCTTGACGAACATTTCGCCCATAGCGAACTGTGTGAGACAGCTTCTGTCTTCTGTGTATTGAGTCACTTTAGAATCCTTACTCCAGTAGACTATTTATAGCATAGGATCGACAGCCGGATGCCGACACGAGAAATCAGGTTTACGGGAGCTTGTGCGTGGCCAAACCAGGATAGAGACGCCCGCGCAAGGAGAAAGCTATTGAAAATACCGCTGCACTGCCTGGTTTACTTTTTTTCTTTCTGCGCGGCCCTGCGCTTATTGAACGCGAGACGATAAGCGACATAGTATTTATAGATGTTACTTACATACTGCACCGTTTCCCGACCGATCTTCCTGGCCGCCAGGATTTCAACGTTACCGAACCAGACATTGGCATCTAACCCGGCCTTCCCGGCCTGGTCGCGCAGCCGATTTATTTTCGCCGGTCCGGCATTATAAGCAGCGAACGAAAACAGGTTCTGGTTCAACGAGTCGATTGCTGGATCGCTGAAATAGCGATCACGTATGAAACGCAGGTACTTGATACCGGCATGTATGTTGTTTTCCAGATTCTCGATATCCGGGATGCCAACATTTTTGTCCGCCGCGGTACTCGGCAAAATCTGCATAATACCAATCGCCCCGACATGGCTAACGCTGCTATGGTCCAGTCGAGATTCCTGAAATGCCAGGGCTACCATCATCAGGAAATCGAAATTATACTGACCGGAATACTTTTCGAACAATTCCGAAAGCGCCTGCACTTTCTCCTGTTCCGCAGGTCCGAGGGCATTTCTGGCCCACTGGTTGTCCTCCAGGTATCGCTTGAACAGAATATTACCCATCAGGGTTCCTTTCTGATTTTTAGCGACAAATTCATCCACGATTTTTTTTAGTTTTGGACTGTCCTTACGCATGGCCCAACCAATACTCCCGCCCCTGTTGAATGCAACTTCCGGATGCAGTTTGATTTTTTTGAAAACCTGACCCCAGAACCTGGCCTTGTGATCATCAACCGCAATCATCGGAATCAGACCGGCATTGACCATTTCCAGTAAATCCGAGTCTTCCAGATAATCGCTGACCTCAATTATTTCGAGCGCCGGTTTACCCTGTTGCTCAAATGTTTTGTTTAGTTCAACGATATGCTCGTAGTAACTGCTCGAAGGACGGACGTGAATTTGCCTGCCCGATAGATCATCCAGAGCTTCAATCGCAGGGGCGTTCGCACCGCTGACGAGAATTTCACTCACGTTTTCATACAGGGGTCGACTGAAATCGACCAACCTGCTGCGCTCGTCGGTGATCGTCAGATTTGCCGCGGCAATATCACCCCTGCCCTCGGCAAGCCACGGCAACAGCTTGTCGCGCGTCACCGGCAGGAAAACGACGCTGATTTTGCGCGATCCTGTTTTCAGTTTCCTGTTGATGTATTTCTCGAACTCTACAAACGAGTCATAGGTCATACCCCTGATCCGCGCCTTGTCGAAAAAAAACATTAACTGGTTGTGGCTTACCAGAACCCGGATCTTGCGGCGCTCGACCATGCCATCAAAATCCCCCTGCCATTTCTCGTCGACCTGCCACTGCTCGATGAACTCATTCGTGTCATCCGAGCTAATAGCCGCCAGCGGGATCAGCAATAACAGAGCAAACAACAGGCAGGGCAGCCATTGATCGCAGGTCGGTTGTATCGCCCGGGTCCACGGCTGCCGGGTACCGGATAGTTCCGCTATTCGAGTAGTAGTAGGCATAACTGGTTGGCTGAGGCTGCCGTCATTGTTAGCTTCAAATCTGCAATAGTTGACCGGCCCGCCAGGTGGCCTGGCAAGTCAGGAATAAAGAGGAATCCCGTCATCCGGCTATGATGCCTGTGGGCCCGGGTAAAGTAAATTCGTCCGCGGCGCAAGATTCGTCCTGGATTGAAAAACCAGGTAGCTTCGCTATATCGAGGTCGGTCCGGGGTCGTTAGCGAACTAGCAATACCGTCCGGGGATTGCCAGCTCCATTGCATTACATCCCGAACGGAATTTCAGGCGCTAGCGCCGACTTTCCGGCCGCATACCTGCTGAGCACTTCCCAGGGCGAGAATTCCTGATGGCGAAAATTTCCCCGCGGCACCATGAAGGTGTTGATCATCGCAAACTCTCCCGACAGACAGGAGTGACCCGCCATGTCTGCGAACACCAGCCAGCAGCTTCTCGGTTTGAAGCATATTTCAACCACGCCTTCCGGATCCTGCTGGAATTCCTCGCTCTCCTTCATGTAATTATGCATGTGCCGCATCGCCTGATCGTAGGCCGAGCGCTCAAGGGTTGCCGTTGCGGGGAAAACTTTTGACAGCCCTCGAACGAGCCCGGAACCCACGCGGTTGAGCAAACTGTCTCGCAGCAACCCTTCGTTGCGCGCTAACCCGGCCGCTTCGCCAAATGTCTCCACCAGGTCGGAAACGGTGCCCTTGCATCTCCAGACACGGTCCTTGTCGTCCAGGTTGGTCAGGAAACGCAGAATCAGATCGCCGCGCGCCGCACCATAGGTTCCCGCATCCAGGTGTATCAGATCGCTGCGCGTCCGTATCGGCAGGCCGCGGTTATTTTCTTCGAACACGCGCAGGCTGGAGGTTGCAGATCTCCAGTCCGGTGTAAACGATGGAATGAGCCGATGCAGGCAGGCTTCCACCCTGTCCTGGTAATCCTTCAGTATGCCTAGCGTACGTTGCTCGACATCAGGGGGCGCCTTTATGCCCCTGAGCAGCCCGGCCCGGGGATAGTAGCTGATGTTCTTGGTCGTGTGATACTCGGGAGTCTGCTCTTTCAGAAAACGCAGATCGTCTTCACTCGGCAATTCCAGCGGCGGCGTGGGGAACATCAGCACCCTGCCGCGCTCCAGGTGGTCTGTCAGCTCATAGGGCTTCAGCACATTGATCTTGTCTGCCGTGACCTCAATGGCTTCAGGTGTTTTGACGGTCATGATTTCCCTCTATCGCGATTCAGCTGTGGGCAAAAGCCGGGTAAAGAAAAAGAAACTCCAGCGCTCAATCATGCATCGCCCTGTCGGCCACATATTGACCCAGATCAAATAGTAGAGCTCGATATTGAACGCACCGCTTGTTTGCAGGGCGATAGCGCCCGGTAACAAGTTTGATAATCCAATTGTATTTCGATCGCCTGTCACTGTGCGCAAAAAGGTCGTAGTGATACTATCGGGGCTATGTGCAGCTAAAGCTCCAGGTATCAACCTATGCAAACCGCTTCATCCCCGGCTAACGACCGGGTTGGCGAGCAGCTGGCAAACCTGCGAAAATCCCCTGGAGGGCCGTAAAATGCGCCATGCGGTTTTACTGCCTGTCCTGATGTCACTCTGCATGACGCTCGTTCCCGGCAAAGGGGCGTTCGCGGAAGATGCGCTAAACATAGAGGACGTCACCAACGACAGGGGCGTGAAGGGGTTGCGGGCGACGTTTCAGCTCAACGCCTCGCGCGAGGCAATCTGGAACCTGTTAACCGACTATGACCGATTCACCGAAACCTTCACCGGCATACGCAGCCTGGAGGTCATCAGCGAGGACGACCGGGGTGCCCGGGTTCGCTTCAAGATAAAGGTCGCCTTCCTGTTGTTCGATTACACGCTGCAAAGAGACTATGTGCGTCCATACGAACTGATAACCTGGCACCGGACCGGTGGTGATTTTCGCCATCTTTCCGGGAGCTGGGGAATAATTCCAGGTCCCACCGAGAATATTCAGCAAATCATCTACGAGTCATTTGTCGATGTCGGATTCCTGGTACCGACAGCGCTGGTGCGTGACGGTGCGGCCAGGGAACTCGAACAAACCGTCAAACGAATGCGCGCAAGGCTGGAAGCCGGCTGAACATCGCCTGCACAGCTGGGAATAATCAGCCCTGAAAGCACCATTGCTATAGATTCACGGGTGCTTGTGGCTCCTGATCATGTCTTGTGGAGAGTATCCGACCTGCCTCTGCTCAGGTTTACGGATCAAAATCCTCGATAATCTGCTTACCTGTATCCCCTGCGGCCTCTGCCCATTCACGGGATAAGGTTTCACCAATTTTCTTAAACTCCTTGCGCAGCTTCGATCTGGTCGGACGCACTTTGATACCGTTGTAAGTCATGGTTTTCTTGTAATTGTCGTCGGCTGGCACCATCGCCTCCCAAACCGCTTTTTCGGCTATGGTCGCCTGCTCCACCAACACTTCCTTAGTTATGCCGTCGAGGCCGTTCCACGCGTCAAGATTTACCACGACGACGCTTTTGGGATACCACGCGTTGCCTTCGTAGAAATACTCGACATGCTCCCACATCTTGTAAAATACCCCCGTCGCACTGGAGGAAATCATGCTTTCGGCGGCTCCGCTGGAAAATGCCTGCTTGATTTCAGTGGCTTCGGTCTGGATCGGGATCGCGCCAGCTAACCTGGCGACTCGCTCGGTATTGTTGTCATAGGCGCGAAACTTTACCCCCTTCATATCCGCCAGGCTGGCAACCTCCTTGTTGACAAACAATCCCTGTGGCGGCCACACGGCGGTGAAAAGCAGGTGCATATTTCTCTTTTTCAGCGCATATGCCAACGCATTTTTTGAAACCTGGTAAAGCTCCCAGGCTGCGTCGACGTCAGTAGCCAGAAACGGCACCGTATCGAGACCGAAAACAGGATCTTCCATCGCGTGTGCTCCTATGATCAGCCCACCGATTGCTACCCGACCGGACTCGACCGCGTTGAAAATTTCCGCACCTTTGACCAGCGAGCCAGACGGATGGACCTTGATTTTCAAGCCGCCGCCGGAATGTTTCGTTACCCCTTTGGCAAACGCGATATAACTGCTGGTGATATAGTCCTTGGCCGGATACGCCGCGGCCATATCCCAGCTTTCCGCTGACCATACCGGCCCCGTTACCAACGCCAGTAGAATTACCATTGCCCGGCTGAATGTACCCGCCATGTGCCTGTGTCGCATTGCATTTCTCATCTATTGAATCTCTATCTATTCAGGTGCTGGTTTGTAAGCCTTCGCTGACTGGCAGCCAGTCGGAAAATCCGCCCGGCGTTTTGCACCCGGTTTGCATAATCCCGACACTGTAGCGGAAACACTGGTCAAAATCATTCGCCAACCTCTTTACTGGGAAATCTATTTTTGACCCTCATATAAGACTGCAACGATTTTTTACTAAAGGTAGTAATAATGAGCGAGTCCTTGCATATCGTTTGCCCGCACTGCAGCGCGACCAATCGCATTCCGCTGGCGCGCCGGCAAGAAGCACCCAAATGCGGCAAATGCCATACATCATTGTTCGACGGCAAGCCGCTGGAAGTTGGCCCGGTAAGCTTTGTCAAACATCTGCAGCGCAATGATATCCCCTTGCTGGTGGACTTCTGGGCGCCCTGGTGCGGCCCCTGCAAAATGATGGCGCCGGCTTTTCAACAGGCGGCGGCCGAACTGGAACCCGGCCTGAGATTACTCAAGGTCAATACCGAAGCCGAGCAGCAGCTGGGGGCACAATACAATATACGCAGTATTCCGACGCTGGCCCTGTTTCACAAGGGGCGTGAAGTGGCCCGCCAGGCGGGTGCGATGGGGACTGCTGACATCGTTCGCTGGGTTCGGAATCAGGCAGCAGCCTGGCAACCAGGCTAACCAACGGCAGCTTTGAAAGCGGTTATTACGCAGTATTACCCGGCAGTAACAGGGCCATTTTCACAGGTGAACGTGCCCTAGCCGGTGCCGAGAAAATCCAGCAGCATTGCGTTGAACAAATGCGGTTTTTCCAGGTGCACCGAGTGTGAGCAGCCTGGAATAACCGCCAGGTGTGCGCCTTCGATACCTCTCCAGAGCTGTTCAGGCTGACTCCACTGGTAAGCCCGGTCGCCGTCACCCCACAGCACCAGGGTCGACGACTCGATTTTCGACAATGCCGCTACGCCGGACCAGGCTTCCATTGCCGTCAACCCGGCCAGAGCGGCCTGTAGTGAGGCCTTTACCGCGAGTTCGGCGCAAACTGCATAACCTTCCGCCGACTTTCCATGCTGAAACCAGGTCGCTGCGATGCGACGTCCGGTTTCCTCGACGCCTTTTTCTTTCACGCCACACCTGGATTCTTCGATCGTTTCAAAGCGCCCGGGCATAACGCCGACGGGCCCGGTTCCGTATAACACCAGTTTATCGACGCGCTCGGGCGCCAGCGCTGCCATTTCCTGGACGATCATACCGCCCATCGAATGCCCGACCAGGTGAAACCGGCCAACTTCGAGCCTGTCGAGTTCATCCAGTACATACTGCGCGAGACCACGGATGGTCTCCGGGGTTGTCACCGCCCGGTTGTCGCCAAAGCCCGGGAGGTCGGGCGTGATGACCCTGAAGTATTCCGAGAAAATTTCCACCTGGTCGGCCCATTGCAGTCCGCCACCGAGGTAGCCGTGCACAAACACAAGCGGCTTCATCGAAGCCAGGCCTTCGGGTGACTGATTACCTTTACGGGCATTTTTCAGGTCTGCCTACTTGCGCTCGCCCTGCACGATCCGGTCGAGAATCATGGCGCAGAATAAAAT
>CALDDP010000046.1 GCA_937936805.1 uncultured Gammaproteobacteria bacterium | reverse complement strand
TATCAAGGCCATTCCGATGGGCAGCATCGATGACCCTGACGCTTATGCACAGACGTATAATCTGGCGCAGGGTTTTCTGCTGGACAGCAACGTTGCTGGACGACTGGGCGGATCAGGTGATACATTTGACTGGTCTAAAATACCTTCTTCATTCGACTATCCGCTGGTGCTGGCCGGTGGTATCAACTCATCGAATGTTGCCGCGGCAATCAAAAGGGTAAAACCCTGGGGAGTCGATGTAAGTACTGGTGTTGAGGTATCCAGAGGTGTAAAAAGCACCGCTCTGATTGATCAATTTTTTGACGAGGTTGAACGTGGCGATAAGTGTAAGATGCGAAATAATCCCGCAGATTGAGCGAATCAGGTGGAGCGTCGAATGAACTGGTTTGAGAAGCTATTACCGTCAAAGATCCGTACCACTGGTGAAAGCGACAAGAAGAACGTGCCTGAGGGGCTATGGGCGAAATGTGACAATTGTGATGCGATAATCTATCGCGCAGAACTGGAGCGGAATCAGGAAGTTTGTACCAAGTGTGATTATCACATGCGTATCGGTGCGCGACGTCGACTCGAGGCTTTCTTTGACCAGGATCACTGCGACGAATTTGCGGCCGGCCTGGAAGCAGAGGATGTTCTCAGATTCAAAGACGACAAGAAATACCGCGATCGTCTGAATCAGGCGCAAAGACAAACCGGTGAGAAAGATGCTTTGGTGGCTATGCGTGGTACCGTGGCGGGTGTCGAAATGGTAGCGGTCGCGTTTGAATTCCAGTTTATGGGTGGATCCATGGGTTCGGTTGTGGGTGAGAAGTTTGTGCGAGCTGTGAATACCTCTATCGAACATGAATTGCCTCTCATCTGTTTCACCGCGAGCGGTGGGGCGCGTATGCAGGAAGCCTTGTTTTCGCTGTTGCAAATGGCCAAGACCAGTGCCTCACTGACACGGCTTGCAAAGCGTGGATTGCCTTATATCTGTGTACTTACCGATCCAACCATGGGTGGAGTCTCCGCCAGTTTTGCCATGCTTGGTGATGTTCATATCGGCGAACCAGGTGCATTAATCGGTTTTGCCGGCCCGCGGGTCATCGAACAAACGGTGCGCGAAACACTGCCTGAAGGTTTTCAACGCAGCGAGTTCCTGCTTGAGCACGGTGCAATCGACATGATCGTCGACAGGCGCCAGCTGCGCGAAAAGATCAGCTCGCTATGTACAATGCTGATGGGACAGGCTGCCCCCTAGACAAGACCCTGGTTTTCCCGATGCGTTTTGATTCCCTCGATCAGTGGCTGGAATGGCAGATGGTTTTGCACGATAAAGCCATCGAGCTGGGGCTGGATCGAGTCAGCCAGGTGGGCGAACGGCTCGGGCTCGACAAAATTGCCGGACGGGTGATTACCGTTGCCGGCACCAATGGCAAGGGCTCCAGCGTCGCTGCTTACGAAACCTGGTTGTCGCATGCCGGTTTTTCGGTTGTCAGCTACACGTCACCTCACCTTTTAACTTACAACGAGCGTATCAAGCGTGATCTGAAACAGGTATCTGACAGCGAATTACTGGCTGCCTTCGAAGCAGTTGAAGCGGCGCGCCAGACGACGGCATTGACATTTTTCGAGTTTGGTACCCTGGCTGCATTATTCCTCTGCCAGCAATGGCAACCGGATTACGCAATTCTGGAGGTCGGGCTCGGGGGGCGACTGGACGCGGTCAATATAATATCCGCCGATCTTGTGCATATAACTCCTATAGGACTTGATCATCAATCCTGGCTCGGCGACGACCGCGAGCAGATTGGTTTCGAAAAAGCAGGCGTTTTGCGTGCCGGCATAACGGTTGTGTTGAATGATGACAATCCTCCGCAATCGGTTATTGCGGAGATCGATCGACTCGGCTGCAAGTGCCTGCAGCTGGGACAGGATTACGAAGCAGAGGATCTGGGCAATGAGCAGTTCCTCTGGCGCGGTCAGGATATGGAGCTGCAGCTTGACAGGGTGTTACCCGGAGCGCATCAGGTACAAAATCTTGCCGGCGTTGTTGCAGGTCTGTCGCAATTGATACCGTTAACGGAGTTCAGTCCGCACCAGCTGCGTGACAATTTCCACGGAATTTTTCTGCCGGGACGCCTGCAATTGATACCATCCCGGCTTGCCTGCCAGGTGTACGTGGATGTTGGACATAACCAGGATGCTGCTAGGGTGCTGGCCGCTAATCTAAAGGCCATGAAGCAACCGGGCGGAAAACTCGTGGTCCTGCTTGGCATGCTTGCCGATAAACAGCCGGATCTTTTTGTCGAGAGTTTAAGGCAGGTAGTCGATGACTGGTGGCTGCTGACCCTGGATTGTGATCGAGGCCTTGCTGCTGAGCAACTGGCGTCGCGTATCAAACCGCAGGCGAAGGCTGAGCAACTTTTCCATAATGTTACCGATGCGCTGGATCATGCACTGTCATCTTTGAGCAATCAGGATATAATGCTCGCAACCGGCTCCTTCGTAACTGTTGAACTTCTACTCCGCGCATTATCCGATTCAGGCGAACAATACTAGTATGGACCAAAATATTAAGAATCGCCTGGTGGGAATCATCGTGATTTTTGCCCTCGCGGTAATTTTTCTGCCCATGATTCTTGACGGTTCGGGTGTAGATAAGCAAAAACTGGAGGTGGTCATACCCCCGCAGCCCGTTGTTACTGCCAATCCCGAGTTTGAAGCGAAAATAACCCGGCTAAACGAGCAGGCCGAAGCCGTGCCTGATCTCGAGACCAGGTTTGTCGATGAAAACTCCGCGGAAAACGCCGTCGCAAGCGAAGCTGCCACTACCTCTAATGCATCCGAGGCGAAAGTTGAGTCTAAGGCCGACGCAAAGCCATTGCCGGCAGAGACTGATAGCGAGCCGGTCGAAAAGAGCGGTGGTGTCAGTTGGGTTTTGCAGGTGGGTAGTTTCAAGGACCGCGCCAAGGCGCTGGCACAGCGCGATAAAGTACGTAAATCCAATATCGCAGCTGTATTTATCGAGCAATTCAATGCCGACAGCGATGCCAGTTACAGGGTCAGGCTGGGACCGTTTATCAATCGTGAGCAAACCAGGGTGGCACAGAACAAGATAAAGGCCAAGCATGACATCGATGGCATAATCATGAAGTATGAAAGATAATTGCCGCGCCATGTTGTGGGTTGAAACTCTGCCAGTAAGAAACTGCAGCCATTACTGCTACACTTCCATGTCGGCTTAGACGAGGGCTACCGGAACCATGAGTTGGTTTGATCTCCTTATTATCGGAATTATCGTCTTATCGGCGCTAATCAGCCTAATTCGTGGCTTCGTCAAGGAATCGATTTCACTGATATCCTGGATAATTGCAGGTGTCATCGCGTTTCGCTACTTTTCGCCAATGTCAGAACTGTTGGAACCGTATCTGTCTGCGCCGATGGTTCGCAGTATCACGGCTTTTGCTATTTTGTTTGTCTGTACCCTGTTGGTCGGGGCTATCGTTAACTTCATAATGAGCCAGCTGGTTTCAAAAACCGGTCTTAGCGGTACCGACAAGGCCCTGGGTGTAGTATTTGGCGGGGCTCGTGGAGTATTGATAGTTACCCTGATAGTGTTGTTGGCGAGTCTTACCCCTATGCCCGATACGCAGTGGTGGCAGGATTCGGCGATGGTTGGCTTTTTTCAGCAACTGGGTGAATGGGTCAAAGGTATTATCCCGGCGGATGCGGCGGATAAATTCGGTTTCTGATCAGTTAACGCTGCTGTAGGTAATTTTATATGTGCGGAATAGTAGGGATTGTCAGTCAGCGGGAAGTCGCGCAGGTGATATACGATGCGTTGCTGGTGTTGCAGCATCGCGGTCAGGACTCTGCGGGCATTGTGGTCGGTGACGAGAACAAGCTGAACCTGCGCAAGGCCAATGGACAGGTCAGCGACGTATTCCATACCCGACATATGCGCGAGTTAACCGGAACCATGGGAATCGGGCATGTGCGTTATCCGACCGCGGGTTGTTCATCGTCAGCCGAAGCACAACCATTTTACGTCAACTCGCCCTACGGTATTACCCTGGCGCATAACGGTAACCTGACTAATGTCGAAACGCTCAAGTCAGAGCTTTATCAGTCCGATCTGCGCCATATTAATACCGAGTCCGATTCGGAAGTGCTGCTAAATGTGTTTGCCCATGAATTGCAAAGTTGCGGCAGCCTGAAACTCACCGCCGATGAAATCTTCACTGCGATAACCGAAACTCACAAACGCATCGAAGGTGCGTATGCGGTGGTGGCAATGCTGACCGGTAAGGGCATTGTCGGATTTCGCGATCCGCACGGAATTCGACCCATGGTGTATGGCAAGCGTGAAACCAGCGATGGCTGCGAGTATATGATCGCATCGGAAAGCGTCGCGCTGCAGACCTCTGGATTTGAACTGATCGCAGATCTGCAGCCAGGTGAAGCGGTTTTTATCGACAGCGCGGGAGAAATCCATCAGCGGCAATGTGCCGTGGCAACCGAACTCAATCCCTGTATTTTCGAGTATGTCTACCTGGCGCGACCTGATTCGATAATCGATGATATTTATGTTTACAAGGCCCGTTTACGCATGGGGACTAAACTGGCACACAAGATTTTGAGGCAAATGCCAAAGCATGACATCGACGTCGTCATCCCCATTCCTGATACCAGTCGACCGTCTGCCATCGAACTGGCTTTCCATCTGGGGGTCAAGTTCCGTGAAGGTTTTATCAAGAATCGATATATCGGCCGCACCTTTATCATGCCGGGTCAGCAAATGCGCAAGAAGTCGGTACGCCGCAAACTTAACCCGATCGATATCGAATTCAAGGGAAAGAACGTACTCCTGGTGGATGATTCGATAGTGCGTGGAACGACATCCAAGCAGATTATCCAGATGGCACGCGAAGCCGGTGCGAAAAAGGTTTATATCGCATCTGCGGCGCCGCCGGTACGCTACCCCAATGTATACGGTATCGACATGCCGGCAGCCAATGAACTGGTCGCTTTTGATCGTAGTGAAGAGGAGATCGCTAAATTCATCGGTGCTGACTGGCTGATTTACCAGGACCTCGATGATTTGGTAGATGCGGTACAGGAAGGTAATCGCAGGGTGAAGGGATTTGATTGTTCCTGTTTCGATGGTAACTATGTGACGAAAACTGTGGGGGATGAGTATCTGGATAAAATCAGTACCCTGCGTAAGGATTCGGCCAAGGACAAAGGCGAAGAGCAGCTGAACGTGGTTGGTATGGACTTGCATAATAACGCCTGATGCGCTGGCAGGACCTAAATCGTGAAGTTGCTGCCAAATTGGCCGGAAACCATGCCCTGGCGGACCAGCGTCCATTCATATTCGTCGACTCCCGCCAGCAACAGTTGCATTGTATTGATATCGAGGCGGACAATAACCGCAGCTATCCTGTGTCAACTGCAAAAAATGGCATGGGCAATCGCCTCGATTCTCACAAAACCCCGTTCGGAATACATCAGATTCGGCAAAAGGTAGGCGGCGGTCAGCCAATCGGTGCAGTATTTGAAGGGCGCCAGCCGACCGGAAGAATTGCCAGTGACCTCGATAACCGCGAGCAAGATGAAATTACGACGCGCATACTATGGCTCGACGGACTCGAGGAAGGAGTTAATCGGGGAGGCGTGTACGACACTTATTCCCGTTACATCTACATCCATGGAACCTCCGACGAAAAGCGCATCGGTGAGCCGGTATCAGGCGGTTGTATCCGCATGAGAAACGTCGATGTCATAGAGCTGTTTGACGAAGTTCTGCTTAATGATCTGGTTGTAATCAGATAAGCAACGCCGGTTTTCAATGGCGTTACAGGACCTTGCCCGCTGCCCGCTGCTCAGCCGGAGATTCCAGCCAAACCTCGAATCTCCATCACTACCTGCTCCGCGTTTCTTGACAACCTGGAATCATCGTCATAAGGTGCGGGTCGGGCGCTAATTTGTTACTCGGCTTGCAGGCGCCCGGGAATCAGCAAACGATTCCGCAAATAAATTTGCTAAAGAGGGTGGTCCCGAATACTTTCCGTACCTGACCCCTCCCGAGTTTTTCGTTTTTGGAGAAACTCCGTGACAGATAATAATTTTGGTTTTGACACGCTTGCCATCAGAAGCGGTCATCGGCGTACTGCCGAGCTCGAACACAGCGAGGCGATATTTACCACCTCGAGCTTTGTTTTTGAGAATGCGGCCCAGGCAGCGGCGCGTTTCGCCGGGGATGAGCCGGGGAATATCTACTCACGTTTTACCAATCCCACCACGCAGGCTTTCGAGGCACGTCTGGCTGCCATGGAAGGAGGGCAGTCCTGTGTCGCCACGGCATCGGGAATGGCGGCAATCATGAGTCTTTGTCTGGCCGTGTTGCAAGCGGGAGATCATATCGTCAGTTCGCGTTCGGTTTTTGGCACGACCACAACTCTGTTTGGTAAATATCTACCGCGCCTTGGCATAGAGACCAGTTTCGTCAATCTGGTAGATCTTGAAGAATGGAAGAGGGCGATTCGCGGCAACACACGGTTTCTATTCCTGGAGACGCCGTCGAACCCGCTGATGGAGATTGCAGATATCAGTGCGCTCGCCGACCTGGCGCATGAAAACAATTGCCTGCTGGTGATTGATAATTGTTTTTGTACTCCCGCATTGCAACGCCCGCTTGAGCTTGGTGCCGATTTGATCGTGCATTCCGCAACCAAGTATCTGGATGGGCAGGGGCGCATAGTCGGCGGCGCTGTAATCGGGCCCGACCCGCTGATCAGTGAAGATATTTTTGCGGTTATTCGCACTACCGGCCCGAGCATGAGTCCGTTCAATGCCTGGGTTGCGTTGAAGGGACTGGAAACACTGGCTTTACGCATGGACGCCCATTCGCAGCGGGCACTGCAACTGGCCAGAATGTTGCAACAACACCCGGCTGTGGAACGGGTATACCATCCGGGACTGGAGTCGCATCCCCAGCATGAGCTAGCAAAATCACAGCAGGCCGGTTTCGGCGGTGTCGTCTCATTTGTGGTCAATGGAGGACGTGAAAACGCGTGGCGGGTAATAGATGCTACCGAGATGGTCTCGATAACCGCGAACCTGGGTGATGTGAAAACCACGATCACCCATCCAGCAACCACCACTCACGGGCGGGTTAGCGATGAGGTAAAAGCCAGCACCGGTATAGGCGAAGGATTGATTCGGGTCGCGGTCGGACTGGAAAATATCGATGATATTGTTAACGATATATTCCGGGGTCTGGATGCCTGACCTTTATCAACAGATCGAGGCCGCAATTTTGACGTCGGATGCGCGGCACAAGTGCGCATTGACGGTGCAGTTAGATGATCAATGGAAGCAGGGCTTGCTAAATCGAAGCGCAGGGTCAGCCATTCTGCCGATTGATGATCCAGGGCGCCCGCAACAGCCCGAACTGGTCGATCCCAGGAAGCTGGAGCGTCGCAGTGTGGCGACCGAACATGGGCGAGTGTGTTTGTTGCATGCTTTCGCGCATATCGAGTTTAACGCGATCAATATTGCGCTCGACGCGGCGTATCGTTTTCGCGAAATGCCGCCCCGGTTTGTCAGTGACTGGTTACTGGTGGCGAGTGAGGAGGCCAGGCACTTCCAGCTACTCGAAGACGAACTCAGGCGGCGCGAGAGTTTTTACGGCGCCCATCAGGCGCATCGGGGCCTGTGGGATATGGTCTGCCAGACCCGAGACGATGTATTGCATCGCATGGCGCTGGTACCGCGCGTCATGGAGGCGCGTGGCCTGGACGTTACGCCAGGCATGATGGCAAAGTTTACCCAGGTCGAGGATCAGGCTGCGGTCGAAATTCTGCAGGTCATATATCGTGATGAAGTAGGTCATGTGCGTATTGGCAACTATTGGTATCAGCAGCTGTGTGAACAGCAGGGGCTTGATGCCAGCAAAACCTTTCGAGAGCTGATCGAACTCTATATGGGGGGTAAGCTGCGCGGTCCGTTGAACCGATCAGCGCGCCTCGAAGCCGGATTTAAGGCCGCCGAACTTAACGCGCTGGAACAGGGCTTGCTGTAAGCCTGCGATAATCGTTTATCCTCGCGTCAGGTAAGCCTGGGGTCGTGTAACTTAAACCCCTGTTCCCGCGTCCAGCTCAGGTAGCTTGGCTCTCGATCCCAGTCGCCGAGAACAATTCTGCGTAGACCAGGACCGCAGGTATGTACCGCGGGGCGGTGAGTATGGCCGTGGATAATGGTACTCGCACCATTATCCCGGAAACAGTTTTCTACCGCGGCTAGATTAACATCCATGATTTGCATGGACTTCTGAGCCATTGCCTCGAGGCTGTAGGTACGCATCTGGGCGGCCATTTGCTGACGCAGCGATAGCGGTTTTGCGAGGAAATCTGCTTGCCACTCCGGTGCGCGCACCATCGAACGAAAGGCCTGGTAATCATGGTCGTCGGTACACAGCAGGTCGCCATGAACCAGCACTACCCTGGCCTTATCAAGCAGCAGCAGGTGGGGCTCGTCGAGCAGGGTTATGTTGTTTGCCCTGGCAAAGTCGTTTCCGAGCAGAAAATCCCGATTCCCGGCGATGAAAAATAAATCGGTAGTCTCTCCAAGCTGACGCAGTAATCTGATGACGTCCTGGTGTTCTGGTGCGGGATCGTCATCGCCCAGCCAGACCTCGAATAAATCCCCCAGAATGTAGAGATAGCGGGCTGTAACGGCCCGCGTCTGCAGAAAGTTGACCAGCATCGCCGTAACCTCGGGCCGACTGGCGTCGAGATGACAATCGGAAATGAACAGGTACTCGTCGCTCATGCGGGTGGGCGCTGTTACTGTCGACTGACACCCGTTATGGTAATGGTTTCGAGGGGGACGTTTTGATGACCGCCGCTGTTACCGGTAGGGACCGCGGCGATTGCATCGACTACATCCATGCCGTCTGTGACCTTACCGAATACGGCATAACCCCAGCCCTGCATCGACTCGGCGGTGAAATTCAGAAATGCATTGTCAGCATGATTGATAAAAAATTGCGAAGTTGCGGAATGCGGATCACTGGTGCGAGCCATCGCTAATGTGCCCCTGTCATTGTTGAGCCCGTTGTTGGCTTCATTTTCGATTGGTGCACGTTTACTCGGCTTATCCTGCATATCGGCGGTGATGCCACCACCCTGAATCATGAAGTTGGGAATAACGCGATGAAAGGTTGTATCGACAAAGTAACCGTCATCCACGTAGGCGAGGAAGTTCTCGCTGCTGACCGGGGCATTTTGCATATCCAGTTCGATCGTGATGTTACCCATGGTGGTTTCTATTAGCACGCTTGGGTTGTCTGCGGTTGTTTCATTCATTGAATTTTCACCTTTGAAATAGGGGTAGAGTACCAGGGATAGAATGGCTGCGAGTACGATCCCGATTGGAAGAAGTGTTTTTTTCATCAGCATTCCAGTTTAAATCAAACCCGCGGATTCTACTGATTTGTCGGTGCTTAGGGAAGCCGGCAAATAATTAACGGTTTCACTCGTTGAATTCATCTTTTAAACTCTGGCGGGAAATTCAATGACATTTACAAGACCGGTGATGCTGACCATTTACAATAGCTTGAGCAACAAAAAAGAAACCTTCGAGCCAATCGTTGCGGGACAGGTTCGGATGTATGTCTGTGGCATGACGGTTTACGATTATTGCCATATCGGGCATGCACGCGTGCTGGTCGTGTTTGATATCGTTTACCGCTTCCTCAGGCACCTTGGTTACGAAGTCACTTATGTACGTAATATCACCGACATCGATGACAAGATCATAAACCGCGC
>CALDDP010000045.1 GCA_937936805.1 uncultured Gammaproteobacteria bacterium | reverse complement strand
AAACGCGCAGTCCCAGGACTAATGAAACTGTCCAGCACGCCATTACGTATTCTCGCCAAAACCTATGCGAGTGATCTGATATCGCGCGAACAGTACGTGGAAATTCGCGCCCAGTTGCTTAAACGGCTGGCCAGCAAAGGCA
The DNA here is from genome assembly GCA_937936805.1 of uncultured Gammaproteobacteria bacterium. Taxonomy (GTDB): domain Bacteria; phylum Pseudomonadota; class Gammaproteobacteria. Next base: position 3,989 of record CALDDP010000045.1, on the reverse strand, counting down.
GTATCGAAGAGTCTGATTTAAAAAATTACACGGCAATCACCCAGGGCTCGGATACCCCGAGAGCCCAACGCTCCTATACGTCTTCGGACTGGATCATCATTGCCCTGGGTTTAGCTGCTTCAGCAGTACTAGCCTATCTTCTCTACGGTTAGACGCCACATTCAGGCCCGCCGCAGTCCGGCAAAAACATTAAATAGGTCACAAAAGCCGCAAGGACACGCCCTGACCCGGCTATTTACTTGTTGAATACGGTCCAAATTAGTTTATCATTATCAATAACTTAACGCGCATACTTAATTTCATTTATTAATAGTATTCCGTAGAAGCCTGGAACTTTTTAAACTGTTAGCCATGTCTCTCTGAAAGTAACTGACAGACGCTAAGATGCAAATCTGCAAAAGTTCCTCATTTCGCGAGATTAAGAACAAAATCCCGTATTCGGTACCTTTATGAACGCAACCAGACATCGTGGCCTCTTATCCAGGATAGCGCTGACAGGAATATTCCTGTCACTTGCCTGTCTGGCGCCTGCACAAGCGCTGGATCTGTCCGCCATGGTGGTCGACTCGATTAGTGCTCACCCGGAAGTAAAAGAGAAGGTTCACGCCTATCGAAGAGTGGTCAACGATCGCACCATCGCCGAGAGTGGCTGGCGACCCAGCGTCGACCTGCAGGCATCTACTGGATATTTCAACACCGAAGCGCCTTCGACCGATGACGAATCGGTCGACTATAACAGTTCTTCTGTCGAGCTATCGCTAACCCAGAACCTGTTCAACGGTTACGACACCACCAACCAGATTGCGCAAAGCAAGGCCAGGATTACCGCGGCACTCTATGATGTTTACGACTCTGCCGATAATATCGGGCTGCGGGCGGTACAGGCTTACCTGGAACTGCTCAAGCAAAGGCGCCTGTACCAGCTGGCACTTGATAACGTCGCGGCACACGAAAAGATTCTGGCCCAGATCAGAGAGCGCAATCTTTCCGGGGTCGGCAGACGTTCACAGTTACAACAGACCGAAGGGCGACTGGCAGGAGCCCAGGCCAGTTTAATCGCTCAGCAGAATAATCTCGAAGACGCATCAACGCAGCTGCATCAGATTCTGGGCCGGTATGTCGACCCGAACTCCCTGCGCGAGCCAGACCTGCCCTCTGTGCCGGCGAAGACGCTGGAGAAACTGACGGATCAGGCGCTCACCGATCACCCCGCCATCCGAGTTGCCGACAGCAACATCGTGGCGGCCCAGTCAGATTATCGGCGCTCAATGAAAACCTGACTCGTCTAACTTTGTCATCAGTGGATTTTCCGGAGGCGACCCGGCTTCACTCGACTTCGATAGTAGTGGTAAAGATCAGGGTATGGGGGTTGGAAACGACCGAGTAGACGATGGTGAATCTCTGGTAATCGATTTCGACCTGGCGGCTTTGCCCTATGGTGTCGAAAACTTAACCCTTACAATGAACCAGTTTGGTGGTGGCGAAGCGGTTGATATTACCGTCTACGACATCGATGGCATTACCGTTCTGGGATCTTTTACTCATCCTGCCAGCAGTGGCTCAGCTATAGATTTATCTACCTTTAATGGTATCGGATCGGTGCAGATCGAAAACAATAGCGGCGGCAATTCGACCCTGCGATTTGCAGATTACGACCCTGCTCCCGCGCCCGCGTCATCGATTACCCCGGCAGGTGAAGATAACGGTAGCAACCTGACCTGGGTTTACGGTTATGAAACCGATCTCGATGGCAATGGGGTTTACCAGGCCACGATTACGGATTCGAACGATGGTTCGCAATTCATCATGCGTAGTAACGGCTTTTACAGTTTTACGCCCGATCAAACCGGTGCTCCTACAGACGTCTCGATGGATACCACGTCACAGGCTAATATAGATGCTGATCCGAATTTAAACGTCAGTATTCGTGCCGGTGGCAGCACCCTGCAATATTCAGCTGATGGCATCGGAGTGGTCGGAGGTAACGGACAACTACTGAGCTCTGGCGAAGCGCTGCTGTTCACCTTCAGTGGTGTCGGCGCTCCGAATGGCGTGGAGAATCTGATACTGTCGATTCGTGATTTCCAAAGCGGAAACAATGACGAAGCCACGGTTGTCGTCACCCACGACACCGACGGCGATGGCATCCTGACTAACGACACCGTGATCTTATCGGGCACGGGTTCCGGTACCGCAACGCTGGATCTTTCCCAGTTCAGCGGAGTAACCCAGTTTGATATTGAATATACCGGTAGCGGCTATGATCTTGGCCTGAGCAACATCAGTTACCAGATTCCCGCGGTATCACCGCCAACCAACCTGGATCCGGTCCTGGTGGACTATGTTTTAACCGATACTGACGGCCAGTCCGATACGGCGCGACTGGCGCTTTACACCATCGATCAAACCGTCACCGGTAGCAGTGGTGTAGACAGCATTTCCGGCGGTAGCCTGAATGATGCGATTATCGGTGATGCCGGTGACGACATCCTGTTCGGTAACGACGGCAATGACTCGCTGTCGGGTGGCGCGGATAACGATACATTATCTGGTGGCGCTGGAAACGACTACTTGAGTGGTGGCGACGGCCAGGACAGCCTGAGCGGTGGAATCGGCAACGATACCCTCGATGGTGGTGCCGGCGACGACCTGGTCGACGGTAGTTCCGGCGATGACGTCGTACTCGGCAGCGACGGCAATGATCAGGTTTATGGAGGTTCGGGTGACGACCGTCTCGAAGGTGGCGCCGGCGACGATCTGCTGACCGGTGGCGCTGGAAACGATGTCCTGTTCGGCGATGCCGGGGAAGATCGACTCATCGGCGGTAGCGGAAACGACAGTCTGATCGGTGGCGATGGAATCGACATCTTTGCGCTCGAATCGGGAGACGAAGGTACGATTGGCACCCCCGCAGTCGATACGATTGCTGATTTCACCCTGGGCGTCGGTGGCGATGTTCTCGACCTGTCCGACATGCTGCAAGGTGAAGACCTGGCCTCGCTGGACGGTTTCCTGAATTTCAGCTATGACGGCCTTAGTGGTGATACTACGATCAGCATTGATGTCGATGGCAGTTCGGGTACCTTCGAATCTGCGCAGGAAATCGTATTATCCGGCGTCGATTTAAGCGCAAACGGCACACTCAACGATCAGCAAATTCTCGATAACTTGCTCAATAACGGTAATCTGATCGTCGACCAATAACCGCCAACCAGTAAAAGGTTTGTAATTAGCGGCCAGGGATGGCTTGGCCTTTTATTCCAGGAACCAGCCTGATGTCTGTACACGGCCGTTTCATATCGTTCTCTGCTTAAACCAGTTTAGACAGTACGGAGCGCAAATTATCAGGAATACTTACCGGTCTCTCGCTCGCCCGATCCACGTAGACATGGACGAAGTGGCCCTGGGCTATAGCCCGCTCCTGACCATCGACAAACAATCCTAATTCATAACGAACCGAGCTACGACCCAGATGAGCGACCCGAATACCGGCCTCTATATCAACAGGAAATGCCGCGCTGCTGTAGTAATTACAATGCGTCTCAACGACGAGACCGATAACTTCGCCAGCATGAATATCAAGCACATCCTGATCGATTAAAAACCGGTTCACCGCCGTATCAAAGTAACTGTAATACTGGACATTATTGATATGACCGTAAACATCGTTATCCATCCAGCGGGTGGTTATGGTCATAAAGTGACGATAGTCTTTGCGCTTGTCAGGTTCCTGTTTTGCAGACATCCGAATTTCCTGTTTGGCAATAAGATTTCTTGATTTTATAGCCTGTTCCGGAAGATAAAAGCAATCCGCTGCAGGCCAGCGCAGATGATTATCAGGGAACGGGTAAATAAAAAGGCCTCAAAACGCTGTAAGAGGCCTTTTATCATGCTTGAAATTGGTCGGGACGGCAGGATTTGAACCTGCGACCACCTGCCCCCCAGGCAGGTGCGCTACCAGACTGCGCTACGCCCCGTCGTAATGTGGT
>CALDDP010000044.1 GCA_937936805.1 uncultured Gammaproteobacteria bacterium | reverse complement strand
GGTGCGTGCCTGGTCAGCGATCGAGCGCGTGATCGCCTGGCGAATCCACCAGGTGGCGTAGGTCGAAAACTTGTAGCCGCGGCGATACTCGAATTTATCCACCGCTTTCATCAGGCCAATGTTGCCTTCCTGGATCAGGTCGAGGAACTGCAGCCCGCGATTGGTGTACTTTTTCGCGATAGAAATTACCAGGCGCAGGTTGGCCTCGATCATTTCTTTCTTGGCACGGCGCGCCTTGGCTTCACCAATCGACATCTTGCGATTGATTTCCTTGATTTCGTGAATCGACAGGTTGGACGCCTTCTCGATGTTCTTCAGCCGCTTCTGGTAGCGCAGAATCTCATCCCTGCAGGCTTCCAGGGTTTTGGAATATTTTTCGCCTGCTTTGAGGTGATTGTTGATCCAGTTCAGGTTGGTTTCATTCGCCTTGAAGGTTTCGATGAAGGTTTTGCGCGGCATATTTGCCTGCTTCACGCAGATATCGAGAATGGTGCGCTCGTTGGTGCGGATACGGTTGATGATGTCTTTCAGGTTCGCACCGAGCCGATCAATAAACAGCGGCAGCAGTTTGATTTCCATCAGCTCATTGACAGCGCGATTCATATTGCGCTCGTAGCCCTTGACGTCATCCTTGGCGATGCAGTTCATCGCACGATTGAAAGCGCGCTCGATAGCGGTAAAGCGCTTTTCGGCTTCTTCCGGATCGGGACCGGTATCTTCGACTTCAGCGTCGTCGTCGTCATTAGCCTGAGCTGCAGCCGGCAACGGAATCGAGTTCGGATCCTCGTTGGGGTCGACAAAGCCCACCATCAAGTCGCTGAGCTTGGCTTCGTCTTCGCGCACTTCGTTGTAGCGCTCAAAAATCATGCGCATGGTATCGGGATAGCGTGCCAGCGAGCTGATCGCCTGGTTGAGGCCGTTTTCGATACGGCGCGCAATCTTGATCTCGCCTTCGCGGGTCAACAGTTCGACCGTACCCATTTCGCGCATGTACATGCGCACCGGGTCGGTGGTGCGGCCGAATTCGCTATCCAGCGAGGCCAGTGCCGCGGCCGCTTCTTCGGCCGCGTCCTCGTCCGGTTCGGTTTCGGTATCGCTGAGAATATCGGTCGCTTCGGCAGGCGCAGACTCATGGACCTTGATGCCCATGTCGTTGATCATGCGGATAATATCTTCGATCTGCTCCGGTTCGACGATGCCTTCAGGCAAATGATCGTTTACTTCGGTGTAGGTCAGAAAGCCCTGTTCTTTGCCCTTGGCAATGAGTTCTTTGAGCCGGGATTGCTGATCTTGATCCATGTTGCCTCGAATTAGGTAATGTTGCAGGTGAACCACCCAGTATATAAGACTTTTTTGGCTTTTTCCAAGTCAACCAGTGTCTTAAGATTGATTTGTGAACAATTTTTTGTGTTCCAGTACTTCCGTCTCTGACAACGCTTCACCCGACTGCAACTTTGTTATGAGTAGCTTCTGGCGGTGGTCAATATACTGTTTTTGCAAACGTTGTAAACAATCGGCGAACATCAGGTCGAGACTTTCGTCGTTTTCGATCGGTGGTTCCATCGCTGCGAGCTTGTAAAGATGGGTCTCATGATCATCGCCCTTGAAGCGATCGAGCAGGTTTTGTGTCGTAATATCGGGCTCATCGTGGATGCGATCGAGGATTTTGAGCAACAGGTCGACGCCGGGAATATCGCTTTCGGTCAGTTCATCGTGAGTGCCGGTGGTCAGCGCCAGCGCGGGCCGCGTCAGTAGCAGGTTGATCGCCAGGCGGGTTGGGGTCCAGTGCTGCTCGGGCTGCCTGGCGCGGGCCTGCTGCCGTGGTTTGTCTTCACCCAGCAGGCGTAGCATGCGTCCATCTATCTTTTGCCCCAGGCGGTGTTCGACTTCTGCCAGTATCTGGTCTTTCAGGCTTTGTAACGGTATCTGAGCGAAGTAGGGACGCAGGCGGTCGAGGAACTGGGCACGGCCTTCGAGCGTGCCGATATTACATTCGGCAAGCAGGTTCTCGAACAGGTACTCGGTCAGGGTGGAGGCATGCTCGACCTGCTGATTGAACGCGTCCTCGCCATGCTGGTTTATAAAGCTATCCGGATCCTGGCCTTCGGGCAGGAACAGGAAACGCGCGATGCGGCCTTCCTTGAGTGACGCCAGGCATTGTTCGAGCGAGCGCCAGGCCGCTTTTTTACCGGCGGCGTCACCATCGAAACAGAACACAAGGTTCTTGCATACCCGAAACAGAGATTCGATTTGCCGATTGTTGATCGCGGTACCCAGCGTCGCCACTGCGGATTTGACGCCGTGCTCGGCGAGCGCGACGACATCCATGTAGCCCTCGGTGATGTAAATTCGCTCGATGTTGGTGAGCGCCTTTTTCATTTCATACAGCCCGTAGATTTCATCGCTTTTATGAAACAACGGCGACTCCGGAGAGTTCAGGTACTTGGGATTATCTTCGGGATTGATCACCCGGCCACCGAAGGCGATGGTGCGTCCGCGCCTGTCACGGATCGGAAACATCAGTCGATGGCGGAAACGATCGTATTGCTTGCCGTCCTCTTTCTTAACCAGCATCCCGGTATCAACGAGGAGCTTTTCATTGCCAGTTAGATTATTCCAGCCCGGTGGTGCATAGCCGATGGCAAAAATCTTGGCGGTCTGGCCGCTGATGCCACGATTTTTGAGATACTCGATCGCTGCCGGGGTTTGCTTGAGCTGTGCCTCGAAGTATTGCGCGCTTTGCTCCATCGCCTGGTACATCGCTTCTAGTCCCTCGGCGGGTCTGGCGGGTGCGCTACCTTTTTCATAGGGCACCTCTATGCCCAGCGCCTGCGCCAGCGACTCTATCGCCTCGACAAATTCCATATGGTCATAGTCCATCAGGAAGCCGACTGCGTTGCCGGATTTCTGGCAGCCGAAACAATGGTAAAATTGCTTGCTCGCGCTGACCGAGAAAGATGCGGTCTTTTCACCGTGAAACGGGCAGCAGGCCCAGTATTCCCGGCCTTTCTTTTTTAACGGTACGCGGCTGTCGATGACCTCGACGATATCGACGCGGTTGAGCAAGTCATCGATGAAGTTACGTGGAATCCTGCCGGACATTACGCTTACACCACTATCGGTGCTTTATCAGCGATGGCGAGAGCCACCCAGCAGTGAGGGAAACAGGCTTTTTGTACATGCGCTCAGGCTGCGTTGCTTTGCAGGGTGTCCAGTAATGAGTCGAACTCGGCCGCTTTCGGCTTGACCATCCAGATCTTGCGTTGAAAGTGGTTGAGGTTTTCCAGGATATATTGACCCCACTCGCTACCGGTTTCTTCGACATACTCGGTGATAGCCGCTTGCAGGTAAACGCGGTGGCTCTCCATCGATTCATCGGCGATACGATGAATGTCGATGAGTTCCTTGTTGATGCGGTCAATAAAGTTACGATCGAGGTCGAGTACATAAGCGATACCGCCGGTCATCCCGGCGCCGAAATTGTATCCGGTGTTGCCGAGAATTGTAACAATACCTCCGGTCATATACTCGCAGCCGTGATCGCCGACACCTTCAACGACGGCATGTGCGCCCGAGTTACGCACTGCGAAACGTTCCCCGGCGAGTCCCGCGGCGAGTAACTTGCCGCCTGTAGCCCCGTAGAGGCAGGTGTTGCCGATGATGGTTGCATCCTGTGATTTGAAATGACTGTTGCGCGGCGGGGTAATGACGATTTTACCACCGGCCATGCCCTTGCCGACGTAATCGTTGGCGTCACCCTCGAGGTACATGTTAAGCCCGCCGGCATTCCAGACGCCGAAGCTCTGGCCGGCACTACCATTCAGGCGCAACGTAAATGGCGTATCCGACAGACCGTGATTACCATGGATACGTGCGATTTCACCGGAAAGTCGAGCGCCTATAGAGCGATGAGTATTGTTAATCGAGTACGCGAATTCGCCGCCGCTTGAATTTTTTATGGCATCCATGCAATCAACCACCATCTGTTCGGCGAGTTCGCCCTTGTCCCATGGTTCGTTGCGCTCCGCGCTGCAGTAGCGCGGCAGTTCGGGATCGACGCCCCCGTCGGACAGGATCGGCGCAAGATTGAGATTTTGCTGGGCGGGGGTATTGCCGTCGATGATTTCAAGCAAGCTGGTTTGGCCGATAAGGTCTTCGAGTTTGCGAACGCCGAGCGAGGCGAGGATCTCACGTGTCTCCTCGGCGATGAAACGGAAATAGTTTTTCACCTTTTCGGTAGTGCCGACGTAATGTTGCCGGCGCAGCTGGTCGTTCTGCGTGGCGACGCCGGTGGCGCAATTGTTCAGATGGCAGATACGCAGATACTTGCAGCCCATCGCTACCATCGGGCCGGTGCCAAAGCCGAAACTCTCGGCGCCGAGTATCGCTGCCTTGACGACGTCGAGCCCGGTTTTGAGACCACCGTCGGTCTGGATACGGACCTTGCTGCGCAACTTGTTGGCGCGCAATACCTGGTGGGTTTCGGAGAGACCCAGCTCCCAGGGTGAGCCGGCGTATTTGACCGAAGTCAGCGGGCTGGCCCCGGTGCCGCCGTCATAACCGGCAATCGTAATCAGGTCGGCGTAAGCCTTGGCGACACCGGCGGCGATGGTGCCGACGCCGGCCTCGGCTACCAGTTTTACCGACACCAGCGCCTGCGGATTGACCTGTTTGAGATCGAAAATCAACTGTGCCAGGTCTTCGATCGAGTAAATATCGTGGTGTGGCGGTGGTGATATCAGGGTGATGCCGGGCTCGGAGTTGCGCAGTCGCGCGATAAGTTCGTTGACCTTGTTACCCGGTAGTTGTCCTCCTTCACCGGGTTTGGCGCCCTGGGAGACCTTGATCTGTAATACCTCGGCGTTGACCAGGTAATGCGGCGTTACGCCGAAACGGCCCGACGCCACCTGCTTGATCTTGGACATCTTGTCGGTGCCGTAACGCGCCGGGTCCTCGCCGCCTTCGCCGGAGTTGGAGCGGCCACCGAGCTGGTTCATCGCCTGCGCGAGTGTTTCGTGGGCTTCCGGCGACAGTGCGCCAAGCGACATGCCGGCGGAATCGAAGCGGGCCAGGATACTGCTGGCGGGTTCTACCTGGTCGAGCTTGATCGACTGCTGCGGTTTGAGCCGCATCAGGTCGCGCAACGCGGTCGCCGGGCGGTTATTGACGATGGCGCTGTACTGCTTCCATTGCGCGTAATCGCCGCTGTTGACTGCCTGCTGCAGGCTGTGCACGACGTCCGGATTGTAGGCGTGGTACTCGCCGCCGTGGACATACTTGAGTAAACCGCCCTGGCTGATGGTCTTGCGCGGGTTCCAGGCCAGCTTGTTGAGCGCTTTCTGATCGGCTTCGAGTTCGTCAAAGTTGCTGCCGTCGATGCGGCAGATGGTGCCGGGGAAGCACAGCTCGATCACATCGCGATGCAGCCCGACAATCTCGAACAGTTGCGCACCGCGATAGCTGGCAATGGTGGAGATCCCCATCTTGGAAATGATCTTATACAGGCCCTTGTTAATGCCCTGTCGGTAGTTTGAGCCCGTATCTGGACATGTCAGCTCGGGTAATTCACCGCTGCGGGTCATACCGACGATACTGGCGTATGCGAGGTAGGGATAAATGGCAGTGGCGCCGAAGCCCAGCAGCACCGCCATATGGTGGGAATCCCGGGCGCAGCCGGTTTCAACCACGATGTTGGTATCGCAGCGTCCGCCGCTATTACTCAGGCGGTGGTGCACCGCACCGGTGGCCAGTGCCGCATGCACTACCAGTTGCTCGCGAGGGACATCCTTGTCACTCAGTACAACGATGACAATGCCACGGCGCGACGCTTTTTCGGCCTGGTCCTGGATATCGATAATCGCCTGTTTGAGCGACATCCTTGCCGGGTTGTAGCCGAGCGAAATAATTTCGTGTGCATAACCCTTGTTATGCCAGGCCAGCAGGTCGACATATTTCTGCTCGGACAGGATCGGTGAGCTGACGATCAGTCGGTCGGCGTGCTCGGCGGCTTCATTAAACAGGTTGTGCTCACGCCCGAAACAGGTTTCCAGCGACATGACGATCTTTTCGCGCAACGGATCGATTGGTGGATTGGTTACCTGCGCGAATTGCTGGCGAAAACTGTCGAACAACAAACGATGATGGTTCGACAATACCGGCAGGGGAGTATCGTCTCCCATCGAGCCGGTCGCTTCCTGCGAGTCGCGCGCCAGCACCTTGAGAATCTGGTCGCGTTCTTCGAAGCTCACCTGAAACAGCTTTTCCAGCCTGGTTAAGGTTTCCTTGTCCATCGCCAGGGCTGAGAACGGGGAATTGACCGGGTCCGCACTCAGGCGGATGAGCCGGTCGCGCATCCAGATTTCGTAGGGATGGCGATTCTGCAGCTGCTTGTCGATATCGTCGGACATCAGCAGTTTGCTGGTTTTGGTATCGACGGCAATCATTTCGCCAGGTTTCAGGCGTCCCTTGGCGATGACATCTTCCGGTGCGTAGTCCCAGATACCGATTTCGGAGCCAAGCGTGATGTGCCGGTCCTTGGTCATTACCCAACGCCCGGGTCGCAGGCCGTTGCGGTCCATCACACAGCAGGCGTGACGGCCGTCGGTGAGCACGATGCCGGCCGGCCCATCCCAGGGCTCCATGTGCATCGACGTAAATTCGTAAAACGCGTGTAGCGCCGGATCCATATCGTCTACGTTTTGCCATGCGGGTGGAATCAGCAGGCGTACCGCGCGAAACAGGTCCATGTCGCCGGATAGCAGGAAGTCGAGCATGTTATCCAGTGAGCTCGAGTCCGAGCCGGTCATATTGACGATTGGCTGAATCGCCTCGATATCCGGTAGCGATTCGGACGTGAACTTGTAGGCACGCGCGTTGGCCCAGTTACGATTGCCCTGGATCGTATTGATTTCACCGTTGTGTGCGAGGTAGCGGAATGGCTGGGCCAGTTTCCACTGTGGCCAGGTATTGGTCGAAAAGCGCTGATGGAAAACACAGATCGCCGATTCCAGCGCCGGATCGCTCAGGTCAGGGTAAAACACCGGTAGATTCTCCGGCGTGATCAGGCCCTTGTAGGACAGCACGTCGTTCGACAGGCTGGAAATATAGTAGTACTCCTCGATACGGCGATTGTCCTGCGCTTCAAAGGCCTTGCCGGCCGCTCTGCGCGCGAGATATAGCAGGCGATTAAATTCGGCGCGCGAAAGGTGGTCCGGCGCGTTGACGTAGACGTGGTAGATCGCCGGCAGAGAGCCGAGCGCTTCTTCGCCACAGGCTGATTCGTCGATCGGCATTTCTCGCCAGCCGGCGACCTCCAGGCCCTGCGCGATGATTTTTTCTGAAATGACTGCCTGGGAAACCTGGGTCTCGCCATCGAAAGGTGAAACGAATACCAGTCCAACCGCGTAGCGTCTCGCGCAGTGAATGCCGAGCTCGCTGGCCTTCAGGCGCAGAAAAGCGTCGGGCTTCTTTAACAGCAAACCGCAGCCGTCACCGGATTTTCCATCCGCCGCGACCGCGCCGCGATGCGTCAGGCGAGCGAGGGCCTCGATCGACGTTTTTACCAGCCAGTGGCTGGGTTTGTCGTCGATATTGGCGATAAGCCCGAAACCGCAACTATCCTTCTCGAAGCCCGGTTGATAAAGACCTGTTAATCTGTTTGTTTCGCGCATTACACCCAGTTCGTGGTTACAGCTTCGGATTGTTGCCGACTAACACCTGTGCGCCATGAAAAAGCATTTATTTACGGACGCAAAAGGGCGCATAGTATACCCGCGCAGGCCGGATAGATAAAATCTGCCGTAATGGCCAGCTTTGCAGTGCACTCTTATGGTGCGACGGGTCGGGCGGTCAGCGTTTGCAGCAATTTTTCGTGGCTGTACTGATCGGTAACAAAGGCTTCGCCGAGCGCGCGCAGCAATATCAGTTTAATCTTGCCGTCGACATTCTTTTTGTCGATTGCCATGGCATCGAGAAACTGCTCGACCGTCATTTCCGGGGGCGGGTTTACCGGCAGTGCGGCCTGCTTTAACAGCGCGACGCCGCGTTGTCTGACCTGTTCGTCGATCGAGCCTTCCCGAATCGATAAATCAATCGCCATGACCATGCCCGCCGCAACCGCTTCACCATGCAACCATTTGCCATATCCCATCGTGGTTTCGATGGCGTGACCGAAAGTGTGGCCGAGGTTCAGAATCGCGCGTAACCCTCCCTCGCGTTCGTCAAGTTCGACCACGCGGGCCTTGTTCTGACAGGAAACCAGTACCGCCTGCGCGAGCAGTTCCTCGTCGCCTGCCAGCAGGCCGCCGATGTTAATTTCGAGCCAGTCAAAAAATCCGGCGTCGCAAATCAGGCCATACTTGATGACTTCGGCGAGCCCGGCACTTAACTCGCGCCGGGGCAGGGTTCGCAGGCTGGCAATATCGGCAATCACGCACTGCGGCTGGTAAAACGCGCCGATCATGTTCTTACCGAGCGGGTGATTGACGCCGGTCTTGCCGCCGACTGATGAATCGACCTGCGACAACAGGGTGGTCGGGATCTGGATAAAATTTACCCCGCGTTGATATATGCTTGCGGCAAAGCCGGCAATATCACCGATCACGCCGCCGCCAAGCGCAATGATGGTGCTGCGCCGGTCGTGCCGACTGGAGAGCAGTAAATCGAGGATGCTTTCCACCGATGCCATGGTTTTATGTTGCTCGCCATCGGCGAGGATGATCTTGTCCTGGCGGATCTGTTTGCTGTCCAGCGCCTGTTGCACGGCTTCCAGATAAAGCGGCGCAACCGTATCATTGGAGACGATCAGCGCAGACTGGCCATGGATGTGCCGGGCAATAAGATCTGCCTGGTCGAGTAATTCGCTGCCGATGTAAATCGGATAGCTGCGCTCGCCCAGATCGACGTTAAGGGTGTGATTGATGTGCATTCTTATTTGAGGCTTTCAGGTAAGCGGTCGATGATATCAGTTGCGAGTCGTCGCGCCACGCGTTTGTCGGTTTTAACCGCAAGATCAGCGAGATCAAGGTAAATGGGGCGACGTTCAGCCAGCAGGGCTTCGAGACGTTCGCGCGGATTGTCGGTTTGCAGTAATGGTCGTTTCTTGTCGCGGCGCAGGCGGTGCATTTGCTGGTTGACGGAAGTGTCGAGGAAAATGATGTAGCCTTTCTGTTTGAGTAGTTGTCGATTCTCCTCGCGCAGGATCGAACCACCACCAGTCGCGATAACCCGGCCGTTAGCCCCGAGCAGTTCTTTAAGCGCGTTGCTTTCGCGGTCACGGAAACCCTGTTCGCCCTCGACATCAAAAATACGTGCGATATCAACCCCGGTGCGTTCTTCGATGAAATGGTCGCTGTCCTCGAATTCGCGGTGCAGCCGGCGGGCAATAATGTTGCCGATCGTCGATTTGCCGGAACCCATGGGACCGATGAGAATGATATTGCGATGACTCATGCGGCTATGATACCTCAAACAAAAAAAAGGGCAGCCATGGTGGCTGCCCTTTTCGAAGCTTTTATATCCTGTTTAACGGATATCGAGATTCGAACCCTGCAGGATTTTCGGAGTTACAAAAATCAGCAGTTCGGTGCGCTCATCAATCTCACGCGTCGTTTTGAACAGATTGCCGAGTACAGGTATATCGCTGAAAAATGGCACCCGGGTAGTCTGGTCGGCCTTGGTGGTTTCGTAAATACCACCGAGTACTACAGTCTGGCCGTTATCGACCAGCAACTGTGACTGAACTTCACGGGTATCGATACTCGGTGCGGATAGTCCGGCACCGAATGATACCTGTTCACCCACGTTATCCTTGTGCACGTCGAGATCCATAATGACGCGGTCGTCAGGTGTGATCTGTGGCGTAACCTCGAGTGACAGCACCGCCTTTCTGAACTTCAGCGTGGCGTCACCATCATCTAGTTCGAGGTAGGGGATTTCCACACCCTGTTCGATTCTCGCCGTATGTGAATCTGCGGTGATTACGCGCGGGCTGGAGACCACTTCACCACGGCCTTCGATCTGTGCCGCCGAAAGTTCCATTTCGAGTAGCATGCCGATAGGTAACTTGGCCAGGGCCAGGCCGAAGCTGCCGGCCGGGTTCTGCACCGGCAAGTTCACGTTGAGGCTATCCAGCGCGTTGAAAGAATTGCCGTTGGCAATATTGGTAACGCCGGCCAGGCTGCCCGAGGTAATCGCGTTAACGTCACCATTACCTACCACCGAACCATCACCGCCGCTACTACCTGCCACGCCAAAGCGCACCCCGAGTTCCTTACTGAAGTCGTCGTTGGCTATGACCACGCGTGATTCGATCAAGACCTGGCGTACTGCGATATCCAGCTCAGCGAGCAGGGTACGAACGTTCGCCAGACTGGAGTTGATATCCTTGACCAGCAGGGTATTGGTGCGTTCGTCGACGCTTACCGAACCGCGAGGCGACAGGATCGCATTATCGGTCAGCGCCAGCAGATCGGCCAGATCGGCCGCTTTGGCATAGTTAACCTTTATGTACTCGGTGCGCAGACGCTCCAGTTCTTCCACCTGAGCGCGGGCTTCGAGCTCGAGTTTCTCACGCGCCGCGATTTCATCGGTGGGTGCGATCAGGATTACATTACCGGCCTTACGTTGATCCAGACCCTTGGTTTTCAGGATGATATCCATCGCCTGATCCCAGGGGACATTTTTCAGGCGCAGGGTCAGGTTACCCTCAACTGAATCCGAGACCACCAGGTTGAGCCCGGTGAAGTCCGCGAGCAGCTGTAACACTGAACGTACTTCGATATCCTGGAAATTAAGCGACAGGCGTTCCCCGGTAAAACCGAATTTTGCCTTCTTTTTCTTTTCCTCTTCTTCCTTGGAAATAGGCGCAACCTCGATCGTGTAAACGCGGTCTGTCTGGTAGGCAAGGTGTTCAAAATCACCATTCGAAGTGATAGTCATATGAATATTGGAGCCGTCCTGGATCGAATCGATGTGATTGATCGGAGTCGCAAAGTCGCTGACATCCATGCGCCGCTGCAGTTCTTCGGGTAACTGTGAAGCGATCATTTCGAGGTGAACGACGTTGTTTTCACGCCAGACGTCGGTACTGATAGAAGTAGTGGTGAGATCAATAATCACTCGACCTTCACCATTGGGGCCGCGTTTGAAATCAATATTGGTAATACCCTTGGAAACGCCTGACACGGTAGGTGATGATTGAGCCAGGCTCTCAGTCGAGGCGCTGGCGGTTGTTGCCGCGGCGGCCACAGCCGATTGTCCGCTGCCAGCGAGGGTAATTACTACCTGGTTACCGCTGACGCTGGTGGTGTAATTGGCTTTTTGCGAAAGATTGAGCACTACGCGGGTACGGTTTTTTGAAGTCGCTGAAATAATGCTTTGCATCGCGCCGATTCCGACCTGCATGCTGCGTTGCTCAAGCTTGTTGTCGGTGTCGCCAAAATCGAGGGCGATGCGTGCGGGTTCATCAATCGTGAATGTTCGCGGTGCAACCGCGGCCTGGTCGAAAGTGAACACGACCTGTACCGTATTCCCGGTCATTACCGAATAGTCCAGACCGATCAGGGCTCGCGCCGAAACGTCGCCGAAAGCGAGAAGGCACATTCCCGCCAGAGAGGCTTTAAGAAACCGGGTCAATTTCATCTTAGTACTCACACTGTTCATGGGTGTTTCCTCTCGTTACTCGATTAGCGCGACAGCTGACGAGCGTTCGATATAATTTCCTAGTCCGTCGGGCACGATTTCAGTCAAATCAATAGCCTGGTCGGTTACCGAGATAATCCGGCCATGGTTCTGGCCCAGGTAATTACCTTCGATAACTCGATGTATGGTGTTGTCGGGTGCAAATATCAGCCCCCATTTAACGCCATCTTTATCGTCGATGGTTCCTTTCAGGCGCAACGTATCCAGCGGGAAGTCTTCCAGCGGCTCTTTCACCCGGTCAATATCGGGTCGAAGCCCGCTGCCGAGAGCGGCGATTTCTTCCGGGTTCTCCTCGGGACGCCTGAAATCAACCATCTTGAACGGATCACGCAAATCGTGCGAGGTATACTCGAAGCTATGATAAGGCTGGAACTCGGGTATGGGTTCGATGCGGCCCGGCGGTTTGGCCCTGATTTGTGCAACAAAACCCTGCAGGTCACCGAGACCCTCGCCACAACCGGCAAGAAGTACCGCAAACGCGCCTGGCAGCATGATTTTCAGCAGAGACTTTAACTTTCCTGTCATTGGTCATCCTCCTGAAGGTAACGATAGGTCTTCGCCGTGGCCGACATTTTCAGTTTTCCAGAGGTGCTGATCTCTTCCTGCTTTTCGAAAGGTTCCAGTTTCATATCGCTAATCGTAACGATTCGCGGTAGCGCCGCGATGCCACTGATAAAGGTCGCGAGCTGGTGGTAGGAACCCGAGACTTCCAGCGAAATCGGTAACTCGGCATAGAAGCCCTTTTTCTCTTCTGCGCTGGGTTTGAATTTTTTCACCTCGAGTCCCGACGCGAGACCGGTTTGTGATACGTCGACGAGCAATGATTCGACCTCGGTGGTTTCAGGTAGCTGGCGCAGCAATGCGCCGAAAGACGCTTCCATTTCTGCCAGTTGCTCCTTGTAAAGTTCGAGTTTGGCAGCCTGTTCGGCCTTGACTTTGAATTCTTCCTTGAGCTCGACTTCTTTTCTTTCGTGTCTTTCCAGAACCTTGAGCTGATCCTGGGTATCGAAGTAAATGCCCGCGGCAATTATCATTACAAACAGGGTGATAAATACACCTAGTTTGATCCCCATCGGCGCCGAGCCGATATTGTCGGGTTCAAGATGGTGCTGGATGTCGTCCCAATTCATTATTGCAGACCTCCATCATCACTCTCTTCCTCGGTAGCGTTGGGAGAGGTTTGGTTCACTGTAAGGGTAAAGGTACTGATACGATTAACGGTTTTGTCTTCAATCTCTATGACCGTCAGGTTCGGGTCCTTCAACCACTCCGAGGCGGACAGGTTACGCATATAGGTAGATACCCGGGCATTTGATTCGGCTTCACCGTTGATTAACAGGTTACCGCCAGTCTGTGCAAGCGACTCGAGATATACGCCATTGGGTACCGTTGACACGATCTCGGTAAACAGATGGACGATAGATGGGCGACTACCCTGCAAATCCTGGATTACTTCCATGCGCTCGATAAGGCTTCGACGTACTTTTTGAAGTTCGCTGATCTCCTTGATTTCTTCATCAAGCTTGCTGATTTCATTGGTCAGGAAACGATTGCGCGACAGTTGATAGTCGATTTTGGCCTGCATTTGAAAATGAATCAGTCCGACAATGGCTGCGGCCAGCACACAGCTCATAACGGCCATCATCAGAAATTGCTTTTTCTGCTCCTGGCGCAGTTCTTCACGCCAGGGAAGTAGGTTGATCCTCGTTATAATCATTAGTATTCAGCTCCTCGGATGGCTAGCCCCGCAGCTATCAGGAAGGAGGGCGCATCGGCTTCCAGGTTGGCCTTGTTAACGCGGCTTGACGAAGACATGTCGGCAAACGGGTTTGCGATCGTAGTCGGAACTCCGATATGAGATTCGGTCAATTCGGCCAGATTTGGCAATGATGCGGTACCGCCTGCGAGCACCAGATGGTCGATGTCACCAATCGGGCCTCCGGCCGAGTAGAAGAATTGCAAAAAGCGACTAACTTGCTGCGCCGTGGTTTCCTTGAATGGTTCAAGTACCTCGGGTTCATAGTTATCGGGTAATCCACCCTGGCGTTTGGCCAGACCGGCTTCTTCATAAGACAGCCCGTAGCGGCGCATAATTTCCTCGGTTAACTGTTTGCCGCCGAAATTCTGTTCGCGCGTGTAGATCAGATGATGATTATGGATGACGCTCAAACTGGTCATGGTTGCACCGATATCAACGATTGCGATGGTCTTGTCCATACCCTCGTCAGGCATTTGCGACG
This sequence comes from uncultured Gammaproteobacteria bacterium, assembly GCA_937936805.1. GTDB lineage: Bacteria > Pseudomonadota > Gammaproteobacteria. The sequence goes on along the minus strand of CALDDP010000044.1, from coordinate 2,911 downwards.
CCATCGCCGAGAAAACGGTTTCTACAGTGTAAGCTTCGATATCTACGATCTTCGCGGTCAGGCCGGCTAACTCGACTGCGGCGACCCTGTCATCGACGTTTTCGCTGCGACAGGCAGCCAGCAGCACGTCGACCGTTTCGGGATTGGATTCGGTTTCTCCCATGACGTGGAAGTCGAGATTGACCTCTTCGAGGGGATAGGGGATGTATTGATCGGCTTCAAGCTGGATCTGCCCTTCCATATCGTCTTCGGAAAGGCTTGCGGGCATGGTAATCTTCTTGGTTATTACCGACGAGCCCGATACGGCAATGGCGCAATTTTTGGTTTTTATTTTTGACTTGGCGAGCGCACGCTTTACACTCTCGCCAACAGATTCGACTTCGGCGATGCTTTTTTCGACAACGGCGTTTGCAGGCAGAGGCTCTACGCCGATACCTTCGATGCGATAACTAGAGCCGGTTTTGCTTAGTTCCATCAATTTTACCGATGTTGAACTGATATCTAGTCCAATAAGCGGCGGTTTTTTACGCGATAAAAACACCGGTATCCCTCGTCATCTGCCTGTGTGATAATCAATCTTAAATGACAAATTACATTAAGATCTATTTGTAAGTATTTAAAATGCTAACTTATTCTAATTGTTACAAAAAGAGTCTAGTGCAAGATTTGACACTTGTCGATACTTTTCAAGTAACCGTTGATGTATATAGCCTAACTTGATGAAAAAGCTACTGAAAATTGTATCCTGGCTGTTTGCAACCGGTTCTATGGTGCTTATCGCTGCGGTGTTATACATATACGCGGTTTTGGTGCCGGAATTACCGTCGATTGAGCACCTCGAAGATACCCAGTATCAGGTTCCCCTGCGCGTATATGACAGGAACGAAACCCTGCTTGCCGAGTTCGGCGAACACCGTCGAATTCCGGTCGATTTCGACAAGATACCCCGCCACCTCATCGATGCCGTGGTTTCGGTTGAAGACGACCAGTTCTGGAATCATGCCGGGGTTGATTTCTATGCCTTGATGGCAGCCGTTTACGAGGTCGCGACCACCGGGCGCAAGACCCGCGGTGGCAGTACTATTACCATGCAGGTCGCGCGTAACTTTTTCCTAAGCCCTGAGCAGACCTACGCGCGCAAGTTCAACGAAATTTTGCTCGCGCTGAAAATCGAAACCGAGTTGAATAAGGAAAAGATCATTGAGCTCTACCTGAACAAGATTTTCCTCGGACACCGCGCCTACGGAATCAGCGCGGCTTCGCAGGTTTACTATGACAAGAAGCTCGAGGATTTGACGCTGGCACAGTCGGCGATGATCGCCGGACTGCCGAAAGCGCCTTCCAAGTACAATCCCATTTCCAATCCGGAAAGGGCGCTTACCCGCCGCAACTACATACTCGGTCGCATGCGCATCCTCAAGTATATCGAAGAGGATGAATTCGAGCAGGCTTTGAATGAACCGATTACTGCCGAGTTGCACAGGAAAAGAACCATTGCCGAAGCGCAGTATGTGTCGGAACAGGTTCGCGCGCAGTTGTTCGAACAGTATGGCGAGGAAATCTACAAGGCGGGTCTCAAGGTTTATACCACTATAGACGGTGAGCTGCAGGAAGTCGCCAACCAGGCCTTGCGCAAAAACCTGCTCGACTATACCCGTCGGCACGGTTATCGCGGGGTCATCGGCAAGATCGATTTAAGCGAAGTCAACGAGGATCCGTTCGAGGAGGATCTGGTATCCGATGAGCGAGTCGGTGGATTGCGTAAGGGCGTCGTAATCTCCGTAAACGAAGCTGTAGCAGTCGAAGATGACGACAGCGAAGCCTCGACCGCGAGCGCAACCCTGCTTATATCAAACTATGAGCAAATCGATGTCATGTTCGAAGGCGGTATAGATTGGGCGGCGAAATTTATTGACGTCGACAATAAGGGGCCCAAGCCCGACTTTGTGGCCGATGTGCTGGCGGTGGGTGACGTGGTATGGCTGGAGAACAGGGATGGGCAATGGCTGTTGGCCGATGTACCCCGGGTCGAAGGTGCATTGGTGTCTGTCGATCCATCAGATGGGGGCATCAGGGCAATGGTGGGTGGCTTCGATTATTTCAAGAACAAGTTCAACCGGGCAACCCAGGCGCGCCGCCAACCGGGATCGAACTTCAAGCCTTTCATCTATTCGGCCGCCCTCGAAAAGGGATTTACAGCGGCCTCTATTATTAATGATGCCCCGGTAGTGTTCGATGACGACTCGCTCGAGGCAACCTGGCGTCCGGAGAATTATTCGGGGAAGTTCTATGGGCCCACGCGAATGCGCGAGGCGCTGGTTAAATCTCGTAACCTGGTTTCGATCCGAATATTGCAGGCGATTGGTTTGCGTTACGCCACCAACTATGTCCAGCGCTTTGGCTTCGAACGCGACCAGATGCCCTACGATTTATCGCTGGCACTTGGCAGTGCCTCCTTCTCGCCGTTGCAGATGGCGCGTGCTTACGCGGTGTTTTCCAACGGTGGCTATTTAATCGAGCCATACATTATTAACCGGGTGGAGTCGGGCACTGGCGAAGTCATTTTTCGGAATATTCCGCGAACCGTGTGCCAGGACTGCGAAACCGAAGATCTGGATGAACTGGCGGCGGCTGAGGCCGCTGCAGCGGCGCAACAGGAAGCCGAGCAACAGGCTGAGGCGGTTGCCCTGAGCGAAGAAGAACAGCCGGAGGCCGTCGAAGCGGATGCAGGCGATGGCGAAGCAGTTGATGCCGGGGACGCTATCGTCGTTACCGAAGCAGACCTCGCCTACCAATATGCACCTCGCGTCATTTCGGCCCAGAATGCTTTTATCATGCGTTCGATGATGCGTGAAGTAGTTCAGCGTGGCACCGCGGTGCGGGCCAAGGCGCTGGGTCGAAAGGACATCGC
>CALDDP010000043.1 GCA_937936805.1 uncultured Gammaproteobacteria bacterium | reverse complement strand
ATAGGTAAAAACCTGGTTTGCATGATGATGGAAGGCGCCGGATTCGAGGTCGTCGACCTTGGCATCAACACCCCGGTGGAAGATTTCCTCGCCGCGCTCGAAGAACACAAGCCTGAAATTCTCGGCATGTCGGCATTGTTGACCACCACCATGCCTTACATGAAGGTCGTCATCGACACCATGAAGGAACAGGGTATCCGTGATGACTACATTATTCTGGTCGGCGGCGCGCCCCTGAACCAGGAATTTGGCGAAGCAATCGGCGCCAATGCCTATTGCCGCGACGCCGCGGTTGCCGCCGATACGGCCAAGCAACTTGTCGCCGAAATGCGTACCGGGTAGCTGGTCGAAGCCCGGTCGTCAGGGTGCTAGCGCACAATGGAAGAATCAGCCCCGATACTGGTGATCACCTGCGCCGCGATCGCGCGCGAAGTCAATGAGATAAAAAAACTCGGGCAATGGGTGCAGATGGATCTGCAGGCCATTACTGCTGACCTGCATGCCCGCCCCGAAAAAATACCGGCAGCGGTGGCGAAAAAGATCGATCAGGCCGCAGGCAGCTACGAGCATATCTTTGTCGCTTACGGCGATTGCGGTACCGCCGGTGAGCTTGATCGTGTGCTCGAGGAGCGGGGCGTGAAGCGCCTGCCCGGGGCTCATTGTTACGACTTCCTGGCCGGAAGAGAAACCTATGCGGAAATGCAGGAAGAAGAGCCGGGCACTTTCTACCTGACCGATTTTCTGGCCCAGCATTTCCAGCGTCTGGTGATCGAGATACTCGGCATCGATCGTCACCCGGAATTGATGGAAATGTATTTCGGTAATTACACCCGCCTGGTGTACCTCGCGCAAACCGATTCCGACGAATTGACCGCAATGGCAAGCGCTGCTGCCGCTCAACTCGGCCTGCGCTTCGAGCGTAAGTTCACCGGCATGGGTGAAATGGTGCCGGAGCTGGATGCAGCGATGCAGGAGGCGTTGTGGCGCAACTGAAAATTGTTTACTGGCGCGATATTCCCGGCCAGGTAGTGATACGCAAAGGCGGGCGCAGCACACGACTTCGCTTGTCCGCGCGCTTCATGAGGGCGATCGAAAGAGCGGGATATCGCCTTAGGAAAAAGCAGCAGGACGCGTTGTTTGAGCCGTGGCATGACGTCGGCCAGCCTTTTGACGGTGACGTCGGGTTGCAGGCCAGGCAGCTGGTGCAACAGCTGGAAGAACGCTATACGGAAGAAGTTCTGGAAACATTGATTCGAGCTGACGGTGTTGACGAAACCCGCAACTCAGCTACCTGATTGGAGTGATAAGTGAATAAAATTCGTCAATGGTCGGTGACTCATTCGCGCAAGCTCGAAGGACTTTACCATAATTTTGAACCGCTGCTGATGAAGCTTCACCCGCTATTCAAAAAGCTTGGTTACGGGCGCCTGGAAAAGCCGGTGCGGGTGGTTGAAAAAGCGATAAAAGGATTGATGTTCGATTGCCAGATGTGCGGTAAATGCGCGCTCGGATCAACCGGTATGTCCTGTCCGATGAACTGCCCGAAATCGATCCGCAATGGTCCCTGTGGCGGGGTGCGGCTCAATGGCAACTGCGAAATCAAGCCTGAAATGCGCTGCGTCTGGGTAGAAGCCTGGCGGGGCAGTCAACAAATGCGCGATACCGCGGCAATTCAGCAGGTACAGATTCCGGTCAACCATTTACTCAAAGACAGTTCATCCTGGTTACGCGTCGTGCGCGAGGATTTTGCGGCGCGCGATAACGAGGCTGCCCAGTAATGTCAACTTCCACGCACAACCCGGGAAGCCCGTTGCCGCAGCTGGAAGGGCACTCATCCACCGGGCGTCTCGAACGGGTATTGCGCTCGGGCCAGTTTGCGGTCACTGCGGAACTGGCGCCACCCGACTCGGCCCTGGCGGAAGACGTCTATGAACGCGCGCGGTTATTCGATGGTTATGTCGATGGTATGAACGCTACCGATGGCTCGGGTGCGCACTGCCATATGTCCAGCGTTGCGATGTGCGCACTACTCACCAATATCGGATACTCACCGGTGTTACAGATTTCCTGCCGTGACAAGAACCGGATTGCTATCCAGGGTGACGTGCTTGGCGCCGCCGCGATGGGGGTCTCCAATGTGCTGTGCCTGAGTGGCGATGGGGTGCAGGTGGGCGATCATCCTGAAGCCAAGCCGGTGTTCGATCTCGACAGTATGTCACTGCTCGAAACCATACGCATCATGCGCGACGAATCACGCTTCCTCAGCGGCAGGCCGATTACTACGCCGCCGCAGATGTTTATCGGCGGCGCGGAGAATCCCAGCGCACCGCCGTTTGACTATCGGCCCCACCGACTGGCCAAGAAAATTGCCGCGGGAGCCCAGTTTATCCAGACCCAGTATGTTTTCGATATCGAACACCTGCGTGTGTTCATGGCCAAATCGCGTGATCTCGGGTTGCTAGAGCAATGTTTCATCATTCCCGGCGTGGGACCGCTGGCCTCGGCGCGCACCGCGCTATGGATTCGTAACAATGTACCTGGAATCCATATCCCCGACACGATCATCAAGCGCCTTGAGACTGCCAAAGAACCGAAGCAGGAGGGACGCAAAATCTGTGTCGAACTGATCCAGCAGATCAGGGAAATCGAGGGGGTTAGCGGCGTGCATGTAATGGCGTATCGCCAGGAAGAGGCGGTAGGCGAAATAATTCAACAATCCGGAGTGCTCGACGGACGGGTTCCGTGGTACCCGGGTTGTGAGCTTCAGTCCAATTCAGCCTGACCTGCAGGCGTGAATTGGTTTAGATTCAGTAAGTGATTTATCAGAGGAAATAACAATGACCGAAACGGTTGTCAGTTCAGCTACGAAAGAGTTAGTCATCGGCTTCGAGCGACCCTTCGTTCTTATCGGGGAGCGTATCAATCCTACCGGCCGCAAAATTATGGCCGAAGAAATGAAGGTAGGCGACTATAGTCGCGTGCAAAGCGATGCTATCGCACAGGTCGAGGCGGGCGCGCATATGCTGGATGTCAACGCGGGTATCCCGCTGGCCGACGAGCCGCGCATCCTGGCTGAATCAATCCAGCTGGTGCAGAGCCTCACCGATGTGCCCTTGAGTATCGACTCGTCGATCATCGACGCCCTCGAAGCCGGGCTGGCAGTCTACCAGGGCAAGGCACTGGTTAACTCGGTTACCGGTGAGGACGAGAGTCTCGACCGGGTCTTGCCGTTGGTAAAAAAGCACGGCGCTGCGGTGGTTGCGATATCGAACGATGAAAGCGGTATATCGGAAGATATCGATGTACGCTACAACGTCGCCAAAAAAATCGTTGAGCGCGCGGCGGATTACGGCATCCCGGCCTGTGATGTCGTCGTCGATCCGCTGGTTATGCCAATAGGCGCAATCAATTCTGCCGGACGTGAAGTGCTCAAGTTGATCCATCGCCTGCGCACGGAACTCAAGGTCAACACCACCTGCGGCGCGTCAAATGTCAGCTTCGGTCTGCCAAATCGTAATGGCTTTAACGGTGCATTTATCAGCATGGCGATCCAGGCAGGCATGACCTCGGCGATTACCAATCCCCTGCATGCTGAAGTCGTTGCCGCGAGTCTCGGCGCCGACGTCATGTTGGGTAAAGACCCGGATTGCACGCGCTGGATCAAGCAATTCCGTGAACCGGCGCCCGAAGGCAGCGGCCGCGGTACCGGTCGCCGCGGCACCGGTCGACGTCGGCGTCCGGCAGCTTAGAACCGCGAACTGAAAGGCGGGCTAATTACGATGGCCGAAGAAGTCAGTGTACTGTTCATGCCCTCGGGTCTGCGTGGCCAGGTTCCGCTCGGGACCAGCGTGCTGCAGGCGGCCCAGCGACTCGGTGTCGACCTGGAATCGATTTGCGGCGGGCAGGGTAAATGCCGCAAGTGCCAGGTACTGCCGCAGGAAGGAGAGTTTGCCAAGCATGGAATAATCTCTCATGCAGACCACCTGTCCCCGCTCACCGAGACCGAATTGCACCATCAATCCAGGAAACGTCTCAAGGGTGGTCGTCGCCTGGGTTGTAATGCCCGTATCCTGGGCGACCTGGTGGTCGATGTTCCCGAGGAAAGCCAGCAGCACAAGCAGCATATCGCCAAGGCGGTAACGGCTTACGACATACAGGTTCAGCCGGCCCTGCATCTTTACACGGTGACCTTGCCCGAACCCGACATGCATGCGCCGATATCCGACAAGCGCCGATTACAGCAGGCGCTGGCGAGTGAACACGAACTGCCGATCATGGATTGTGATCTCTCACAGCTGCGCCTGCTACAACCGGCGCTGGCTAAAGCCGGGCGCCAGGTCACGGTGGCGGTATACCAGTTTCAGCAAATTATCGCCGTCTGGCCGGGTGTAAAGAAAGAAGTCTATGGGCTCGCGGTTGATCTCGGTTCGACCACCATCGCGGCGCAACTGTGTAACCTGAACACCGGTGAAATCGTCGCTACCGCCGACACCATGAATCCGCAGATTCGCTTTGGCGAGGATTTAATGAGTCGCGTCTCTTACGTGATGATGAACGAAGGCGGCGATATTGCGATGACCGAGGTGGTGCGCGATGCCTTCAACCAGCTCGCCAGGCGCGCCGCCAAATCGGCCGGAATCAAGGTCGAAGATATTCTCGACATGACCGTAGTCGCCAATCCCATCATGCATCACCTGTTTCTCGGTATCGATCCGACACCGCTCGGCACCGCTCCGTTCACATTGACCACCGACCAGGCCCAGGTTTTACGTGCCGCGGACATCGATATCCAGTTGCATGCGGAAGCGCGGATCTGCACGCTACCCTGTATCGCCGGGCATATCGGCGCCGATACCGCAGGGGTTATCCTGTCGGAGCGACCGGACCTGTCCGAGGAATACGTACTCCTGGTAGACGTCGGCACCAATGCCGAAATCGTGCTGGGCAATCGCAATCGCCTGCTGGCGGCTTCGAGCCCGACCGGGCCGGCTTTCGAAGGTGCGCAGATCACGTCCGGGCAACGCGCTGCGCCGGGTGCCATCGAACGCGTCCGTATCGATCCCGAAACACTGGAACCCCGGTTTCGGGTGATCGGTTGCGAAGCCTGGTCCGACGCTCCCGACTTTGCTGAGAAAAGCGCGCGTATCGGAGTTAGCGGAATCTGCGGTTCGGGCATTATCGAAGTAGTTGCGGAAATGTTTCTCGCCAGCATCATCGATCAGGATGGTGTCATCGGGCCGGTTGCGGGCAAGGATAGCGACCGTATCGTTCAGGATGGCCGTACCTTTGCCTATGTGTTGCAGGAGGGTGAGCGTTCGATAAGGATAACGCAAAACGATGTGCGCGCGATCCAGCTGGCCAAGGCCGCGTTACATGCCGGCACCCGTCTGTTGATCGATCGAATGGGTATCGAAAAAGTCGATCGCATCGGTTTGGCCGGTGCGTTTGGTAGCCATATCGATGTTAAATACGCAATGATACTGGGACTGATTCCGGACTGTAACCTCGATAATGTAGGCTCGGTCGGTAATGCCGCCGGAACCGGTGCTCGTATCGCCTTACTGAATTTTCCGTCGCGACTCGAAATCGGTGAAATTCTGCCCAAGGTGGAAAAAATCGAAACCGCGATCGAACCCAGCTTCCAGGAATGTTTCATCGAGGCGATGGCGTTGCCACATAAGACCGATAGCTATGAGGAACTTGCTAAAGTGGTGACTCTGCCAGCGCCTAAACCAGCGATCGAAGGTAGCGCCGCCGAGGATCGCAAGCGCCGTTCGCGCCGACGCCGCAGTCGCGCCTAACTCGCGAGGCCGGCTTCGTCCTGGGCGGATTTCAGCTGCAGTTTGCGTCGCTCGTCGCGCGGCGGCAGACCGAATAAGTCACGGTAGCATTTACTGAAATGCGGTGCCGAGATAAAACCACAGGCGAGCGCGATATCAACGATTGACTTACTCGTTTGCAGTAGCAGCAGGCGAGCGCGGTTGAGTCGCAAATTCAGGTAGTAACGGGTGGGCACACAATTCAAATGTTTTTGAAACAGGCGTTCGAGCTGGCGTCTGGAGATGCCAACGTAGCTGGACAGCTCATCGAGGCTGATCGGTTCCTCGATATTCGCTTCCATCAAGGTGACCGCCTCGGTCAGTTTGGGCTGATTTGATCCCAGCGCCAGGTGCAGGGGTATGCGTTGTCGGTCATCCGAACTGCGGATGCGTTCACACATGAATTGCTCGGAAATGTGGGTAACCAGTTTGTTGCCGTGACGATCGTTTATCAGCTGCAGCATCATGTCCATCGATGCCTGCCCGCCGGCACAGGTGATGCGATCACGGTCAAACAGAAACAGATCATCGGATACCTGTACCTCGGGAAACTCTTCCCGCAGGCTGGCAATATTTTCCCAGTGAATAGTACATTTATAGCCGTCGAGTAAACCCGCCCGCGCGAGCAGGTAACTGCCGGTGCACAGTGCCCCGAGTTTCACGTTGCTACGCTTGGCGATACGGCGTAGCGCGAATTGTAACGGCTTCGACCAGGTGTCTGCGATATCGGCGCCACCACAGACGAACAAAATCGAAATATCGGTTGCGCTTTCGATGCTGCCGTCGGGGGTAATTTCAAGCCCGTTACTGGCCTTTTCCGGCAGCCCGTCAATCGTATAAACGCTCCAGCGATAAAGCTCCCTGCCGGCATCGCGATTTGCCATACGCAAGGGTTCGATTGCAGAGGCGAACGCGATCATCGAATAATTGGGGACCTGCAAGAAACCAAAGTGCTCGGTTATTGCTGCAGCTTTTTCGTCACTCATAGTTCTAATTGTAGTGAAGCGCGGTAAGGAGCTGATCATAATTTGATCAATCGCCAAAATACTAGTCCCTAAATCGGCCCATTGCACGATATTTTTATGTGCTGGTAGGGGCCATCGGTGGCTTCTAGGGGGGTCAGAGCACGGTTTTCGGTGCTTTCCGAGCGAAGGTTGAAATGTATGACGAAAAGCGTGGTCTGACCCCAAGGGCTCAGGCGGCGGTCCGACGTTTCGGAATCTTGCCGGGTTTGGTCATTAGGAGATCCCGGCTCGGGGGCCGGGATGACAATAAAGGAGGGGCCGGGATGACTCTCTAAAATAAGGCGCTTATAACGCCCGCATGGTTCAGGTCATGGAATCCGGCATTGAGTCCTTGCGTTGCTTGATGTACGCCAGCAGGGCTTCGTCGATGGCCGGGTCGAGCGCCGGGGCTTCGTACTCGGCAAGCATTTTCTTGTAGCGGGCATTGCAGCGCTGCGCGTGATCGAGACTGCCTTCCGACTCCCATTGCTCGAAGCTGTTATTGTCGGTAATCGGTGAGCGGTAAAACGCGGTCTTGAAATTTTTCTGCGTATGGTTGCAGCCGAGGAAGTGAACCCCGGGACCGACTTCACGAATCGCGTCCATCGCCTGGCCGTTTTCGGAAAGATCGACCCCGCCGAGCAGAATTTCCATCATTGCGGCCTGGTCGGCGTCCATGATGAATTTTTCATAGCCCATCGATAAACCGCCTTCCATCCAGCCGGCGGTATGCAGGACGAAGTTGACCCCTGCCATGACTGCCGGATACAGGGTGCTGGCGGCTTCATAGGCTGCCTGGGCATCGGGTAGTTTGGAACCGCAAAGCCCGCCACCGGAACGAAACGGAACCCCGAGTCGACGCGCCAGCGCGGCCATGACATAGAGCACCAGTGCCGGTTCCGGCGTACCGAAGGTCGGTGCCCCTGACTGCATCGACATCGAACTGGCGAAGCTGCCGAAAATAACCGGCGCACCGGGATTGACCAGTTGCACGAAAGTCATTCCGGCAAGCGCCTCGGCAAGAGACTGTGCCGCGGTACCGGCAACCGTAACCGGTGACATCGCACCGGCAAGGATAAATGGCGTAACAATCGTTGCCTGGTTGTTCTCGGCATAAACCTTGGCGGCACCCAGCATGGTGTCGTCGAAGGTCATTGGCGAGTTGGCATTGATCAGGCTGGTGGCGTAGGTGCGTGGCCGACCGCTTTCCGCATCGATGTAATTTTCGCCGGCGATGATCTTGATCATTTCGACGGTATCCTGCGCCCGCTCGGGCGCGGTGACCGAGCCCATGAAGGCTTTGTCTGAATACTTGATGTGCGAGTAAACCATGTCCAGGTGGCGCTTGTTGACCGGAATGTCGACCGGCTCGCAAATCGTCCCCCCGGAGTGGTGCAGGCTTGGTGACGCATAAGCCAGTTTGACGAAGTTCTGGAAATCCTCGATGGTTGCGTAGCGGCGCCCCTTGTCCAGGTCAAACACGAAAGGACTGCCATAGGCGGGAACAAACACGGTGTTCTTGCCGCCGATCTGAACATTGCGCGCGGGGTTACGAGCGTGCTGGGTGTATTCGGCGGGTGCCGACGCCTGGATGATGGAACGGCACAGGCCGCGCGGGAAACGCACGGTAACACCGTCGATTTCGGCGCCGCCCTGTTTGAGAATTTCCAGTGCCTCGGGCATGTCGCGGAATTCGATGCCGACTTCTTCAAGAATCGTATCGGCATTGTTTTCTATCAGCTGCAGACCTTCCTCGTCAAGCACTTCGAAAAAAGGAATTTTACGCTTGATATAGGGTGCGCTCGCGGTCACGGTGGCTACACCGGCGCGGCGTGCGTCGCGTCCACCGCGTCCGCGTCGACCCCTGCTTGCCTGTCTTGCTTCACTCATCGATTACTCCTAGTAATCCAGCCGAAAGAATAGCGAACTAAACAGCTTAGTATGGTTTTTGGCGTTATTTCCGGCTGACCCAAGCGCGACCCGGAACTGTTTGCCAGCGTCATCCCGGATTCAGTCGACCCGAACGATCCAGGTTGTGGATAGAGGTAATTTCGCTAGAATGGGACCCGATCCCCTAACAGACCAAAGAGGCTGCAAGCTATTAGCAACGACACCAGAACCATTGGTATCCTGTTGATCGAAGGATTTCCGTTGATACCGTTCAGCTGCGTGGTTGACTCGATGCGCGCCGCTAATCGTTTGTCTGAGAAGAACCTGTTTTCCTGGGAATACTTCGCCGCCGACGAAAATCCGGTTGCGGCCAGTTGCGGGATTACCGTGCCCACGAGGGCGCTGGTGGAAGCGAAAGATCTCGATAGCCTGGTGATTGTCGCGCCTAACACGGCGCAGCATTTTGATGACGCGAAAACGCTCAAGCGACTAAAACTGCTGGATAAACAGCGGGTAAACCTGGGTTCGGCCAGCTCGGGCAGCTTTATTCTCGCGCGTGCGGGCCTGCTGGATGAATGCCGGTGCACGATACACTGGGAGAATATTCCTGTTTTCAAGGAGCTTTACCCGCATGTTGAAGTCGCTTTCACGCTTTATGAAATTGCCGAGCGCCGCTTCACCTGTTCGGGTGGTACAGCCGCGCTGGATATGATGCTCAAGCTGATCGAGAATGAGTATGGACGTCAGCTGGCCCAGCAGATTTCACAGCAGTTTCAGCACGATCGCATCCGTACCGAAATTGACTCGCAACAGATGGCGGATCGCATTGATCTGGCAATGAGCGCACCGAAGTTAATCGATGTTATCAACCTGATGGAAAACAATATTGAAGTACCGCTGTCACTGCCGTCTATCGCCGATAAATGCAGCCTGTCGTTGCGTCAGATAGAACGACTGTTCCATAAGTATCGCGACGTAACGCCGAGCCAGTATTACCTGTCGTTGCGTCTGATGCATGCCAAGCAACTGTTGCTCAACACCAACCACAGCGTGATCGATATTTCGATTGCCACCGGTTTCGAAACCCAGTCTTATTTTACCGCCTGCTATCGCAAGCATTTCGGTAGTTCGCCGCGCAATCACCGTTCGCAGATAGCTACCGAAAGAAAAGCCTAGATGTAGCAGTAATGAAGCAATCCGTTACAGTCCTTGGCGCCGGTATAGTCGGTATATGCTGTGCGCTCGAATTACAACGTCGAGGTTACCAGGTCACCCTGGTCGATCGGCGAGGACCGGGTGAAGAAACCTCTTCGGGAAATGCCGGCATACTCAGCTATAGCAATATTACTCCGATCGCCGATCCTCATCTGCTGGATCGCTTGCACCGGTTGATACTCAATCGGGATGCCGATCTGCTGCTGCATTACCCGCACCTGTTGTCGCTATTCCCCTGGCTGGTTCGTTTTTTAAGTCGCTGCAGGCGCAAAACCTTTTTGCGCGGGGGCGATGCCATGAATGCTTTAACCCAGGCCTCGATCGATATTCACAAGCAATGGATAGCCGAGGCCGATGCGCAACACTTACTCAACCGGGGTGGCGGGTTGAAGCTCTACCGCAGCCGGCAGACCTTTCTGCGTGATCAACTGGAACGCGAGCTGCTGGAGCGATGCGGCATCAGGCATACCTTGCTCAATCCCGATCAGCTATACGATTACGAACCCGATTTGAAACGTATCTTCGTGCAGGCGGTGTTGATCGATGAGTCGGTATCGATTCGAAACCCGCAGAAGTTATGCAAGGCATATGCGCAGATGTTTGCCGCAGCGGGCGGCACGGTTAGATGTGATGCCGTCGAATCTGTGCGGCGCGCAAACGGCGCCTGGGAGTTGACCACGCAACAGGGATGCGAAACGGTCGACCGGGTGGTGGTGAGCATGGGGGCATGGACGCCTGAATTGATCGGGCAACTGGGTTACGCAAACCCGCTTG
>CALDDP010000042.1 GCA_937936805.1 uncultured Gammaproteobacteria bacterium | reverse complement strand
ATCGACAGCCCCGAGCGCAAGATCGATCCCGGTCGCAAGCCGGAATTCGCGTTGAAGCCGGACGGTTCTCCCAACGACAATGATCGCGTCGAAATCGGGCCGACCGCCCTCGCCTTTGCCGAATGGGAGGCGCTTGGCCTGGAGTGCCCGCAGCTCGACTCGATGCGGGAATTCCGCCTGCAGCGCCTGGTGCAGGAACTGCAAAGACACGACTACGGCGGGATCGTATTATTTGATCCGCTGAATATTCGCTACGCCACTGATTCCACCAACATGCAACTGTGGATAACGCACAACCCCGCACGCGCCTGTTTTGTCTCGGCCGACGGTTACATGGTGCTGTTCGATTTTCACAGCTGCGACCACCTCTCCGACCATCTGCCACTGGTAAAGGAACTGCGCAGCGGCGCTTCCTTCTTTTACTTCGAATCGGCAAACAGGGGCGAGGAGCATGCGCTCAAATTCGCCAGCAGTATCGACGAATTGATGCGCACTCATGCCGGCAAAAATCGCCGCCTTGCAGTTGATAAGATCGAAATTGCCGGGCTGCGCGCGCTGGAAAAAGTCGGCCTGGAAGTGTTTGAAGGACAACCGGTCACCGAGGAGGCCCGGGTCATCAAGGGTCCCGATGAAATCAAGGCGATGCGCTGCGCGATTGCCGCCTGCGAAGCCGCCATGCATGAAATGCAGGATGCCGTCGAAGCCGGCAAAAGTGAAAATGAAATCTGGTCTGTGCTACATGCCGGCAATATAAAACGCGGCGGTGAATGGCTAGAAACGCGCATATTTTCCTCGGGCCCGCGCACCAACCCGTGGTTCCAGGAATCCGGCCCGCGTATCATCAGTGACGGCGAACTGCTCGCGCTCGACACTGACATGGTCGGTACCTACGGCATGTGTTGCGATATCTCGCGCACCTGGTTGTGCGGAGATGTCGAGCCCAGGGCAGACCAAAAGCACATCTACCAGATGTCCTACGACCACATCATGACCAATATGGATTTGCTCAAACCGGGGGTCAGCTTCAGCGAGATCACCGAAAAAGCGCATCGTCTACCGGATAGCTTTGTCCCCAATCGCTACGGCGTGGTGATGCATGGCGTCGGCCTGTGCGATGAATACCCCGCGATCCGTTATCGCGAAGATTACGAGTCCTACGGTTATGATGGCGTCTTCGAACCGGGCATGGTCATTTGCGTCGAGGTTTACGCCGGTGAAGTCGGCGGCAGGGAGGGGGTCAAGCTGGAAGACCAGGTGCTGATTACCGAAGACGGCTACGAAAACCTGATCAGCTATCCTTTCGAGGAAAAACTCCTCAGATAATGGCTATATCGTTAGCGGACCTTACCAGGCTTCGTTTGCGCGCCCCCTCGAATCTTATACCCGCGCAAGAGGGTTGAACTATATCGAAGACAGAAATCAGCCTGGCTTTGGTGGAGCATGGTACGCCGGTTCCTGCGAAATCGAAATCAAGCTGTCGCTTTAAGACTGATCAGTATATGTAATCTGCGATAAGTTCTACCAGATGATCGACCCAACGTTTCGGGATGGGTTCGGTTAACTCAAGTGAGCTGCGGAAATCAGGTTCAAACAGACGTTCGAGCAATTGCTCTGCGACTTCCGGTGCCGAACTCGAAATGTTCAGTTCCCGATTGAGATGCAGGCTCAGGCGATCGAAGTTTGCCGAACCCACACAAACCCAACCGTCGTAAACTGATGCCTTCACATGAGAGAATCCCGGGTAAATGAATACGCGAATGCCGTACTCCAGCATCAGGTTGACCGCCAGCACGTTGCTACGGTTTATCGGGCCATGATCCGTTTCCATGGGAACAATAACACGGACGTCGACGCCGCGACGACGCGCGAGTACTAACTCACGTAAAAGTGTATCGTCGGTGAAGTAAGCATTCTGAATATAAATGTAGCTTTGTGCGCGTCGTATCGCTTCCAGCTGCGCATTGTAAATCTCCTGGTTGCCGATCGAGGTGAGTAACACCCGCAACGGGTAACCCTGATCCAGTGGGCGCCGCTTGTGTGGTTTGGCTAACGAGAAAAGATAACCGAGGTCACCCAGTGGTCCGGCATGCGCCCAGGCCGTGTGGAACTCCTTGCTGATAGTGTCGACCACTGGCCCCTGTAGTTCCAGCATCAGGTCGTGCCAGTCGTAACGATACTCGCGGCCTATGTTCATACCGCCGACGAACGCTATTTGGTGATCAATGATGGTCGACTTGACGTGATCCCCGGTGAACCATGGGTTGGCTTTCTGACGAACGTTGACCTGTGAACCGGACTCCAGCAGGTAACGTACCGAGGCAGGGGGCTCGTGGCGCTCGGGTAATGATTCCGCATCTGTCATTGTCCCCGTGATTGTGCCCAGCCCGTCAAGCAGCACTTTTACATCGACTCCCTCGTTGGAACGACGTTTCAACAGCTCCGCAATCTTTACCGCGTAGTCGTCGTTATCGAAAATGTAGGTCTGCATATGCACCGATTCCTCGGCTGTGGTTACCGTATCGATAAAGCGTGTGAAAAAGGCACCACCGTCGACCAGAATATCGACACTGCCGGAGCCAGGCGGCCTGCTGGATATTTTATCGAGATCACGTTCCCATAGCTGCAGATCCATCGGCGGCAAGTCAGCCAGCTCTGGCACCGGTTTGTCGCCTAATGCGGTAGTCCAGTCGAAACTCATGGTCGAGGTTGCCGTATCTGCAACTACAAAGAACAATCGATATAACGAGGAAACCGGTCGCTGAATAAGATTGACAAGGTGACTTTGCAGTACATGACCAAATGCCTGCATACCCTTCAATCCGGGCAAATTAGTAACCACACCCGATTGCATCGGTACATTCCTGAAAAAAACCAGCAAGCGTTGGTCGGTGTTCAGATAAAGGAACGGCAGCGAATACAAACCGACGTCCCCGGTATTGAAAATCAGCTCTGTTTGGGTGATGCCCTGCTCGGCCAGGAACTCGTCCAGAATCGGACGCCCGCGACCCATGAACTCGTCGAGCTGCAAGCTTGCGTGCACGCGGTAATCAGCGGGCTTGTCCAGTAGTCGCGTCGACTGGAATTCCCCCTCTCTGTCATAAAACAGGAAATATTCCGTGTGCACGAAGTCTACCACCAGGCCCGTTCCATCGTCAGGTACCACCGCACGTAGTAATCTGTCCCGCAGCAGGTGCCACTTTTCGACACCCAGCACAGGTAACCTGATAGCATCTTTCGGCAAGGACTCCCACGGGGTTTCCTGGTGATACTGCATTGGTACCAGGCTGGGGTTGACGTATTGCGCTGGTGAGGGCGCCGGGCTTTCGATCAATTCCACCCTGTCTCGCCAGGTGCCGCCCGCGTACAGGATGCTTTCACCGTATCGATACTTAACGAAGAAATTCGATTCGTTCCGGTAACCTGCCAACGCGATCATCGGCTGGTCCTCGGAACCCGCAGTATTATCCTGCAGCGGGGGCTTCGCCGAATTAGTCGCGCAACCAATTATCGACGCAGCAATGCAGAATATTAAAATTACCTTGATTCGAAGTGGCAATGTTTCAGCCTCTTTTGGTTAATAGAATCACGGCAGCTGGTCCACCTTTCTGACGCACATCAATCAGGTTTCAGTTAATAACCGTAAAAAATTATTCTTTGCCACGACCATGATTCACCGCTTAACCCCGGCCCCCAGACAAATACTCCCGGCTACATTATGCATTTCGAATGTCGTATCCGGACCCTCATCGCTTTACCAGCATCAATGTGGCAAACCGGGTTTAGATTTTCAGTTAGCTTTAAATGAGGAGTTCATTGAAATGCTTACGGTAAAAGTCACGGGAAAATAAAAGCCCACGCGGTTATGCTTTCCTGGCCGACGTGAGATGGACGAACTGGCACCTCGATCGATGCATATCCAACCTTTTTCTAAACGGTGGGTTCGTTGACGGGTTCCTGCCCTTTCAGTTCTTCCTTACGGCGTGCCATATAGGCCTGTAGCGCCTCCTCGACTGCCGGATCAACGGCAGGGGGTTCAAACTCCTGCAAAATTTTCGGCCATAGTTCGGTGGCCCGGGCGGTGGCGTCCATGGATCCGGCCAGCGCCCAGTTCTCACTGTTTTGCCAATCGCTGATGAATGGTTGGTAAAACGCGTTTCGATAACGTTCCATGGTATGCGCACAGCCGAAGAAATGACCACCCGGACCGACTTCCCGCATCGCTTCAAGGCCCGTCTCTTCGAGGTCTATCTTGACAGGCTCCAGCATCTTGCTCATGTGCTGCAGCATCTCGCAATCGATAACCAGTTTCTCGAACGAGGCGACCAGCCCACCCTCAAGCCAACCGGCAGTATGGTAAATCAAATTGCCATGACCCATCACCGCGCTCCACAGGGACATCATGGTTTCGTAAGTCGCCTGTGCGTCGACCGCGTTCGATGCATTACAGGCACTGCTTCGATACGGCAACCTGTACTTGCGCGCCAGCTGTCCACCGGCGATATTGGCGAGCGCGTTTTCAGGCGTGCCGAAAGCCGGGGATCCCGAGCGCATATCGACGTTGGAGGTAAAGCCGCCGTAAACCACCGGGGTACCCGGGTTAGTCAACTGCAACAACGCGATACCGAGCAGTGCTTCCGCGTTCTGCTGCGCCAGCGCACCGGCCATGGTGGAAGGCGTCATGGCGCCCATCAGGGTAAACGGTGTCACCGTAACCGGTTGACCGAACAGCGCCATCTGCATTGCCCCGTAAGCCATGGCATCGTCCAGCTTACGCGGAGAATTGACGTTGATGTTGGTCATTACGCTCGGGTTGGACTTCATTTCCTCCATGCTCAGTCCACGCGCGATTGCGCTCATTTCGATAGCGTCGCGGGCGCGTCCGCCGCCTATCCCGGTGGCGAAAAAAGGTTTGTCCGAAAGTGTCAAATTGATGAAAGTAGTGTCCAGGTGCCGCGAATTCGCCGGCATATCGGTGGGTGCGGTAGCCTGGTTACCAAAAAATGTCAGGACATTGAAGTACTGTCCGAAACTGATTAGTTTCCTGTAATCTTCAAAATTACCCGCGCGTCTTCCATTGATATTGTCGTGCACGTTTGGCGTTCCCGACACCAGCCCGAAATTGATTAGGTTGCCACCCACCGAGAGGGTTTGTTCGGGATTACAGGTGTTTACCTCAAAAGTTTCGGGAGCCTGGGCAACCGTTTCCAGTAACAATCCCCGATCCATACGCACCACCCCGCCATCGTCTACCGAAGCACCCGCCCTGCGAAATAAATCGAGCGCCTGATCGCCGAGCACCTCGATGCCTTCTTCTTCGACAATACGAAGTGAGACGTCGTGAATAAATTCGAGCTGCTCTTCGTCGAGAGCTTCGAGAGGTGCAAATCGATTGGCGAGAACCTTGGGCTCTAACTGATGCACGGCTACTGGCGCCTCGCCTGGTGCCTGGCGTCGACGTCGACGGCTCGATCGGTTCATGATTAACTGATACCTGTTTAACGATGTGCGCTGGACACGCTAATCCTATATGATCGTTACCCTGTTAGCGATTTTTTATGATTTCACCCTGATAGGTAAATACATGGCCAGAAAAGTCAAAGTACGTGGTTTATCCGACATCCTTACTTATTTCCGGCGCAACGAAACGCCTATTTTCTTCGTTTCGCCGACCGCGTTTAACCTGCTCGGCGTAGAGAAATTTGTTAACCGTTTTTTCCATATCAATTATTTCGACTCCTTTGACGGCATGCACCCACGCGTCTTCGTTCCCGAGGAAAAGAGCCATGCCGAGTTCGAGTCAATGGAAGACGTCTGTAACTACATGCTGCAGCACAAGGAAGTCATCGATCGTATCAAGAAAGCGGGCAAGGGCCCGGCCAAGCTATTGTTCGTCATGCTGGATGAAAAAACCGAGGAAATCTGCAGTGATCTCGGCGTCGATATTGCACTACCCTCGGTTGCGCTGCGCAAAAAGCTCGATTCCAAGATCGAACTCACGCGGCTCGCCAATGAAGCCGGCATCGACAGTGCGCCGAACGTACTCGGCAAGGCCGACAGTTTCGAAGAACTGATGAAGGTGGCGAAAAAAGGCGGCCTGGGTAAAGACCTGGTGGTGCAGACGCCCTACGGCGACTCGGGGCGCACCACGTTTTTCATCAAATCAGAGGCTGACTGGAACAAGAATGCCGATGACATGAAAGACGAACAGCTGAAAATCATGAAACGCATCAACCACATGCCCGGGACGCT
>CALDDP010000041.1 GCA_937936805.1 uncultured Gammaproteobacteria bacterium | reverse complement strand
GCCGCGCCACAGCAGTACTTTCCCTGCGGCTCGATAACTTCCAGGCCCAGGCGATCGAGCAGGTTAGCGGCCAGGATGTTGGTATTCGGCGCCAGCGCGGGTTGTACGCAACCCGCGAGCATCAATACCTTGCGCGGGTGGGTCGCAATCGTACGCGACACCGGGGTCTGGCGAAGTGGAATCGACTGCCGCATCGCCGCTGGCAACATCCACGCCAGCGCCTGGCCGATACGAATGGTCAAGGCAAACAGCTTTCCTGAATTTATAAATCGCACAATCCCCCAGCGCCGCAGCCGATCCCATGCCGGGCGCGGCAGCTCGTTTTCGATCGCCTGTTTGCCGATTTCGAGCAGATGGCTGTACTGCACGCCGGACGGGCAGGTGGTTTCACAGGCGCGACAGGTCAGGCAACGGTCTAGATGCTTGAGCATTTCTGCATTAGCCGGTTCGCCTTCGAAAAACTGTTTCATCTGGTAAATGCGACCGCGCGGCCCGTCGAGCTCGTCGCCGCGCAACTGGTAGGTCGGACAGGTCGCGTTACAAAAACCGCAATGGACGCACTTACGCAGGATCGACTCTATTTCCGACGCATGATCACCCTGCTGAATTTTTGCTGCAAGATTGGTTTGCATGGCTAGCTCGCAGCTTGCGTAAAGGGAACGAAACTCAGGGAAAATCGGGCAAACAAGGCTGGACGATCGCCCGCCGGTGCATCGCCCGGCCTATGCATCAAGGGGGATCGTTCAGGATTGGCAGCCCGATTTTTCCTGATTTCGTTCAGGTACAAAGGAAAATTTGCCATATGTCTACCAATATTCTTTCTGCCTAAAATCATGAATTCTTTCTGGTTTTACCGCCTTTGCGCAAGCTGCGGGCTACAGCCCGGGGTAAATTCTGCCCGAATTAAAAATACCGGCCGGATCGAAAGTCGATTTGATGCTGCGCTGCAGTTTCAGCATGGCAGCCGGCAAAGGATGGAACACGGGCACACCGGCGCCATGCCGTTGAAATGCACAAACGCTGCCGCCCACCGCTTCTGCCTTCAGCCGCAGCGCGGCGATGTCGACTTCACCACAAATCCAGCGCTGCGCCCCACCCCATTCGATCAATTGCGCCTGCTCACCCGGCAGGTTGGCACTCGCCGGTGGCAAAGAAATTCGCGTCAGGGGTTGAGCGGAATCGAAAAAATCAAGGCTTTGCTCCTTCAATTGCTCCCAGCAGGCATCGCCTGGCTCACCGCCAAGCTGGTCTGCCGCATGGCGCACGCCCTGTTCGCTGCCTGACAGGCGCAGTTGACTGCGTCCGGCCACCCAGGAGGACGCCGTGATCGGATAGGGTTCAGCCCCCAGTTCGTTGACCCAGCGGATATGCCTGTCGGCGATGTCATGTTCGAATGCAAGCGTCAATTCAGTTTCATACATCGGTATTACCCTGATCGAAACCTCGAGGATTATGCCCAGGGTTCCATGCGAACCGACCATCACCCGGGCTACATCGAAGCCCGCCACATTCTTGATTACGCGCCCGCCGAACTGCATGATTTCACCGCGTCCATCGAGAATTGTTGCGCCCAGCACAAAGTCCCTGATACTGCCGGCAAATGCGCGCCGCGGACCCGATAGTCCGCTTGCGACCATGCCGCCGATGGTTGCGTCCGCTCCAAACCGGGGTGGTTCAAAGCCGAACATCTGGCGATTTTGCGCCAGCAGTGCTTCGACTTCGCTCAGCTTGCACCCGGCGCGCAAAGTGATAACCAGCTCCGCCGGGTCATAATCGATTACTCCGCTATGCGCCGAAACATCTACCGGCAGCGCCTCCATCGACTCACCGTAAAACCGCTTGCTGCCGCCACCTAAAATTTCGATTTCACCGCCGGTGGCCGACACCGCGGCAACCTGGGTTGCGAGTTCCTCCTCAATATTGGAACTATCGATGGAGGCCATTAAAAGCGATCCAGTTCGGGAAACGGCACTTTGCCGTCATGTACATGCATTGCATTAAATTCAGCGCAGCGCGCCAGCGTCGGGATTGCCTTGCCGGGATTCAGAATCTTCAATGGATCGAAGCACTCGCGCAGCGCATGAAACTGGTTGCGCTCGAGTTCGCCGAACTGCACGCACATTTCACCGAGTTTTTCGACGCCGACCCCATGCTCACCGGTGATGGTGCCGCCATGATGGATACAAAGTTGCAGGATCTTGCTACCGAGCTGTTCGGTTTTTTCGAGTTCACCCTCGTTATTGGCATCATAGAGAATCAACGGATGCAGGTTGCCGTCACCGGCGTGGAACACGTTTGCAACCGGTAATCCATATTCTTCCGATAGCTGGCGCACCCCGCCCAGCACCGCGGACAAGGCCTTGCGCGGGATGGTGCCATCGATGCAATAGTAGTCGGGGGACAAACGTCCGACCGCGGGGAAAGCCGCCTTGCGTCCGGACCAGAACAGCAGGCGTTCGGCTTCATCCCTGGCGAGCCGGGTTTCGGTCGCACCGCCCTTTTTGAGGACGTTTTCCACCAGCTCGATTTGCGCCAGCACTTCTTCTTCCGTGCCATCGAGTTCGCATATCAGGATCGCTTCGGCCTCGATCGGATACCCCGCATGCACAAAGTCTTCTGCAGCCCTGATCGCCGGATTGTCCATCATTTCGATGCCGGCCGGAATAATTCCCTCGGCAATAATAGCCGCGACACTATCCCCGGCTTTCTCCACCGAATCGAACACACCCATCACCACGCGCGCGCAACGCGGGATTGGCAGTAGCTTGACGGTGACTTCGACGACGATACCAAGCATACCTTCCGAACCTACCAGCAGCGGCAGCAAATCGTAGCCGTCGGCACTCAGGGAACGCTGATCGAGCTCGAAAATCTCACCCTCGGCACTGACCAGTTTGAGCGCCAGGATATTGTGCAGCGTCAACCCGTACTTCAGGCAATGCACTCCACCGGCATTTTCCGCAACGTTACCACCGATCGAACAGGCGATCTGCGAAGATGGGTCCGGTGCATAGTAGAGTCCGAGCGAGCTGACCGCTTCGGAAATCGCCAGGTTACGCACTCCGGGCTCAACCACTGCCAGGCGCGACAGGCGATCGACCTGTAATATCCGGCTCATTTTTGCCAGGCTGAGTACAACCCCTTCAGCATGCGGCAGCGCTCCACCCGAGAGACTGGTGCCGGCGCCGCGACTGACAACGGGCAAACGCAGTTGATGACACAGGCGCATGACCTGCTGCACCTGTTCTATGTTTTCCGGCAGCAGCACCAGTAACGGTTGCTCCCGATAAGCGCTCAAGCCATCGCATTCGTAAGCGGCTAGCGAAGTGGGTTGATCAATGACGCTGTCACTGGCGAGGATTTCGCGGAACTGGGAGGCAAGTTTCTGGCGACGGGTCTGTGACATGCGATGTATGCTAGCATTTTGCCCGATTATTAACAGGCATTGACACGAATGAATCGTATTGTTTATTTAAATGGTGAATATCTGCCCGAGCAGGAAGCCAGGATTTCTATTTTCGATCGCGCGGTGACATTTGGTGATGCCATTTACGATGTCGCCGGGGTGCTCGATGGCAAGCTGGTCGATTTTGAACACCATATGCAGCGCTATTTCAGCTCTCTGCAAAAGCTCTCGATTGAATCACCGCTCAGTCAGCCTGAAATCCTGCAGGCGTTTCGGCAACTGGTCGAGTTGAATCGGCTCGATGAGGGCCTCGTATACATGCAGGTTACGCGAGGTACGGCTGAACGCGATTTCGTCTGGCCGGATGACATCAGGCCTACCGTATTCATGTTCACGCAGGTGAAAGCAGCCAGCGAAAACCAGGCTGGCAAGTCGGGGGTCACCCTCGCCAGTACCGCCGATATTCGCTGGGCGCGACGCGATATCAAGTCGGTAAACCTGCTCGGGCAGGTCCTGGCTAAAAAAGCGGCTCACGACGCCGGTGCCTACGAAGCCCTGATGATTGACGACGAGGGTTAC
>CALDDP010000040.1 GCA_937936805.1 uncultured Gammaproteobacteria bacterium | reverse complement strand
AACTGGTCGCCACTGGTGTAGAACCAGCGCCCGTCCTGCTTCACAAAGCGACTGATTTCATGCACTGCGTCCAGCCTGCCCGCCGCCACCAGGCGCGCTTCGAATTCGACTGTGGCTCGATCATCCTGGTGCCTGAAATCGATTATTTGCAGACCAACCCAGCTAATGCCGCTATCCAGAGCGAGGTCAGGCGGTCGGTGTTTGCTGTGCCAGGTTTGTTCCAGGTAATCACGATCATTCAGTACATAAGCACTGTAGCGGGAACGCATCAGCTGCTCAGCGTTTTCAGGAAGCTTCTGATGTGATATAAATCGACCGCAGCACTGGTCGAAATTCCGACCGGAATGACAAGGACAGTTCATAAACAGCTACCAAAAGGATTACTATATCACCATGTCTCAAGCACTCGATATCCTGCGCCGTCACTTCGGTTACGACCAATTCCGCCTGCAACAACAGCAGATCATTGAAACCCTGATTAATGGCGGCGATGCCCTGGTGCTGATGCCGACCGGTGGCGGCAAATCACTTTGTTACCAGATACCCGCGATGCTGCGGGACGGTGTCGCCATCGTCATCTCTCCACTCATCGCGTTAATGCAGGACCAGGTCGACGCGCTGGCGCAAAACGGCATCAGCGCCGCATTTTTGAATTCATCGCAGAGCCCGCAGCAGCAGCAACAGGTAACACGGCAACTACTCAACAATGAGATAGAGATGCTCTATGTCGCGCCCGAACGGGCGCTCACCGATGGGTTTCTACGACTACTGGAACAATGCAAAATCGCCCTGTTTGCCATCGATGAGGCGCACTGCGTATCCCAATGGGGACACGACTTCAGGCGCGATTACCAGAGCCTGTATCGCTTGCACGACCTGTTCCCGCAGATACCGCGCATCGCACTGACCGCAACCGCCGATAAACGCACCCGCCAGGAAATCGAGCAACAGCTGCGCTTGCAGGATGCAGCGAAATTCGTGCATAGCTTTGACCGCCCCAACATTTTTTACCGGATATCTGAAGGCAGTAATAACCGCCAAAGGCTGTGGAATTTTCTGCGTGAGAATCACGCCGCCGATAGCGGTATCGTGTATTGCCTGTCGCGAAAACAGGTCGAAAGTACGGCCGCCTGGCTGTGTGACAAGGGCCGGGACGCACTGCCCTATCATGCTGGTCTCGATAACGCGACGCGGGCCAGGCATCAACGCCATTTCTTACAGCAGGAAAACGTGATTATCGTCGCTACTATCGCTTTCGGTATGGGTATCGACAAACCGGATGTGCGCTTTGTCGCGCATCTCAACCTGCCCAAGAACATAGAGTCCTACTACCAGGAGACGGGCCGTGCCGGTCGTGACGGCCTGCCCGCCAATGCGTGGCTGGCCTATGGTTTACAGGACATCATAATGCTGCGCCAGATGATGCAGCAGAGCGATTCCGACGAGCAGTACAAGCGCGTACTGCATAACAAGATGGAGGCAATGCTGGGATTATGCGAACAAACCCAGTGTCGTCGTCAGACCCTGCTCAACTATTTTGGTGAATCCCTGGACGAACCCTGTGGACACTGCGATAACTGCATCGAGCCGCCACAAACCTGGGATGCCACAGAGGCGTCACGCATGGCCCTGTCCTGCGTTATCCGTACCGGTCAGCGCTTCGGTGTGAACTACGTCATCGACGTACTGATGGGCAAGGAGCAGGAGCGCATTCTGCAGAATAACCATCATCAGCTCAGCACTTTCGGCATTGGCAATCTCGATGCCGCCGAATGGCGCAGCCTGTTCCGACAACTCATTGCGCTGGGCTACCTGGTCAGCGACGTCGACAGTTACGGCGCATTGAAACTGCATCCCGACAGCAAGCCGCTGCTGAAGGGTGAGCGGGAACTATATTTACGCAAGTTTGTACGCGAGATTAAAACCACGACCAGCGCCAGGAAAGAGAAAAAGACGACGGTTCGCGTTGCTGATACTCCGTTGTTTGACGCGTTACGCGATCATCGCAAGCAACTGGCCGACGAACAGGGAGTGCCGCCCTATGTCATCCTGCATGATAAAACCCTGCACGAGCTTTGCAGGCAACGACCGGTAACCAGCGCACAGCTGGCCACCATAATCGGTATCGGCGCGCGTAAGCTCGAGCTTTACGGCCGCGACCTGATCGACATCATTTCACAGCACCCGCTGGAAAAAACGCTCGATAACATGCTTAGCGATACCATCAATGAAACGCTAAAACTGCATACCAGCGGGCTTGAACCCGCTGCGATCGCGACCCAGCGGGAACTCAGTCTGAACTCTATATACAGTCATTTAAGCAGCGCAATATCGGCCGATGTCCTGGCGCTTGACGAAGTCATCAAGATAAAACCTGCGCAGCTCGATGAAATCGTTTACAGCATCGAAATGGTACATAGTGAAGGCGACTTCAAGTTGCGCAAGGTATACGAATCACTCGATCGCCGCTACGACTACAACATACTCAATTGCGTGAATGCGAGCCTGAATCTGTGAAGTAGCAGCTACCCCGCACGGCGGTATGCGTTCATGCCCATGAGAAAGCTGGAATTGAAGCGTTTTCATAACCAGGCTGACCGTTCCCGATTACGTAAACAGGCGTTAACAATCTGAGCAAAAAAGCCAGGATGGATCGGAATCACAATGGCACTGAGCAGCGGCCCGGGCCGGGCATACTGCAATTTAAAACGGATCTGCGACCTTACCCAGCCAGTTAATGCAGCGGATCGGTATCGACCCGGTTACGCGAGACGATGAATCGATTTGCTGATCGTCCCTGCCGTCTCTAGAAATCAACAAACTGCCGGCGCACGCGGGATTCGAGCAGTGGTATAGCTTTTTCCAGCACGAGTTCCTTGAAATGCGTGGTTTCCTGGTGCGCCTCGAGCCCGCTGACATCGTGATACATCTCGTAGATAAAGAACTCCCGCGGATTATCCGGGTCAACGTGGGTCGTATAAGCAACCACGCCTTCTTCCTGGCGTGACGCCTCTCCCATCCTGATCAGGATTTTGTGCACTTCCTTCTCGTTGCCGGGTTTTGCGGTCCAGGTAACTGCCAGTACAAATGCCATGCTGCTTTTCTCCATTATTTTGACTTGTATCATCTTATCAAAGGATCAGGATCAGGTGCTCAATGATTCCGGCAGTTCGAAAAGCAGCAACTGCCTTTGCAACACCTACCACAACTATCCTGCCGACAACAGATTTCTGCTCAGGAGTTCGGCAATAAGGTTCTGCAGATCGCTTTCGATACTATTTCGTTCGAGATCCGGAAACGCAGTCATCAGCAAATTTGTGATCTCATCCGCTGTCATCGGTTCTGCCAGAAGCGACCAAATTGCAGTTCCGATCGGATTGAGATGATGAATAGCGGCACCCTGCCCATCGGCGAGAAACACCTGGTCATCGATCTGAACGATACTGATATCCGGTTTACGCAGGTATTGTCCCGGCAACAAATGTTCGATGATACCGGTTTGGCCATCCGCTAAGGTTTTGCCATCATTCCTGCTTCCGGATTGTGTCGACCAGTCATCGAAATTTTCACGCAGCAGTGCGACGGCATCTTCAGCCCTGTCGTATCGCAATCGAAAGCGTTGCGAACTGGCAACCAGCTCACTAAGAAAAGAAAGGATTCTGGGTGCTTCAGTTTCACGCGCAAAATTCTGCCAAATCACCTGGCGCAGAACTTCTGCTTCTGAAACAGGTTCCATAAGCGGACTCGCACTTTCCTCTCGCTCCAGCAGCACAAATGCCCCAACTGGTAACTGGCATCCTTGCGGGGCAAGCAGGTCACTATCAAGATCGAGATAAAGATATTGCTCGCCCTGTAGTCGATTATTTTTATCGATGAAATCCCGCGTTCTGGAATCCAGGTTATCGGGTAACGGTAAGCGCAAGCGCGGAGCGAATCCCGGTGCAATGCCTGTGGCATCGAGCAGGCTAATTGGTAGCACATCATCTCCAAACAACCGAACTCCCAATGCAGCCAGGCCGGCCGAGAGTACACTCTTGCCAGCCCTGTAGTTACTTGGAAACAAGACCAGTTTCCCGGCGAATTCGCTCGCGGCTCCGTGCAGGCACAGCAACTGCCTGTCTTCATGGACATAGGCACGCATGAGCTCGGCAACCAGCAAACAAATAGCGGCATCCGCGTTCTTACGATATGCAGGTTTTTTCAACCAGTAGCTGTCGAGAACATACCGATCGTTTTCCCTGCTCAAACTGAGGACCGTGGAAAAATGCTCAGCAGAAACTTCTGTGATCTGCCAACCCGGAAATATGAATGGGAAAAATTCGATCAAATGCCTGCAATTGACCAGCTCGACCGAGTTAGACATATCGTTAAAGATCAAATAAAGATTGTCTTTACACATTACAGGATTTCCAGCATGCCGTATCTGGACTCAAACCCCTAGCATAAGGGAATCACACCGGATGTAAAAACAACCGGTGTGAATTCATAAGGGGTCGTGGTGTGCCGCTAACGGATCAGGTCTGACTGTTTACTTCATCATTACTTAAATTGCTACTTGAATCATCGCCGTTGCCTGAGCTACCGCTTGAACCCGCGCTCGAGCTACCGCTTGAACCCGCACCCGAGCTACCGCTTGAGCCCGCACCCGAGCTACCGCTTGAGCCGGCACCATCACCTCTACCCTGTCCGCTGTTTCCACCGCCCGAGCCACCGGAGCCACCCGAGCCGCCTTTACCGCCGCCCGAGCCGCCTTTACCGCCACCTGAGCCGCCGCCACCTGAGCCGCCTTTACCACTGCCGGCTTGTGCTGATTGACTTAGAGTCATGAGCACAGGTGCCGCATATGCAGCAGTAGCTACTAAACCAAGGCGGGATAGCGCCCTGCGGCGTTCAGTATCAACTGCATCTTCTACAGAAAGATCACGGATTTTATCATTCGTCATAACTATTCACCTAAATATTGGAAAATTTTATTGGGATTTAATTCCCATATAAGTATTTTACGCAATTCTTGCCAAATTTCAACAGCAAACAGCTACTGTGAAAATCTACCACTGCATGCAGAAATAATAGCGAGCGTTTCTTAAGGAAATATTAATTCCATGGATGAATTAGCAGCTGTTTCGGGCATAGACACCCAGCTTCAGTAAATTGGAACCTTACCGCTCCTTGATCAGCAGCATTCTATCGGGAAGGGTATATTAAACCGCGTTTTATGCTTCACGCTTAATGCTGTTATCGAATATTCTCGACACTGTTTAGAGCATACGGAACTCCTGCCTGGCGCCGAACTATCCGGATACTGATCCCAATCATGTTGATAAAACTCGAACTTTTGGCCTATAGTTTAATTGATTGTACGAAGCGAGGAGGTATTCATGCGTTCTGATTCGCCGCAACTGCCTATTACGGAAACATCGCTTTCCAGCTATTTCAGCAAGCGCCTGAACCGCTACGCCGAACGATTTCGCCCACCGCCACATGAAGACACCTGCTGGTACCTGGGCACCGTGCTGGAACGCTTCGGACGCAGTGAAGAACTTTTTGCATACCAGGATGGGCAAATGATGCTGCGACCCCTGGCACTACTCTACAGCGATGCCATAGAGGCCGACAACACTCGCGAACGCTGCCTGCTACTGCAGCAATTGGGTGATATGGCACTCTTTCTCGGTGCCTTGTTTCCGGATCGATTTACCCGGCACGGCATTCTGCAAGACTATTTCGTCGGTATGGGCGGCAGCGCCTACGACTATCTGGCCGACAACGCGAGATCGAACCGACACATCTTCGCCGAGTTAGCCAACACTTTCACCCGCATGCTGGAGATGGTCGCAAACGCCTGCTCTCGCAAGCAAAGCCTCACCACCGAAGAAGTACTGCTCCTTTACCAGCGCTGGCTTAACACCGGGGATCCGCTGATCGAAAAACAGTTGCAGGTATTAGGGATCGAACTCTCAGGAAACGAACGCATGCAATAACGGACATCGCACCAATAATAAAACTGAGTCAGGGAGCAGTTAATTCTATGTTTTTCTATCATCAGAACAAGCGTATATACTCCTGATGGGCTTACAGGAATCAACTGAGCACTAACCACCAATCCCGAGGATGTTTTGAAAAAGCTGTTGTTGTCACTGCTTGCTGCCATTGGTGTGTTAGTAGTGGCGGGCTGGACCCTGGTTTCCACCATGAAAGTCGACCGCCCGCCGGCCCCTCCGGCTGGTAGCCCGATTACCTACCCCTGGGGATCAATGCATCTCGATGAGGACCAGGATGAACCGTTTTCGCAACTCGAGCAGTCGATAGTCGCGTCGATAAGGAGCGAGCCGCGAGGACTGTTCGACCCCGACAAGGACGAGTTTAGCGAGTATGCAATCCTGGCTCTCTCCGGTGGCGGCGCCGCCGGGGCCTTCGGCGCCGGTTTACTGTCGGGCTGGACACAAGCCGGAACGCGGCCCGACTTCAAGGTCGTCACCGGAATCAGTACTGGGTCGCTGCAGGCAACGTTCGCGTTCCTGGGTCCCGAATACGATGACGAACTGACCGAAGTGTTTACGCTGTATGGAACCGACGAGATTTACACCAAGCGGAGTCATCTTGTTGGTCTACTGGGGGAATCGGCGTGGGATACCGAACCGCTAAAGAAACTCATCGACCGCTATATCACTGATGACGTCCTTGCCGCGGTGGCAGCCAAGCACGCCACCGGACACCGCCTGTTTCTCGGCACTTCGAACATGGACACCGGTGAGTTCACTATCTGGGACATGGGGGAGATAGCATCAAGCCAGCAGGCCGATAAACTGACACATTACCGGAACGTTATGCTTGCTTCCAGCGCAATCCCGGTACTGTTCCCGCCAGTTTATTTCAATGTCGAGATTGATGGAGAGGATTACTATGAGATGCATGTCGACGGAGGCGTGAAGGCGCAACTTTTCCTGCGCGGGTTCATGCTGGACTTCGAGGATACGCTGGAGGAAATCGAAGTGGAGGACCAGGTCGAGGCTACATTGTATGTGATCCGAAACGGCAAGGCGAACGAAGAAATCACACGCGAAATTGTCTCCGGCTCGTCCCTGTCGATAGCCTCTGCTACCATCAACAGCGTCTTCAGCTTGAGTACCGACTCTAGCCTCTTCCGCGGTTACGTGCTCGCGAGACGCAACAAGATCGACTACAACCTTGCTGCAATTCCTGACGACACTTTCCCCCAACTCGACCCCTTGGTGTTCGACCTCGCCACCATGCGCCAAGTCTATGACTACGCATTCGAACAGGCCAGAAATGGTTACAAGTGGGCCAAGGCGCCACCCGGGCTGGATCCAGACGAACGATTCGACATTCGGGAGAGGGCGGACGGCCCGTCTGTAGCAAAGTAGAGCAAGAATTGCCGAGCCGTGAATGACGGCTGCCATCGAAGGGGTCGATTGATCACAATCATCTCACAGACCCATTGCAGTAATCACCGATCAATCGACACTGACCCTTTTGAAAACTGTTGAAAAACCGAATTTCAGTGGGCGGCATCCCGCCAGTTCCATTTCACTTCCGAGTTCGGGCGATGCGGCGCTCCGCTGGGATCAGGTGGGTCCAGAACGCTATGGTTACCAAACAATTCGGTAAACTGGGTCTTCCCGATAATGCTCAAAAGAAAAAGCCCCGATCGAACTAACGATCGGGGCTTTTGTGTTTAATGCCTGGCAATGACCTACTTTCACATGGGGAGACCCCACACTATCATCGGCGCAGTTCCGTTTCACTTCTGAGTTCGGGATGGGATCAGGTGGGTCCAGAACGCTATTGTTGCCAAGCAATTCGGTTGGATAACCGG
>CALDDP010000039.1 GCA_937936805.1 uncultured Gammaproteobacteria bacterium | reverse complement strand
TAAGGCGGTACCCAGATCTGGTTAGTTCCCAACACGATCGCGAGCGGCTGGCCGTTGCGCCACATGGTGACATCGAGCTTGTTAGACGATTGCGCTGAACGATACTCATCCGGGGTAACCTCCTTGACCGTGGTCTGGATGCCTATCGCACCCCAGTGCTGACCGACGAGTTCGACCAGTGCGGCTGGCGCGCCCTGTACCGCAAACTGCAGGTTGATAACCAGTTTTTCACCGTTGGGCAATTCCAGGAAGCCATCGCCGTCGACGTCCTTCAAACCAACCCTCGTGAGTAATTTGGTCGCGAGTGCCGGATCATACTGTGCGTAGTGCTGCTTCCATCTTTCGTCGACGAAATCGGGAGCTGGTGAGAAACCTGTGTACTGCTTGGCTTCACCCATACCAAAGAAGGCAACTTCGTTGATTTCTTCACGATTGATCGCGACCGACATCGCCTGACGGAAGCGCAGGTCAGAGAAAACCTTGCGTTTTTCCAGGTTCTCATGAGTCATGTTAATGCCGAAGGTCAGGATCGTGATTTCAGGGCGCAGGTCAACTTTGTAGTCACCTTTTTCCTGATTTTCCAGCAGCAGCGGCGCGGTGGACAGCTGCAGCGACTGAGCTTTGAAGTCCACTTCGGCGTTGACCAGCTTAAGCAGACGGACCTCGTCTTCGTTGACGAAAATTTCGTCCTGCTCACTGATGTAAGGTAGCTGGTTGCCCGCGGTATCGACCTGGTGGAAATAAGGATTGGCTACCAGGTGGCGTCCTTCGGTGCTCTCTGAAATCAGGATGTGCGATTCCAGGGTCGGCATGGTATCGGCAGGCAGCTTGGCCACCTTGTCCGGGCTTCTGAGCATCGGCGTCGGTGTATCGGTCCAGTCCGAATTACCGTAGTAATTCGACAGGACTTCAAGACCATTCTCGAAACCGAGTGCCTGCGCGTTCTTGTCGGCATCGGGATTCAACTCTGGATCCCATTTACCGAGGAAATGCTTGGGCTGGAAACCCTGCGCATAAGAGTTGGCAAAATGCGCCAGCAATCCCGGCTTGGGCGCCGGCAGGGTAAACTGCACGGTTTGCGGATCGATGACCAGCACCTGCATGCGCTCGTCGCCGACCAGCACATAGTTTTTCGGTTTTTCGAATACATTCGGATTCAACGCAAGATTGTCGTACCAGTACTTGACGTCTTCAGCGGTAAACGGCTGACCATCGGACCATCTGTGGCCCTTACGCAGGAAAAAAGTCAGCTGGGTGAAATCGCTGTTCCATTTCCAGCCCTTGGCTACATTCGGCACGATGGTGGTCAGGTCGTCCGAAAAACGTACCAGGTTGACGTGACGGATCGCGAGGAAGTCAGAGGTACCCGCTTCGGTTGCATTCGACATCATGTCGAAGGTGCCACCGTATTTTCCGATACTATCGTAGGGCACTACGACCAGCGCGTCTTCAGGTATACGCTGATCCAGCGGGAGCATCTTCGGGTTACCGCGAATCCGTTTATTCATCGAGCCCGCATCAGGATTGGCGGAAAACTTCAGTTTACAATCGGCGAGCCTTTCATACTCGTCGAGGTTGTACTGCTGCGGAAACTCTCCGGCGGGAATTCCCATCATATTGGAGAGCGTGGCCGGGGGGCAGTTTGATGCGCCCAGCGCACTGCCCGCAACGGCCAGCAGGCCGATACTGATCAGATATCGTAATTTATTCATTGGAAGTGTCCTCAAGCGCCCTTAATATTTATCGACTTTTTTAGTATTCGCCTACCGGGCTAAAAAGGTAAGCGGCACTAAACTAACCTACCTCCAAACAATAATCAATGCCTGAAGCAGCACAAACAATAATCATAGCCAGGTATGACAGCAGGCTTACACTTCCGATTCGACACAAACACCGCTCGGGAGACGGCTTTCCGAGTACTGGCGCGCATTTACAACAGCTCGATCCAGTGCACGACGGGCGTATTATTGCCCTGCGCGAGATGCACCTGGCAACCGATATTGGCGGTGGCAATGACCTCGGGCTTATCTATCGACAATGCCCTGATTTTATTGCCGCGCAGTTGCGCGGCGAGCGCCGGCTGCAGCATAGAATAGGTGCCAGCCGATCCACAGCAAAGATGGGCTTCTTCGACCTGGCAAATCTGGTGGCCCACGCTGGCCAGTAAACGCTCGACCCGGTTACTGATGCCGAGGCCATGTTGCATCGTACAGGGGGTATGCACCGCGACGCGTCGGGCCGGCACTTCAAAAGCAGCCGGAGTATCCATTTCCGCTTCCACCAGCTCGACCAGATCGCGATACAGCGAACTTACCCGTTCGGCTTTTTGCGCGTATTCCGGGTCATCGGCCAGCAGGCGCGCGTAATCCCTGACGCTGACTCCGCAACCGGTCGCGGTTACCACAATCGCCTCGACCCCGGCCTCGATATGTGGCCACCAGCTGTCGATCAGCTGCCTCGCCTGGCGCAGTCCATATTCCGCATCGGAGGTATGCGAGGCGGCCGCGCCACAGCAGTACTTTCCCTGCGGCTCGATAACTTCCAGGCCCAGGCGATCGAGCAGGTTAGCGGCCAGGATGTTGGTATTCGGCGCCAGCGCGGGTTGTACGCAACCCGCGAGCATCAATACCTTGCGCGGGTGG
>CALDDP010000038.1 GCA_937936805.1 uncultured Gammaproteobacteria bacterium | reverse complement strand
CAGAATAGACATGCCTAGCCGACATTTTTTGAGCCTGCTGGATTTTACCAGCGACGAACTGAAGCAATTGATCGCGCAAGCGACCGATGTCAAACAAAAACTGAAACAGGGGATTGCGCATACCCCCCTGCAAGGCAAGTTACTGGCGATGATTTTCGAAAAATCGTCTACCCGAACCCGCGTTTCGTTCGAGGCGGGGATGTATCAACTCGGTGGCCACGCAATATTCATGTCACCGCGCGACAGCCACCTGGGACGAGGCGAGCCTATCGAGGACAGTGCGCGCGTGATTTCGAGCATGGTGGACGGAATTCTGATCCGTACTTTCGGCCAGCAGCGCATTGAGACCCTGGCGCAGCATTCCACGGTACCCGTTATTAATGGTCTAAGTGATTTACTCCACCCCTGTCAATTGCTGGCCGACATGCAAACCTGGTTTGAACAACGTGGTGACATCGCCGGCGCCACCGTCGCCTGGATCGGCGACGGCAATAACATGTGCCACTCGTATATCAATGCGGCACTCAGGTTTAATTTCAATCTCAAAATCGCCTGCCCCGCGGGACATGAGCCGGATACCGGCTTACTGCAAAGCGGTGGTGAGCGCGTCAGCCTGCATGACTCTGCCGAAGCTGCTGCCAGCGGTGCTGATTTGATTGTCACCGACGTCTGGGCAAGTATGGGACAGGAACAGGAACAACAACAGAGAGTTGAGATTTTCAGCGCTTTCCAGGTCAACCGGGATATCATGCAGCGAGCCAACGAGGACGCGTTGTTCATGCATTGCCTGCCCGCGCATCGCGGTGAAGAAGTTACCACCGAGGTACTGGAATCTGCGCAATCGGTGGTTTGGCAAGAAGCGGAAAATCGCCTGCACGCACAAAAAGCCCTGCTCGAGTCCCTGATTAAACCGGGTATCTAGCCTTCCAGAACCTCAAGTCGATTGCGACCGCGTTCCTTGGCCAGCTTGAGCGCGGTGTCGACCCTGACAAGCAGTTCACGCGCATTGGAACCCTCGGTTGCAACCTGGCTGCCGAGTCCAATACTCATGCTTAGATAATTTTGCGCACGCGACCTGGCGTGTTCGATTTTTTTCTGTGCCAGGGCCTGCATGATAGCGAGGGCTATCTGGCGGGCATTTTCGCAGCTTACCCCGGGTAGTAGCAGTGCAAACTCGGCGCCCTGCAGGCGCGCCACCATCTGGTTTTCATCGGTAAACTGGTCACTCAACATGCGCGCGATCTCACGTAACCGCCTGTCCCCCGATTCCTGTCCGTAATGAGCATTGAATTCATGGTAGTAGTCTACGTTCAGTTTAATCATGGAAAGCTGTATGTTATTGCCTCGATACTGGCGCCAGACATCTTCCAGGTGGACTCGAAAAGCACGATAGTTCGATACCCCGGTAAGTTCGTCGGTGGTCGATATCTTTTCCAGCGCCTTGTTACTTTGCGAAACCGATTGCAGCAGGCGTTGCAGGTCTTCAATCAGTGTTTCGTTGTCATATCGATAATAAAGCGCATCATTTACCAGCTCATGCATCCGTTTAACGCTGACGAAACCGGCTACCATGAAAAAAATATACAGGAAGCTGAGCACATAGGTGACCGAATCCTGTTGCATAAACAACCAGACCGTCACCGGCAGCATGATGGTTACCATGTAGGCGATATAAACGCGCAGCGATGTCGACAGGTAGGCAATCGCACCGGCACACATCGTCAGCAACAGCGAGTGCAGGATAATTTGCACGTTGATGGTGATATAGGGCATCAACAAGGCCGCACCGCAACCGAGCATCAATCCGGTTACAACCACGCCGACCAGGAACCTGTCATGCCACTGCTGGTAGGGGAAATAGGCCTTATTGCTGATACGCAGGAAACTCTGCAAATATCGCCAGCGCACATACATGATTGCACACAGCAGCAGAAACCAGCTGGCTACCCAATGTCCGCGGCCCTGTATCGCGAGCTCGACGTAAGCCAGCGCCGAGGCTATGGTGGATACGAAGAGGGTAATGAAAATCCCCAGTCGAAAGCGATTGTAAAGAAAGGCAACCAGCTCCTGTTGCTGGAGATGGTGACTGCTGACTGGCTGACCCTGGCTGTCGATCGGGATATCCTTTTGTTGTCCTGGTTAGCTATCCGTTGACCCGGTGACAATATAAATCGTATTCGACCAGTGGTTATTCCACTGGCAAAAGCTGTAACGCGGCGCTGGCACTTTGCGGCAGCCCTGAATTCGATTTATATTGTCGCCGGGTTAATAGAATGTAATATAGTGCGAGTCGAGTTTAGCGGAATTCGGTAAAGATGAGCAATACGCAGGACTATGTACAGTGGTTTCGGGGTGCTGCGCCATATATAAAGGCGCATCGTAAAAAAACCTTTGTCATCATGATTTCAGATGAGGTGATTTATTCAGACCAGTTCATCGGACTGGTGCATGATATCGCCCTGCTCAACCACCTTGGCATAAAACTGGTAATTCTTCACGGCAGCCGCAGCAGCATCGATTCACATCTGCAGAAGAACCGGCTCGAGCTCAGTTTTCATAATAATATCAGGATTACCGATAGCGCCGCGTTACCCTTCGTTGTGCAGGCAATCAACGAAGTCAAGACCTGCCTCGAGTCACACCTGTCGATGGGTTTACCAAACACGCCTATGTCTGGTTCAGAAATTTCGCTGGTTGGCGGTAATTTCGTAACCGGCATGCCGTTAGGCGTCATTGACGGCGTCGACATGCAACACTCAGGCAAGGTGCGCGCGATAAAACATCAGGCAATAAGCGAGTTGCTGGCGCTCAATAATGTCGTGCTGTTGTCGAACCTGGGCTACTCGCGCACTGGCGAAGTGTTCAACCTGCCCGCCGAAGAACTTGCCGGGGAAGTCGCCAGGGCACTCAAGGCCGACAAGCTGGTTTACATACAGCGGGGACTGGAGCAAGGGGAGGCATCGGCCAGTACGCTATCGACCAGGCAATGCGAAACCTTGCTGGCTGATCCAGACACGCCTGACGAAATGAGGAATTTACTGAACCAGGCGATTCCGGCGATTCAGGCTCAGGTCAAGCGGGTGCATTTTATCGATCCCAGGGTCGATGGCGGCTTACTGCTGGAGCTGTTCACCCGTGACGGCTACGGGACCATGGTAACCAACCTGTTTTATGAAGGTAGCAGAGCCGCCAGTATCGATGACATCGGCGGTATCCTGAGCCTGATCGAACCGCTCGAGACGAGCGGGATTCTGGTGGTTAGATCACGCGAACAAATGGAACTTGATATTGCACATTTCCAGGTGATCGAAAAGGATGGCATGATCATCGGCTGCATCGCCTGCATACCGGATGAAGAAGAAATGGTTGCCGAAATCGCCTGTCTTGCAGTGCATGCGGATTACCAACGCGCGGGACTGGGCAATCAATTGCTGCAAATCGCCGAAGACCGGGCGCTAGAGTCAGGCATCAGGAAACTGTATACCCTGACTACCCGCAGTTCGCACTGGTTTATCGAACATGGCTTTATCGAGTCTGCGGACTTTAACTTACCTGCAGTCAAACGGGCGAGCTATAATCCGCAACGTGGTTCAAAGATTCTATTGAAGACAATCTGATGCCTTATGATTTAAGCGACTACCTGGTAATCGGTGTATCTTCGCGCGCACTGTTCGATTTAAGTCGTGAAAACGAGATATATGAGAAGCAGGGTCTGGAAGCCTACTGTCGTTATCAACTGGAACATGAAAACGACGTCCTCAAGCCGGGTACAGGGTTCGCCCTGATCGAGGCCATGCTGCGCGTCAACCAGATCGATACCGGTGTGCGCCGCACCGAGGTGGTGATCATTTCGCGCAATTCGGCCGACACCAGTCTGCGCATCTCTAATTCCATCGACAATTACAATCTTGACATCACACGAGCCGCGTTCACCGGTGGTGAGCCGGTGGCAAAGTATCTCAATGCTTTCGAAGTCGACCTGTTCCTGTCCGCCACCGAGGAAGATGTGCAGGCTGCGGTCGAATCAAACGTTGCCGCGGGGCTGATATATGACGGCCCCGGCCACAACCAGGCAGATCCGCTGGAGCAGATCAGGATCGCTTTCGACGGTGACGCGGTTTTATTCTCCAAGGAATCGGAAATGATTTATCAGCAGCAGGGACTCGAGGCCTTCATCGAGCATGAAAAAATTAATGCTGAAAAACCGTTGCCCGAAGGCCCATTTGCCAAACTGCTGAAAACGCTTTCTTTTTTGCAGTTTGATCTCGACAGCAATTCGACCCAGGCGAGCCCACCGATTAGAACCGCACTCGTGACGGCCCGCAACAGCCCTGCCCATGAAAGAGTGATTCGAACGCTGCGTACGTGGAATGTCCGCATCGACGAAACCTTCTTCCTGGGTGGCGTTCCAAAACACAAGATTCTGCAATCCTTCTCACCGCACATATTCTTCGATGATCAACACCAGCATTGCGAGGGTGCAGCCAGGGTAGTACCAACCGCACGGGTACCGCACAGGGACGATGAAACTAAAACGGCCTGATTAACAGGCCGTTGGATACAAATTGCTGCGCAACCGATTATTCAATCGTCGCGACGTTGCTTCTCCAGCCGTTCGTGCTTTTCCTGGGCCTCGACGGTGAGTGTAGCTATGGGTCGCGCCTCGAGTCTGAACAATCCGATTTCCTCGCCGGTATCATCACAATAGCCGTAGCTGCCGTCGGCTACTCGCGAAAGCGCCGAATCGATCTTGTTCACCAGCTTACGGTAACGGTCCCGCGTGCGCAGTTCGAGGGCAGCATCGGTTTCCAGCGAAGCTCGATCGTT
>CALDDP010000037.1 GCA_937936805.1 uncultured Gammaproteobacteria bacterium | reverse complement strand
AATATGCTGCGGGCAATTCCAGTCAAACGCTTCAATCTTGATGACGAAACCACGTTCCACCACGGCACGGTAGTCGTCCAGTTCCAGTTGCGCCAGTAATTCGGGCTCGTCATCGCCCACCAGGCGCACGCGGCCGAGCATTTTAAGCCGCGTGCGGTTTGGATAATCCATGAAGAACAGCGATACGCGATCGTCTTTGCGCAGATTACCGACACTGACGTACTGGCGGTTGCCGCTGAAATCGGCAAAACCAATGGTTTGCGCATCGATAACGCGCACGAAGCCGGGCTGTCCGCCGCGGTGCTGCACGTAAGGCCAGCCGGTTTCGCTGACACTTGACATGTAAAAACTGTCGCGCGCGCTGATGAAACTGGCTTCGCGTTCGCTGAGCAGATTGTTAAAGTCTTCGCCACCATCGAGTGATGCGTAGCCTGCGCGGCTACCGAGTTGTTGCTGCACTTCGCGCACCGAATCGGTGAATACAATTTCTGCAAATCTGTGTCCCATGAGCCTGCTCCGTTGTTAAGTGTCAGTCTTCAATTAGTGGGCCTGAGCAATCGGCGACAGCGGTGCCGACAACTCAGGCCCTGTCGTTATGACGCCAGTTTCAACTCGACTTTCGGGAAATCGATTTCGACCCGACTCGCCTTGCCGATGATGTTGGAGAGAATATTCAGACCGACGTGGGTGATGATTTCGACGATTTCGGCATCGCCGTAACCGGCGTTGCGCACTGCCAGAATTTCCGCGGTGGTGACTTCACCGCTGTGCTCGGCCAGTGCTTTCGCGAACTTGACCGCGGCCGCGGCCTTTGTATCTTCGCTGCTGCCGGCACGATTGGCTTCGATCTCGGTGTTACTCAGACCTGCCTTGCGGCCGATGGCGGTATGCGCCGATACGCAGTAATCGCAGGCATTTTGCTGAGCCAGCGCCAGCGCGATGCGCTCACGGGTTTGCGGCTCCAGGCTGCCCTGGCTCGAGATTTCATGCAGGCCGAGGAAAGCCTTCAGCGCGGCTGGTGAATTGGCGAATACCTTGAGGAAGTTTGGCACCATGCCAAGTTGGGATTCGATAGCGTCGAGCAGCTGCGCCTGTTCGGCGTTGGCGACTTCGCGAGTGACTACATTGATACGACTCATTTTTAATCTCCTGAAAATTGGGTTGTTGGTTTACTCGCGGTACCCACTGCACCGGAAGTGCAGAAACTATAGAAAATTCCGATTGAAAAAAGAATAGCTGATATTTACAATTAATTATTCCAATAAATGGAATAATATATGGATCGCTTCCATTTGATGAGCGTTTACATCGCGGTTGCGGAAGAGCGAGGTTTTGCCAGTGCCGCACGCAGGCTGGGTATGTCGCCGCCCGCGGTTACGCGGGCTATTGCCGCGCTGGAACAACGCCTGGGCGTCAGGCTGTTAAATCGCACCACACGCCATGTGCGTACTACCGAGGCGGGGCATCGTTATCTCGAAGATGCGCGCCGCGTACTGGACGAGGTCGATGCCGTCGATCAGGCGGTGAGCGGGATTAATGCCGAGCCGCGTGGTCACCTGGCGATCACCGCGCCGGTGATGTTCGGCCGCATGTTTGTCATGCCTGGCATCGTCGAGTACCTGGAACGCTACCCCGCGACCGAAATTTCCGC
Organism: uncultured Gammaproteobacteria bacterium; assembly: GCA_937936805.1. Classification (GTDB taxonomy): domain Bacteria; phylum Pseudomonadota; class Gammaproteobacteria. Next base: position 17,048 of record CALDDP010000037.1, on the reverse strand, counting down.
ATTATTGCTTGACCGTGATGTAAACCTGCTCGCGGAAGGCATAGACGTCGGCGTGCGTATCGGGGAATTAGCGGACTCGAGCATGCGCGCCCTCAAGGTTGGGTCGGTTCGCCAGGTGGTGTGCGCCTCGCCCGGGTATCTGCGCCGTCATGGCAAGCCCGAACGGCCCCGGGATCTTTCCGCGCATACGTTGATTAATTCCAGTGCCGTCAGCGATGTACCTAACTGGATATTCAACACCGCGCAGGGGATGCGTAACCAGCGCATCCAGCCGCGCCTGGTAGTCACTTCAAATGCCGCCGCGGTCGAAGCGGCGCTGGCGGATTTCGGTTTAACCCGCTTACTGTCCTACCAGGTTGCGCCGCAGCTGGCCGACGGCAAGCTGCAGATTGTGCTCGAAGAATTCGAACCCGAGCCCAGGCCGATTCATATCGTGCATCGCGAGGGACGTTTCGCGTCACCCACGGTGCGCAGCTTTATCGATTTCATCGCGGCGCGATTGCGAGCCGACAGCTTGCTTAACTGAGCTGTACCTGTCCCTGTTCGGGACATAACCGATTGTTTTCGACCGGCTTGTATTTGCGGCATGATAGGGCCAGTATCGCCAGCAGACGTGATCAGTAAACAGGAGAAAATGATGAGCGAAATATTTGTTCGACAGGCGCCGACAGGTCTGTTCGGCCTGCCGCAGACAGAGTCACTCGACTTCGATTCGAGCCGGGTCGAGTGGCAGGATTGTGGCGCGCAGGGTTTTCGTATCAAGCCTTTGCTGGAAGATACCGAGGCGGGATTGCGTACCTGGTTGATGCAGGTCGATGCAGGCGCATTTTCGCCGTTACATGCCCATGATGAAATCGAGCAAATCTACGTCCTGGACGGCTCCTTTTACGATCAGGTAAAAACCTACCGTCCGGGCGAATTTATCGTCCGGGCGCCCGGCGCAATGCACAGCGCCGGCAGTGAGGATGGCGCGGTTGTTTTACTGTTCTATTCACCGGCAAGCAGTGACTAATGAGCGAATTAACACGCGCTACGTAACAAGTCGTCGAGCCGCGCATAAAATTCTGCCGTCAATGGCCAAGCGCTGAGAGAATTTGCTGATGAAAGCGGTGCAAGCCGGATTCTGAATACCAGTTATCCCCGTCATCGGCGACGTAGCGTCCCTGATCGTAGCCCATCGATCGCAGCCCGCGATGGACGCTCTCGACGATGGCGATGTCCTCGGCATTGAATTCATCGACAAACAGGTCTCTGATGGCTTCGAGCTCGGGTGAGATCTCGCCGTTCACCGATAGCAGATCGACATGTTCGCGGCAACGGTCCGGCCCGTACGGCGCCATGCGAATCACGATCAGGTTTTGACAACCCGGCAGGCTCAACATGCAGGTATTCGGCCACAGCGTCCAGGACAGATAAGCAGAGCCCGGTTCGAGTTCGAGACCGGGGAATCCCGCCTTTGAGCGGGATTCGAAAAAAGCATAGTTCTGCTCCAGGCGGCCACATTTCCCGGTGCCGTTATCGAGCACCCTGGATAGTTTCTTATGCGCAACCGGAATGTGATAGCCCTCGGAAAAATTGTCGACCACAATTTTCCAGTTGGCGGCAATATCGAAGTCGAGTTGCAATGCAGTGCCGAAGCGATCGAAGTCCGCGAGATGGTCACTAAAGGTCTGCGCCAGTCCGGGGTAATCTGTCGCAAAATCGGTTGCCGAATTATCCAGCCTGGCAAACAGCAATCCGCCACAGTTAGCCAGTGCGACGGGTTTCAGCGCAAACTCCGCAGTGTCAAAATTCTTCAACCGATCGGTATGCGGTGCCTGAATCAATTTTCCGTCGAGGCCGTAGCTCCAGGCGTGGTAGGGGCAGACGATGCTTTTCCTGCGCGTGCCGCTGCCGCTGAGCAGTTCGTGTCCGCGGTGCTGACAGACATTGAAAAATGCGTTGAGTATGGAGTTCTGATCACGTACCAGGAAAATGCACTGATCGGCTATGCGCTCCACACGATAGTCGCCCGGGTTCGGTACCTGGCTGGCATGACCGACATAGCACCAGCTTTTGTGGAAGATATTATGCAGTTCCTGTCGATGAATCTGCGCATCGTGGTAATAGCGTGAGGGCAGGGTCGGCGACAGGCGTGCATCGACATTGAACGCGCCGCGTTCTCCCGCGGGCAACTCGGAATTTTTCATCGGCTCGATCGCTGAAACCTGTAATGGATACCGGGCAATCAGATCACGACTTGCAAAAGCTGTCCAGCCTGGCGGAGTATCTCGCCGGGTTATGGTCGGAATTTACCCCGCGATTTACCGGTCACAGGTTTAATTGAGTACACTAGCGCCTTCGGCCAGTGATTGAGGCAGCACAAATGACGGCAGACCAGGCGACTGATTTTATGGGATGTATCCGCGAAGGGGAGTTCGTGCTCATGGATGGCGCCCTGGGTACCGAACTGGAGCGACGCGGCGTGCCCTTTGGCGGTGAGGGCTGGAGTGCGCTCGCGGTAGCTGATCATGGCGAGGTAATTCGCCAGGTACACGCGGATTATATCAAGGCAGGGGCCAGGCTGCACATCGTCAACAGTTTTGCGCTGGCGCGCCATGTGCTTGAGCCGCTGGGCCTCGGCGACAGGTTCGAGCAACTCAACCGACGGGCGGTTGAGCTGTTCGATGAAGCGGCGCAGGAGTCTGGCGTCGCCCGCAATACATTTTGGGCCGCGGGGTCACTGTCTACTTTTGCGGCAAATTCTGACCGCTCATTGTTACCCCGGGGTGAAGCGTTGGTGACCAATTACAGCGACCAGGCGAAAGTCCTGCTGGCCGCGGGAGTCGATTTATTCGCACTGGAAATGTTGTTCGACATAGACGTCAGCCTGGCGATGTTAACGGCAGTCGAAGGACTCGGGTTACCGGTTATGCTGGGTTTCACCTGCGAGCGGGATCCGGGCGATGCGACAGCGGTGATTACTCACGGTGGCATGGGTAGACAGGTCTCGTCGCTGGAGGAAGTTCTGCGCAGGGTGATTGATGCCATCGAATCGAATGATGTCGTTGTGGCGATTATGCACAGTGAAGCCGAGGTAACCGATGCCGCGCTGGAAATATTGAGCCGACACTGGGACGGCCCGGTGGCGGTATACCCGAATTCGGGGCATTTCGTCGATTTGCACATGCAGTTTGATAGCGTTTGCAGTGTAGAGGCATTCCAGCGTGCTGCGCAAAAATGGATTACCGCCGGGGTTCAGATCGTCGGTGGTTGTTGCGGGATTGGACCCGCGCATATTCAGGGACTGGCACGCTGCCCGGACCTTCGATCCCGTTAACAGCTGTGACCTGAGGTGATTACCATGTTCATTCATTGCCCCCGCTACGCTATGAAAGCTGCCCTCCTGATCCTGATTGCGCTGACCCTGTTGTCGCCTGGCGTCAATCGAGTCGCTGCGCAGACCTTCCCAACCCTGTCCGACATCGACCTGGTGCAGACGTTGCGAGAGGGTGGTTTCAATATCTATTTTCGCCATGCGGCGACCGACTGGTCGCAGTCTGATAAGGTCGGCGCTAAGGATGACTGGTTGAGCTGCGACAGTTCGCGCATGCGTCAGCTCTCTGCCGACGGTCGGCAAACTTCTATCGACATCGGTAATGCCATTCGCGCACTTGGGCTACCGATTGGCAAGGTGATGGCCAGCCCGTATTGCCGCACGGTCGAAACCGCACAACTGATGCAACTGGGGGCGGTGGAAGCGACCGCCGACGTGATGAATTTGCGGGTTGCCAGTTATTTTGGCGGTCGTGCCGCTATTATCGGCACCGCTCAAATGCGCCTGTCAACCAGACCGGCCGCGGCAACCAACGCCGTGATCGTCGCCCACGGTAACGTGGCGCAGGCGGCAACCCCGATTTATCCGGGTGAAGGCGAGGCGGTCATATTCAGACCCGACGGCAACGGTGGATTTCAATATATTGCACGCATCGCCCCGCAGGACTGGCCACGAATCATCGAGCAGGTAACACATAATGAATGACAGCCTTGAAATCACGCCTGCGGGGCTGACCTTAGAGGACGTGGTCGATGTTGCCCGCGGCGAGCGCAAGGTGACAATCAGTCCTGATCTGCTGGCACAGTTCGATGCCACCAAGGCCTATATCGCCGAGCACTGGATGCACGACCAGGCGCCGCTGATTTATTCGCTGAACACCGGTGTCGGTTCGTTCAAGGATCGCCGCGTCGATGTGGCGGATATCGAGCAATATCAACACAACCTGATTCTCTCGCATGCGACCGGGCTGGGCGAGGCGTTAGCACGTGACGTGGTGCGGGCGACTCTGTTGTTGAGACTGAATGCATTTGCCGCAGATGTCTCCGGTATTTCGTCGGAACTCGCATTGCGCTTTGTCGACTTCCTCAATGCGGGATTAACGCCGGTAGTGCCCTGCAAGGGCTCGGTTGGCGCGTCGGGCGATCTTGCGCCGCTGGCTCATCTCTCCGGTGCGCTGTGCGGTTTTGCAGAAGCCGAGATTGACTACCGGGGGCAGCGTCTCGCTGCCGCCGAAGCCATTGAGCAGGTTGGCCTTGAAGCTAAGCTGACGCTGGGCGCCAAAGATGCGTCGGCCATGCTCAACGGTTCCACGGTGTCGCTGGCGTTGGCGGTGTTGGCAGTAGCGGATGGCGAAAACGTTTTGCGTCATGCCGATCTCGGCCTCGCTTTGTCGCTTGAAGCGATGCGCGGCGAGAAAGATGCGTTCGATCCCGCCCTGCATGCGACCAGGCCGCACCGGGGACAGGCCCTGGTAGCGCGTAATGTCATGTCGATGGTGGGGCAATCGCAACGCATGACGGCCGCCGCACGCGACCTGGTTTTCCCCGGCGAAGACCGTGCCCCGGGCCAGCCCGCATCCAGACGGGTGCAGGATCCCTATTCAATGCGCTGTGCCCCGCAGGTACATGGACCGGCACGTGATGCGCTGGCCTATGTCCGCGGCGTAATCGAAACCGAGATAAATTCAGCTACCGACAATCCGCTAATCCTCCACGATGGCGATAAGCGGCGAGCCATTTCCGGGGGTCATTTCCATGGTCAGTACGTCGCGCAGGCAATGGATTTCCTGGCCATTGCGCTGACCGACCTGGCATCGATTTGCGAGCGGCGCATCGCGCGCCTGATCGATCCGGTGATGAGTTTTGGCCTGGCGCGGAACCTGGCATCGGGTACCCCGGGACTCAATACCGGGTATGCGACGGTGCAGTGTTCGCTGTCTGCTCTGGTCATGGAGAACCGCACCCTGGCCGCCCCAGCTTCGGTCGATTCGATTCCCGGTAAAGGCAATGCCGAGGATCATGTTTCCAATTCGACCTGGTGTGCGCGCAAGGCGGCGCAGGTCAGCGCAAATGCCGCCACGGTCGTCGCCGGAGAAATACTCGTTGCCGCACAGGCGCTGTCGATGGTGGATGATATCGCTGCCGAGTTTCCAACCAGTGGCCCGACACAGGCGCTGGTCGAGGCGCTGCGAGATACGGTGCCGCAACGTCAGGACGGCGATGTCTGGTTTGCGGCCGATATCGAGCGCGCGCAAGTGCTGCTCGAAAGCGCGAGCCTGCTGGACGTGCTCGACCGTGTCGGTGTACAGATCGAGTGACCTGATCCGTCAGATAACTGCCGGTGATAACAGGTGCAGCCGCGCTGTTTGCGGTGGCTGTTGATTAAGTCGCGGCAGTACGTCTGCTTATATACTAGTATGTTCGCCAATGGCCGTCAGATACTCCTCCAGAACTGCTTCGATATTCCGCGTTAAATTGCTCAAACGGGCTCTGCGCTGGGGCTTGATATTGCTACTGGTGTTGTTGGTGCTGGATGTCGGTTACCTGGTCGGGATCTGGCCGCAGTGGGAGCTGTACCGTACGGGCCCGATACAACGCTCCAGCTTCATTCGTGAATACGAGAGCGAACGTCAGCGACACCCGGACTGGCCAAAGCTTCGCTGGAACCCGGTGTCGATTCAAACCATTCCAAAGTCCATGCTGCGGGCCGTTGTCGCCGCTGAAGACAGCCGTTTTTATGAGCACGATGGCGTCGACCTGCAGGCCTTCAAGGAGGCCATGGAGCACAACCTGTCCGAACAACGCATGGTCTACGGTGCCAGTACCATTTCACAGCAGACAGTGAAGAATATGTTTCTCAGCCCGTCGCGAAATCCGCTGCGCAAATGGCATGAACTCTGGTTGACGCTAGGCATGGAACGAAATCTTTCCAAGCGGCGTATTCTCGAACACTATCTTAACGTCGCGGAATTCGGCAGGGGCATTTATGGCGTCGATGCAGCGGCGCGATATTACTGGGGAATTCCCGCCCGCCGACTCAACAGCCGGCAGGCCATTGAACTCGCGGCGACGCTGCCGTCGCCGGTGAAAAATAATCCGCGCACGGCAACCTCGTCGTTCCGTAAGCGTGTGCGCAAGATTCGTCGCTATTTTTAGCTGCAGTGAATAACAGACCGGCAGGGTTGTAAGTTAAACGCTTGCCGTAGCGCGTAAGCGGGCTGTTTTTCCAGTCCTCTGAAACAGAATGTAAACTTCAGGTAAATTTTGTGCGTAAATGTTTACCGGCCTGTGTCTAAACAGGCGCCGATCCAGTGCGTAATCTGGGCTCTCAACAACTGAACCAGTAAACCCGGTTTAAGGAGCCAATTATGCAAACCAATCAAACATCCAGGCATCAAAACCAGTCCTGTCTTTCACGTTACGCTCTAGCCGTTGCAGTACTGGCTGTACTGCAGGCACCACTATCCCAACCCTTGTCGGCAGGCACTGAAATCACCAAACAAAACTTTCAACTGGCGATGCAACAGGCGCCGCAAATTCTTCCGGGCGTTGCGGGGCAGACCGCTGAACCCCCTAGAATCCAGTTGGCCATCATGCTCGATACGAGCAATAGTATGGACGGCTTGATCGACCAGACACGCAACCAGTTGTGGCAGGTGGTCAACCAGTTTTCTACCGCCACGCAAAACGGGGTGACTCCGATCCTGGAGATAGCCTTATTCGAATATGGCAATGACGGCAATGCCGGACAAGCAGGATTCGTGCGCATGCTCAACCGGTTTACCCGTGAGCTGGACCGGGTATCCTCGGGCCTGTTTTCGCTAACCACCAACGGCGGTAGCGAATATTGCGGTTTTGCAATCGAGACCGCCGTCAACAACCTGCAATGGAGTCATTCTGACAATGACATCAGGATAATCTTTATTGCCGGTAACGAATCTTTCGCGCAGGGACCCGTCAGTTATCGTCAGGCTGCCAGCCTGGCCAGCAGACGGGGTATTACGATCAATACTATTCATGCCGGCACACATCGGCAAGGGGTCGACGATGGCTGGCAATCGGCAGCCGTGCTTGCCAGCGGCGATTATATGAGCATCGACGCCGATCAACAGGTGGTGCATATCGAAGCACCCCAGGATGCAAGGATTGCAGAACTCAACGCTGAACTTAATAAAACCTATGTTCCCTACGGCAGTAAAGGGGCAAAAAATGCGCAGCGCCAAATGGAACAGGATGAACTCAGTAGCGACATATCCGCCGGCTTACTGTCACAGCGAGCAGTATCCAAATCATCATCTTTCTATAACAACGCTAACTGGGACCTGGTCGATGCACTGGATGAAGGTGAAGTGGATGAAGAGGAACTGGTAGTAATCGAAGATACACAATTACCGGAGCCCATGCAGGGTCTGTCAGCGCAACAGAAAGTTGATTATGTTCAGGAAAAAGCGACACAGCGAAAAATAATCAAACAGGAAATTTCCGCGCTAAGCCGCCTGCGTGCAGCTTTTGTCGCCGAGGCAAAACGCGAACAGGTTGCGGCATCTCCGAGTGTAAGCGATGCCTTGACCAGCGCGGTTAAAAAACAGGCTCGGCAAAAGAATTTTGTGTTCGCAAAGTAATCTGCCTGGATAATAGATGGGTCGCATTTGTTTTGCCGGATTACGGTGCAACAAATTCGGCCTTTCTTATTGGGCAAGTAAAGCGTCTTTGAAGTCTGTGTAACCGTTTTCGCCCCAGTCACCTTCGCAGCGTGCGGCGCGTTCGAGTAACCAGCCTTCGGCGTCAGGCCGGGTGATCAGGTCCACGCCGAAGTCTTCTTCGATCGCTGCCGGCGTACCCGGCGGGAAGTCGCGGTTGAACATACTGGCTGCCATCAGCTCGCCCATGGCAGGGCGCGGATGGCCGTCAGGGCGGTAGTACCTGCTCGATGTGACCGGAGTCAGCACACCTTCGAGAGTAACGGCATTCGCATAGGAAAAATCGAAATAGCTAATCCTGGCGTTACAGGTAGTCTGTTTGCGTTGCAGGAACTCGAGGGCGGAGAGTTCCTCGAAAGCTGACAGGTTGCAGTCCTGCTGGCGCATGTGGGTCGGGGTGAAGTAGGCATATATATCGACGCCGCTGTTACAGAATCCATCGATCATTACGTCGAGTTCCATCAGTTCCGCGCTGCCAAACCAGAGAGGCGAATCGGGTGGGGACGGTTTCGACGCCTGGTCGGGGTCGGGAAATACACGCTGCCTGACGATTTCCATCTGCTCGTGTCGCCGGGTGTGGTTCGCCTGTTCGTAAGCCTCCAGGTAGGTGGACGGGGCGGCGCCGCTATCGCGCGCCCGAAGGGTCGATATAAGCTTCAGGTTGGCGCCTGCAGCCGCGCCGGTGAGGGCCAGCGAGTAGGTCCTCTTCAGCGCTACCCAACGGTTGGGTCGATGCTCGGGATCGACATCGAGAATCGATTCATCGAAGCCGTACCTGACACGTGCACGGGGCGAGGAACGGTAGAAAGTGTTGAGATTGATGATCGCGGCCTGCAGATCAGGGTTGTCCAGCGACGAGTCGCCGAAGCGGCGGGTTTCGTAGGCGGTGCCGCCGGATACGGCATGATTGAACAACTTCAGGCCGATTACGCGGCTTGTTGCCTCCGGATCGAAGGCGTCCCTGGCCCACGAGGCTCCGTAGACAGCGACGTTCGGCTTTGCCTCATCGTAGAGAATCGGTTTGTACATCCTGCCCCAGCCCGCCAGCAGTTGCACGATGGTCTGGTTGTCGTCGCGCAGCATGAAGCTGTAAGCGACCAGGTTGACGCAGGCGACGATGACCGCGATGACCGATACACACCAGGCGAAGATGCGCACGAAGCGACGGCCCGCAGCAAGGCTGTGCTCATCATGAATAGCGGGGTTTGAATGTCTGTCCACGACCAGTCAGAACTGAAAATAAATAAAAGGGCTCAGGTTCGATAACGCGAACCAGGCACTGATGAATACGATAGAGGTGGTCACCGCCCAACGCGCCGACAATGACACCCTTAGCCAGCCCGGCAGTGGCGCAAGACTGTCATCGCGATACTCTTCGACATGCAGCGCCGCCCTGGTAGCCTGGAACAGTTCCATCGTATTCGGCATCAACCAGACGATTAGCAGGTAAAGCGGAAACATTGGCACGATGCCCCGTGTCACCAGCGCGACTTCGTGCCAGCTGGAATACCCGAACATGGCCGTGGCAAGGCGCATGGCACTGTCGAGGTCGGGGGAACGGAAGAATACCCAGGCGAAGCTCACCGCGAGGAAGGTTAGCCCGATCGACAGGATGCGCGCGATCCATGTAAGGCTGGCCGAACGGCGTACGCGATCGCGTGAAGCGGGTAGCCACTTCGCCACCATGGCTCGCCATAGATGATTCCCTGAAAGGTATGCGCCGTGCAACAGGCCCCAGATAACGAAGGTCCAGCCGGCACCGTGCCAAAGCCCGCCAAGGCCCATGGTAATCATCAGTGCGGCAACGGTGCGGGCCAGGCCATGATGGCTGCCGCCCAGGGGAATAAACAGGTAATCACGCAGGAAGCGGGACAGGGATATATGCCAGCGCCGCCAGAAAGTGCGGATGCTGTCGGCCTTGTAGGGGGAAAAGAAATTTATCGGTAGACGCAAGCCGAACATAAAGCCGAGTCCGATGGCCATGTCTGAATAAGCCGAAAAATCGAAATATACCTGGAAGCCATAGCCGATACCGGCTACCCAGCCATCGACAAATCCGACCGCATCACCTGCCGCGGCGGCCTGGTAGACCATGTCGAGATAAGGCACGAAAGGGTCGATGAGAACCGTTTTCTTGAACAGGCCGAAGGCGAACAGCGCGATCCCGATGGCGACGTAGTCCATGCGCAGGCGCCAGTCCCGGCGCGCCGTTAGCTGAGGCAGCATGTCGTGTTGTCTGACGATCGGGCCTGCGATTAACTGGGGGAAGAAGCAGATAAACAATACATGGTCCCAGAAACGCAGGCGCTCGACGCGCCCGTGATAGGCATCGACCAGCAGGCTTATCTGCTGAAAGGTAAAAAACGAAATGCCGATGGGTAGAATGATTTCCGGTACTTCGAACTGGGTTTGCATGCTCCAGTTCAACGACTCGACCAGGAAGGCCGCGTATTTATAGAACCCGATCAGCGCCAGGTTGAGCGCGATGCCGAGCGCCGTCAACGCGCGGCGCAGGCCCGCGGAAGGTCCTCTGATAACGGCACGCGCAATTGCATGGTTGAACAGGATCGACGCGGTCAGAAGTACCAGGTAGGCGGGAATCCAGTAACCGTAGAAAACGAACGAGGCGACGATAAGAACCGGTTTGCCGAGGCGTTCGTCTCGCCGACCGACAAGCCAGTAGATGACCAGTACGATCAGCAGAAAAGCGAGGAAAGAATGTGATGCGAAAACCATTTAGCTAAAGAATCAATCCCGCTTAGCCATGGCTCGAAGCTGCCATCCTCGACGTGCTTCGGTGGGCACGTAGCGAAAGCTGTTCTGCACGATGCCTGGACAGTTGGGAGAGTGGGATTTAAACCGCTTGCTGGAAAATCCCATCGTAGTTTATGACCAACTGATAATCAATAATTGAACCTTGCGGAGCCGATACTAATTGCTCGTGGCTCAGCTGCCGAAGCTGGCTCAGGCGACTTTAAAAGACTCAATCTGACTGTCGAGGTATTCATCGTAAGTACCCTGGAAATTGACCATTTTCTGCTCCTTGATTTCAATCACCCGGGTTGCCAGCGAGGACACGAATTCACGATCGTGGCTAACGAAAATCACGCTACCGTCGAATTTGGCGAGTGCCTGGTTGAGGGCTTCGATCGATTCCATGTCGAGGTGATTTGTCGGCTCGTCGAGAATGAGCACATTGGCATCCGACATCATTAACTTGCCGAACAAAAGCCGGTTTTTCTCGCCACCGGAGCAGACCCTGACCTTCTTCTTGTTGTCATCGGCGCTAAACAGCAGGCGTCCCAGCATACCGCGGACCATCAATTCATCGTGTTTCGGCTTACGCCATTGTGACATCCAGTCGAATAGATTCAGTTCGCAATCAAATTCGGCGGTACTGTCCTGCGGGCAATAGGCAAGAGTCGCATTCTCCGACCATTTTATGCTGCCCTGATCGGCTTCGATCTCACTCATCAGGCAACGCAGGAACGTGGTTTTGCCAGTACCGTTCTCGCCGATAACGGCCAGTCGGGCACCGGCCTCCAGGATCAAATTACCGCCACTGAACAGGGTTTCGCCGTCAAAGCCATGGCCGAGGTTTTCCAGCACCAGTGCCTGGCGGTGCAGTTTCTTTTCCTGCTGGTAAGTCAGGTAAGGCGCCTTGCGGCTGGATGGTTTGACTTCATCCAGTTTGATTTTCTCCATCTTCCTGGCGCGCGAACTCGCCTGTTTGGCTTTTGACGCATTCGCGGAAAAGCGATCGACAAACTGCTGTAACTCGGCGAGTTCGGCGCTCTTTTTGGCATTCGCAGTTTGCAGCTGTTCGCGGATCAGCGACGAGGCGGCCATGAAAGCCTCGTAGTTCCCCGGGTAGATACGCAACTCGCCGTAATCGATATCGGCCATGTGGGTGCAGACCGAGTTGAGGAAGTGGCGGTCGTGGGAGATGATGATCATCGTCGACTTGCGCTGGTTGAGTACGGTTGCGAGCCAGGAGATGGTGTGAATGTCGAGGTTGTTGGTTGGCTCGTCCAGCAGCAGGATATCCGGGTTGGCGAATAGCGCCTGTGCCAGTAATACGCGCAGCTTCCAGCCGGGAGCGACCTGTTGCATCGAGCCGAAGTGGAAGGATTCGTCGATGCCTGCCTGCAACAGTATCTCACCGGCGCGACTTTCGGCGCTGTAACCATCCATCTCCGCGAACTGGGCTTCGAGATCGGCGACTTTCATGCCGTCTTCTTCAGACATTTCCGGCATCGAGTAAATACGGTCACGCTCCTGCTTCACCTGCCATAATTGGGTATCGCCCATGATAACTGTGTCGATTACGCTGTGTTCTTCGAACGCGAACTGGTTTTGGCTTAGTGTGCCGACCTTGCTGCCCGGGGTAATCGAAACATTTCCGGAAGAGGGCGCCAGCTCGCCACTCAAAATTTTCATCAGGGTCGATTTACCACAGCCGTTCGCACCAATCAGGCCATAGCGGTTACCGTCGCCGAATTTTGCGGAAATATTTTCAAACAAGGGCTTCGCGCCGAATTGCATGGTGATGTTCGCGGTGGAAATCAATGGAGTCGTCCCGGGAAGTTACAGATTAATAAACAACGCCCGCCAGGGCGCGCACAAACGCAGCGCACTTTAATCAGTTGAGGCCCTGATGTCGAGCCTGATCGACGAATTGGGCGATGAAAAAGAGGCTATTCGGGGTTTTTCAGCGGTTACAGGCACTTACCGCCTGATCTGGCGACTCAATCAGGCGCTGTCGAAGGCGGCGATTGTGTCATATCGGTACCGCCCAGTGCGTTCATCAAGGATTCTAGAAACGCGGACAATTCGAGTGACATAATCGAGAAATCGACATCGAACCGGGTTGCCACGTCTTCAGCTTCAACTTCATCGGCCTGTTCCTGAACCAGGTCGGAAAAGCGCAAACGCCTGAGGATCAGCTTTTCGTCAAGCACGCATTCGATGCGCTCCTGCCAGCTCAGCGCCAGCTTGCTCACGTGCATCCCCGTTTTCAGATGGCTGACAATTTCCGCGGCTGCGAGGTTCTGGTTCTTGCAACGGATAACGCAGCTGATATCGGTGTTGTCACGCAGCTCGCATTCCTCGCCCAGTTCGAATCCCTGGGCCGGTTGACCACTGTCGACCCAGCGTGTCATGACGTCAATCGGCTGGCTCTTCGAGGCCAGCGGAATCACCGATAGCGAACCCAGGGCCGCGCGCAGGTCGTCGATGAATTCTTCAGCGCGTTTGGCGGATGAAGCGTCGATTACCAGCATATTGTCGCGTGGTGATATGTAGGCGAATTGATAAGCAGAACGGACGAAGGCTTTGGGTAGCAGGCTAAAGACTATTTCCTCTTTCAGCGAGCTACGCTCCTTGCGCGGCAGGTTGCGTGTCTCGCGTTCCTCGATTTGCAGTACCTTCTCTTCCAGTGCCTCGTTGACGACCGCGGCCGGCAACAGTTTTTCCTGGCGTTTGGCGCAAATCATCAGGTAGCCATTGCTCGCGTGCACAAATTCACTGCTGTGCCGACCCAGCGGTGGCACCCAGCCGGAGCGGCTCGAGTCCTGGCTGCCGCAGGGCGTAAAGCTATATTCCGAGAGCTGCCGGCCGAGGGATTCGGCGTCCAGTTCGAATGGTTTGGTAAAGCGGTAAAGCTGTAAGTTTTTGAACCACATGGATGAGACTTCTTCTTTAGCAGGGACAGGGGAATTTTCGAGCTGCGCAGTCTAACAGCATCCCGTTGAAAAGCCATTGGCTTGTCTACTTCGAGGCCAGTAAGTTGCTGCTGTTACCCATCTGCCCGGCCCTACATAGCGGGGACGACTAAAAAAGACGGAGGTGACTCAGGGAATGCGGGAGCTGCCACACAAGGTGGGAAAAATCGGGGTCAGAGCTCAATTGTTTCTAATATTAGCGGGTATTGGGATCTGACCCTCATATTTCCGGCTTTATTGAGGTTTTAGATAACGCAACGCCTGGTCGAGATCGGCGATCAGGTCTTCGATATCTTCGATACCGGCGGAGTATCTCACCAGGCCTTCCGGAATGCCGGCGGCCGCGCGTTCTTCGGCGCTGCATTCGACATGACTGGTGGTCACAGGTGGGCCGACAACGGTTTCCACACAGCCCAGGTTGGCCGCCATGTGGGCGTACTGCAGTTTTGGCAGAAAGATCTTGATCGCGTCGAGCCCCCCGGTTACCGAAAAGCTCAGCATGCCGCCAAAGCCGCGCATTTGTTGCCTCGCTATATCGTGATTGGGGTGCGTCTCAAGTCCCGGGTAGTTGACCTGCTCGATCATTGGATGTTGCTGCAACCAGTTCGCAATCGCCATCGCGTTTTCATTCTGGCGCTCAACTCTCAGTTTCAGTGTTTTCATCCCGCGAATGAAACTATAGGCATCCATCGGCGACAGCGTAGCGCCATTGATTTCACGATAACGATAAACCTGCTTAACCAGCTCAGCGCTACCGCAAATGACGCCACCGAGGGCATCAGCGTGTCCGCCGAGGTATTTCGAAGCCGAATGCAAAACAATATCTGCTCCAAGCCGCAAGGGATTTTGATTTATCGGTGTTGCAAAGGTGTTATCGACTACAACCAGGGCGCCGACTTTTTTCGCAGCGCCGGCCAGTCTCTTGATGTCAATTATCTTAATCGTCGGATTGGTAGGTGTTTCCAGGTAGAGCACCTGGCAGCCTTTGGCGATTTCCGTTTCGATCTGCGCGTAGTCGGTAGTTTCGCACAGGCAAACCTCGATATTAAGTGGTGGCAGAAAATCGTTGAATATCCTGTTCGTGCCGCCGTAGCTGTCCTTGATCGATACGACCCGGTCGCCCGGTTTCAGAAAGCTTCCCAGCACATTGCTGATCGCCGCCATGCCGGAAGCAAAGCTGGTCGCCGCTTCAGCAGACTCCAGTTCCCTGACTTTGTCTTCAAACGCGCGGACGGTCGGATTGGTATTGCGTGAATAGATATGCCCGGGAGTTTTTTCCAGCGCGACATCCTGCCAGGTATCGATATCCTTGTAAGTAAACGAAACGCTGTGCACCACCGGCACCTGGGTTGAGCGTTCGTAAAGTTCGTGTTCCTGTTCCCCACCCCAGATACTGAGCGTGGATTGTCCTGCTGAAGTTTGATCAGTCATCATAAGCTCCCAAAGCTTTGTTGATATAAAAAGAACGTTGTTCGTCGCGAACAACAATCTGTCTAGTATCAAGGCAGCGCTTGGAAAGCCTTTATCTTGATAATCGACGATGATACACCTGCGAATTTGCAGGGCAAGGTGTCAGTGGTCAAAATTTCGAGGGTGGTTGTCTTGCAGCGCTGTCGAAGCGGGTAAGCCGGAGCTAGACCAGAATGGCACTTGCCTTAAGCAGAAATGCCCAATAAAACCAACGATTTCAACATTTCAGGTATGAACGAGAACCCGGTAAATTCGCGATTTTATGCCTCCTCGGGATCCCGCGGTCCGACGTATCGGCTCAAGGCCGGGATGACGATAGTTCTGAGCCCCATAAGAAACTTACTATTCGACTTTTGCTATGGTCGCACTACTTTTTTTTAGCGGAGCTTTTTGCGGCAAATTTTTTGATTTTGGCAATCTGCTGCTTTTCCCAGCGCTGCCCCGCGGCGAGCATCATCTTTGCTTTCTGCTCACCCATTTTCAGCAGGGCCTGTTCGCGTTTAAGGGCTGCTTTCAGGTTTTCGTTCAATACATCGATCTCAGCCTTTGCCGCGTCTTTGGCAAGTTTTATTTCCTGTTTAGCTGCTGATCTGGCGTTGCGAAGCGCTGCCTTGCTTGCTTTCAAATCCTCGCGTAGTTTCTTGAGTAATGCCTTGCGCGAGTTGGAGGCAATTTTATTTTTTGAAACTGCTCTTTTCTTTTTGCCAGTTGTCTTTTTAGGAGGTGTTTTCCTGCTTGCTGCCTGTTTGGGTTTAGCAGCTACTTTTTTCCTGGGGGCGGCTGGTTTTGCTGCTTTTTTCTTAACGCCGGGACTTTTCTTCGGAGTCGTTTTAGGCTCTGCGGACATGATCAGTTCCTTTCAGCTGTTGAGGTGAGCACAAGAGTACTGAAAATTACCCGAGTAATGAAGCAGAGAATATTCGCGCCAGCAATCTGGAGGATCACCTGGTCTTATGCTCCGGCAGATAAAATCATATTTTATAGCTGGATACTTCAGCCCGGCGATCATGGTGATTCACGGCAACCAGGGCTGCAGATCTGGCAATCACATTGATGATTCGAATTTAATGTAAAGACTTGCTGGCCGGTTGCCGGTCTTCGTGGCGGTTGCAAGGGGGGCGAGTTTTGCCAGAAATATATTTTAATTAGCAGTCAATCATATTATTATGCACGCCAGTTTTTACCGCAGGCTAGTCGGTCCAGTCGCGATGGCAGCCATAAATGTACAAATGACTAGGAAACTCTCAATGAAGATTTTAGCAACAATACTAACCGCCGCGATTCTGGGCGGAATGAGCGGTGTTTCGATAGCTGCTTCAGACGATAAAGACTGGTCTGGTATGGTGGGCGTGACAGCTTTATACAAGCCGCAGTACATCAGTGACGACGACGAGCAGTTCACCGGCGCGCCGGTCATTATCGTGGATTACAAGGATACGGCCTACTTCAACATCGATCGTGCCGGTTACTGGTTCTGGAAGCCGAATGAAAGCTGGCGTGTCGGCGCGGTGCTGCAGATCCGGACGAAAGCCTGGGACAGTGATGATGGCCATCTTAATGACGTGAAGCCGTTACCCAACAACTTTGACGATCCTGACACCGGCGTAGAGCCCGGGGTCAATGTTCGTTTCAAAATGGACCGGTTTACCGCGGAAGCCCAGGTTACCGCCGGTGAAGACACTAACGCGCTGATTGAAGGCAAATACAACCTGATGCAGACAGAACAATTTGTCGTGACTGCCAAGCTTGGTGTCGAATACCTCGGTGAAGACCAGGTCAACTACAGCTGGTATGGCGACAAGGGTTCGCTGGACAATGATTCGGCAACCAATGTAAGCCT
>CALDDP010000036.1 GCA_937936805.1 uncultured Gammaproteobacteria bacterium | reverse complement strand
GCTTCACGTCGGTATGGGGATAGGAGTACCAGTAAGGGCTCCCGGACAAGGTGATGTCCCCGGGAATTGCGTGATGCCCCCATAGCCAGGTGGCTTTTGCCGGGGACATATCTTCAGGCAAATCAACATGATGGGCAACGGCCGTGTTGAAGACGAGAACGGTGACAATAACGATTATGGTACGAATGGAATGCATCGTGATCCCCTGCCGAAACCGACTTTGACGTTACTCCGGCGCCGCTTGCAGTAGCAAACCGGCCTTGGCCTTTTCCCAGCCCTTGTCCTTTCCGCGGATGGAAGACAAGCCAATGCTCCAGCCATCCTCGTTGGCTACATTGTAAAAAAGGTAGAGCTTGCCATCGACAATTTGCCAGCTCCTGGGATCGGCGTCGACACCGTAGGTATAGCTCGCCGAACAATAGCCACCATATTGCGGCATATATTTCTGCGGATCGGCAACGAACATATCGAGATGTTGCTGATTGGCAAAATGCCAGTTCCCGCCGAGCCATCTGGTGCTGAACTCTTCGGATCCCTTTATCGCCTCGCCCAAGGTGAAATATGCGACCGCATCGTACCCAAAGATCACGAGATTGTGCGCACCGGGATACTGATCGTGGTCGGCATGCGCTCTCAGACTAAAAACCAGTAGCGACCCCAATAAAACTGGCAGCAGAATGAATTTGGTCT
Source organism: uncultured Gammaproteobacteria bacterium (assembly GCA_937936805.1). Lineage (GTDB taxonomy): Bacteria > Pseudomonadota > Gammaproteobacteria. The sequence continues at coordinate 5,574 of CALDDP010000036.1, read as the reverse complement.
GGTAGCAGGTTTGAATTGATTCTTTTGTCGTCATTGTCTGTTTCTCCTCAAAGGGTTCCTGGTGTCAGTGGATTAGTTGGCAGTCGACTGCAAACGCGTTTCGATAAATTGAATCACATCGGTTCGTTTTTTTCGGTAAGCGCAGGAGAGCGGCGTATCCCCCGAATAGGAGCGCGCGTCGATATCCGCGCCTGAATCAAGCAACAATTTGACCATTTCCAGGTTGCCGTTCCAGGCTGCATTGTGCAGCGGCGTATAGTCGCTGGTATCGCGCACATCGACGGTGGCGCCCTCGTCAATCAACAACTGCGCGATATCCTGCTGGTTTGCCTGTACCGCCAGGTGCAAAGGCGATCCGTATTCATACCAACTTGGTCCAAGCTGATCAATATCTGCACCATTGTCTATCTGTGATTTTATCAATTCGACATCATTCTCGGTGACAGCCTGGTGCAGCGGACCGGCGCTAACATTCAGACTCAAGGCTAAAATCAGGCTGGCCAGTGCTAGTCGTGGTTGCATTTTTGTCATGATCATAATCCTGTCGGTCTGTGAGCTGTAATTGCCATATCCAGCGGTCGTGTTATGGTGAGTATCAAAGCAAAATCAGGCCGGAAATAGCTTGAAAAAACATGTTTTTTTCATGACGAAATTATAATCTTTTATAAATCAATGAGTTAAGTTGAATAATCAGAGCATATATTCAATAGATGGTTGGCAAATTGATGTCGACTCACATCGGATTACGCGCAATGGAACCGAGAAGAAGCTGGAACCCCGGGGCCTGGAACTGCTGCTTTACCTCGCGGCGCGCCCAAACCAGGTGGTTTCCCGACGGGAAATAGAAGATGAAATCTGGCGAGGGCGCGTTGTCGGCTATGACGCACTGAGCGGAACCATCGCAAAGCTGCGCAAGGCGTTCGAAGATACCAGCAAAAACCCCCGGGTGATTGAAACCATTCCCAAATCGGGTTATCGACTGATCGCGCAGGTACTGGTTGCGACCGATCAGCATGTACCTGAATCCAGGGAACCTTCCGGTGAAAACTTCGAGCGAAAACTGGCGGCGATACTGTATGCAGACGTCGCAGGTTACAGTCGGCTTAGTGGCGAAGATGAGGATCGAACCCATCGCCAGCTGCGCCAGAACATGAAGACCATTTCAGAGTTGATCGTTAAGTATCAGGGTCGCATCATCCATTATGCCGGTGATGCCGTATTGGCCGATTTTTCGACGGCATCAACTGCACTGCACTGTGCATTGGAGGTTCAGCGGCAAATCGCCGAAATCAATTCACATCTTGCTGAGCACCAGCGGGTGTTATTCCGGATCGGCGTAAACCTCGGTGAAGTCATCGTCGACGGCGAAGAAATATACGGTGAGGGTGTCAATGTTGCCGCCCGCCTGGAAGCGTTGGCGGAAGCGGGGGGTGTCTGCATCTCCGGTGCCGTGTTCGATGCGATCGGGCAAAAGCAGAACTTTGATTTCGAGTATCACGGCGAGAAGTCGATGAAGAACATTCTCAGGCCGGTTCAGACTTATAGCGTCCACCCCAAACCCGGTGTATCTATTTCGGCCCCTGAAGTGACTCAGGCGACAGCCCCACCAAAACCGTCGCGTGATTTTTCAAACAGCAAGACACTCGGGTTTGCGGCTGCCACGGCAATTCTGATAGTGGCAGCGGTATTCACGATACAGTTGATTTCGCGACCGACTACTGTCGCTGTACCGGAGGCCGTGATGCCGATCGATGAAAGCACTCCATCGCTGGCGGTATTGCCTTTCAGGAACACCAGTAACAATCCCGGGCAAACGGTTTACTCGGATGGTTTGACCGATGACCTGATCACCGATTTCTCCAACGTCGACGGGCTCATGGTCACACCCCGGCATTCGAGTTTTATATACCAGGATAGCGACAAGGCGGTGCGGGACATCGCCAGCGAACTGGGAGTTCGCTACATCTTGCAAGGGAGTGTGCGCCGTTCTTTGGGAGAAATCCGGGTCAATGCACAACTGCTGGATGTCAGCACCGATCAACAGGTCTGGGCGCAGCGATTCGACGACAAGATCGAAAACCTTTTTAAATTACAGGATCAACTGGTCGCGGAAACTCTACGCCGAATCGATCTGGCGCCCACAACAAAGACGCCTTCGCAGCGCAGGTCCGCCAATCTCGAAGCCTATGATTATTTTCTGCGCGCCGAACACCGCCGAATCAATGATCATGAAGAATCCCGCCGCATTGACACGTTGATGCTTTATCAGAAGGCCGTCCAGCTCGACCCGAAATTTGTCGCGGCCCATATCGGGCTCGCGCGCGAAGCATTGTTTAACTGGCAACTGGACGCGAGCCAGGTTATGCCAGCAGCGACCTCGCGTAAACTGGTGTACGAGGCGGCCGGGAAGGCACTCGAACTGGACCCGGATAATGCCGAGGCACTTTCCATTCTGGGACTAATTCAGACAGTATCGGGTGCGCACGACGCGGGTCTCGCATCGGTAAAACGTGCAGTCGGTTTGGATTCTAAAAACCCGTGGCTACATGCCGACCTGGCGGAAGTTCTAAGCTTTAGCGGTTCCCACGAGCGCGCACTTGAATCGATAAATACTGCGATTGAACTCCATGATTTACCACCATCGTCTTTTTTCAAAATTCGAGCGTATGTTTATTTTTTTCTGCGCCAGTTTCCAGAAGCACTCCAGGACATGGAGAAACCCGGTGCCGCCCGCTCCGATTCGGATATCAGAATCCTGGTGCACGGCGCGTTGAATGACCCCGCAGCGGCAAAACCGTTAGTCGCAGCCAAACTTGAGGAGGTAGCCTGGTTTAACCAGGAGTATTTCCGTGTCAATTATGCCTATTACCGGCGAGCAGAAGATATTCAATTGGTCGTTGATTCGTTTGCCAGTGCCGGAATACCCCGCTTTGCCTACGGCTACGATCCCGGAAGTAAACTGCCACTTGACGATGCTGGAATTCAGGCCCTGATCGATAAGGGGCTCTGGCAGGGAGTTACCTTTGATCGGGGTGACTTCTTCCAGCAATTCCATGGCGAGGACGGTGTTGCCGTGCGCACTCCCGATGCGATGATGTCGGGTAACTACTACGTACGCGACGGCAAGTTGTGCGTAACCTACCGGTCCGTTTTGCTCGATTTACCCGACTGCGGATATATTTATCCTGACGGCGATGCGACTCATTTCACCTGGGTAACCCTGGGTGAAGTTTACAGGTTTTCGATCGCTGGCTCTTAGCTGCCAACGTCTCGCTGCCCGGAAAGATGATCGCTTAGTAATAGAGTCGGAATAATTATTATGTAATTCCTCCGCCTCGTTTAGATGAGATGCCCGCTTTCGCGGGAAATGACGGGGGATGGAACTAATCCGCAAACAGTTCCCTGAGGCCCTGGCCGGGTCGGGGACGCGCATGAAGGATTCGCCGACGGGAAAGGCGTGCACGTCATGATCGCACATCAATATTAGGGGACAAACCACGTTTTAAAAATTTAGTGTGGAATGAGCGTCACTATCTGATAAACACCAGGGTCCGTTTGTGGCCGGAGATTGCCCCCTGCCGGAGTTTAACGAGGGTCCGCTTACAGGAAAGCTGATGTTCAAACACGATGAATCGACGGCGATTCAAGAACTTTCTCGGACGCTCATGATTCAAATTGAGCACAGTCGGGTCACGGACGCGACCTTCTTTCGATCACCTCGGATCGCGCATCGCGATCAATTCGTCGTAGAGCGTTTGCGGTATATTGACGCCGTCACGTTCGGCCGCATCCCGGCGGATGAATCGCTGCGCCCCCGGTAGCCGTGTCCCCGGTTGATCGAGCATCGCCGACAGCAACGCCTCGAGCCGAGCGGCAAAGGCGCCATTCGAGAAGGGTTGCGGGTCGATCGCGATCATGAACTGACCGACACCGGGCGGGTCTCCCGCTTCCGTAAAAAACGAACTGGCTTCGTAACCGAAGTTCGATGCCGTAAGCGCCGCGGCCAGTACCTCGACCATCAGTACCAGTTGTGCCCCCTTGGCATCCCCCATCGGCAGAAGGGTGCCCTGCATGGCGGCATTTGGATCAGTGGTGGGAGTGCCGTCACAATCAACCGCCCAGCCCTCCGGTATCGATTCGCTACGCTGTGCCGCGACATTAATTTTTCCGCGGGCGACCTTGCTGAGGCTCATGTCGATAACCAACGACGGGGAGTCAGGTCGAGGCGCAGCGAATGCAATCGGATTGGTGCCGAACACGCCGCGGTTTCCCCCCCAGGGTGCGATAGCCTGCGGTGTGTTACAAAAGCACAGTCCGATCAGCCCCTGGTCGGCAAGTCGTTCGACCAGATGCCCGGCGACCCCCGAGTGGTGAGAACGCGTGATGGCAGCCGCTGCGATGCCACATTCCGGCGCCAGCTCGCACAAGGCATCGAACGCCAGGTTGAGTGCCGGGTAGGCAAATCCGTGAGCGGCATCGATGGTAAGCGCCGTGGCGCCGGCACGCTTCAGAATTGGCGTGGCGTGCCCGTCGACCTTACCGCTCTTCGCCTGTGCGGCGTAGGATGGAATGCGCGACGCACCATGACCCTGCTGGCCATCGGACTCGGCGGCGACCAGCGCTGTGGCAACCTGTTGGGCATTGGTTGTGCTGGTATCGTGAGCGACCAGGATCGCTTCGGCGAGCTCCTGCAATGAATGGAGGGAAAGGTTTACCGTGCTCATAGGGTTTCGCAGTCTGTCAAATGGCCGTCCCGGAGGTTGCGCGCAGTATAGACGGCCTGAATGGTCAAATCCATTGGCCGACCTGACACAGGCTTACCACGATCAAATCCCGACTACCGCTGCAATTACCCTTCACGTCTGCAAGATTAGACACCGACCATTACACTTAACCATCCCGTTAAGTGAGGCTGTCGACCGCCTTGCGAATTCGTTCAACCGCCTGCTCGACCCGGCTACGCGGACAGGCGAAATTCAGGCGCATCCAGCCCGGGCTGCCAAATGTGTGGCCGGGCGACATGCCGACCCCGGCCTCCTCGAAAAATTTCGCCGTGTCTGCAAGCTTCAATGCGGAAGCATCGATCCAGGCCAGGTAGGTCGATTCAACCGGCCCAAGGTGAAGCCCCGGAATTGAATTGATTTCTGCAATCAGGTAATCACGATTGGCGGCGAGATACTCGCACTGCTGGCGATTCCATTCATCACCAGACTCGTATGCCGCCTCGCCCGCGGTATAACCCATGACCCCCACGTGAGGAATAATACCGGTGCGGGCGCGCAACATACCGGCGTGCAGCTTGGGATTGGGCACGATGGCAAAGGAAAACCCCAATCCGGCCAGGCTGAAAGTCTTGCTCGGCGCCATCAGCGTGATGCTGCGCTGCTCGATCTGCGGGTTCAGGGACGCGATCGGAATATGGCGTTTATCCGGGTCCAGAATAAGGTCGCAATGAATTTCATCCGAACAGATGATCAGCTCCTGTCTTTCGGCGATATCTGCGAGTCGACGCAATTCAGACTCACGGTATACTGCGCCGCCCGGATTCTGCGGGTTGCAGAACAACATGACCTG
>CALDDP010000035.1 GCA_937936805.1 uncultured Gammaproteobacteria bacterium | reverse complement strand
GGTTTGCCGGGCAACCCCGTCATAGCTGAGGTTCACGGTAACCCGCCATTGGCCCGGCATATGGAACAACATCCCGTTGGCTTCGACCAGGCCGTCATCCAGCCAGTTGATACTCGCTTTATAGTTCATGCCATGGCCGTGCGCGGGCATTAATGCATCGAGCTTGAAAGCTTCGATCGGCAGCGTCGTCTGATCTCGGCAGAGCAGGAATTGCATCGAGAAATGCTGCGCTACTTTGAGCGGTGGTGACTTGACCCGGTAATGCAGCATCGCATCATCCAGTGACGATATGCGTTCACCGTTTTCGAAACCACAGGCAGGCAGCGCCTGGCTGACCAGGTAGAGGCAGGCCATGAATGCGCCGCGCATCATTTCCCAACGCGCGCCAGCAGGGCTTCGGCATTGCGAAATGCGATGTTTTCAGCGAGCGCGGCTGGCAATGTGCTGAGCCAGGTGCGCGACCAGTCTGCATGTTCGACCACGAAATACCAGCGCTCCGGTGTATAGGTGTCGGTGCCGAGCATGAAACGCCGCGGAAACCGCTCGAACAATGCCTGCCAGTCCGCATCGACCACGCCGTTGAACGAATGCTCGGAGCGAAAGGCTAGATCCGACCACAGATTGGGATACTGTTGCAGCATCGGCGCAATTCCTGCGGGTGACTCGAACCCCGAATGCGCCCAGATCACGAGGGCATCCGGATTGCTTGCAAAGATACGCTTGATCGCGTCCGCATCTGCATGCGCGTGTAAAAAAATCCGGTATTTTCGGGCCAGGGCGATCACCTGTTGCAGCACGGGTAGATCGACATCCTCACCAAAGGCATGGAACTCGCCGATGCCGGCATAGTAGTTTCGCGCAAGCCGCTCGGAAAGCATCGCAACCACGCTTTCGTCATACATCCAGCTCGAAATTTCACCGCGTTTACGATACGGACGTAACACCGGTACGATCAATTCCGGTGCAATCTTGTACAGCTTCTGCGTGCCCTCGTCACTCGAACTGGATACGAAAGCATACTTCAGACCGGCACTGCGCAGCACCCTGACCGCTTCGGTTGGAGGAGTACGCTGCCAGGCGTCATGACTGTAATGAATGTGCGCGTCGACCAGCGGCAATCCGGCGGCGCCTGCCAATGCGCTGACTCCGGCAAGTAGCACAGCCACCAGCAGAGTTAAATCAATTTTCCTGCGCATGCGCTTCAAGCTCCCTGGTTTTACTATTGCTGATCAGATACAGCGACGCCATCAACAACAGCGCGCTAACCCACATCAGCGGACTCGGTCGTTCAGCAAATATCAGCATTCCCCACAGCACACCACTGATCACCATGACATAGTTCGCGTGCGAGGTATAAATCGGTCCCTTGAGCCGGATCAGCTCGAAATAAATGTAAATGTCGACCAGCGAAATTGCCGCCATAAACAAAATGGCACTATGCCCCTGGTTCCAGGATTGTAGATCCTCCCATTGCCAGTTGAACAGCGAAAACGCAACCAGTATCAGGCTCGCAACAATCGCTTCGCCGCAGGCGACCTGGTATGAATCCGAACCCGCGGGCCAGCAACGCGCGGCGAAATTATGGTGGATCGAGTAACAAACCGGCACCAGCAGCGTTATCAGCAACCAGTGCCAGGCAACTTCCTTGGTGGTGTGAGCATCGGGTAGCAGTATCGCAAATATCGCGAAAGCACCGAGCAGGATACCGGCCACCCTGGACCGGTTAATAATATCGGTGCGCATGATCCAGGCGAACAGTAATGTCGCCAACGGGGATATACTGACGATCAGGGTCAGCAACCCGGCCGGCATATGGCCTATCACCAACAGTTCCGCAATCGTCGGCAGCAGGTACCCGGTAAGCGCGCAGACGAGATAAAAAATGACATGTCGGCGCTTGAATTCCGGTTTGCGACCACGCACTAACGCTATCGCGCTCATACCTGTTCCAACGCCGACTGTTGCCAGGGTGAGAATGCCAAAATAGGAGATACCCGATAAAACCGCGATCTTCAACATTGAGAAATAAAGACCCCAGCTGGTGCCGAGAAAAATCAGCAGGAGAAGTGGGCGCAGTGCCGACGTTGATCGCATACGAACCGCAAAATGACTATCCAGCGCGCAAGCCTAGCGCAGGTTCTGTTTGTTTGATAGCCATTAATGCCGGCTAGTCCACCGGCCGGTCTTCAGCGTGGTTCGAGGAGCATTTTCTTGCCCCGGCGTCTGCTCGAGGCAGTTCGAGCTGATACTCAGTAACCCAGCTCGGGTCGCACCACGTTCATCAAGGGTTCGCCGCTGACGTAACGTTGCAAATTATTGAAGAACAACTCGAGCGTAATCGGCACGTAACTGTCACCGTCGTCGGCCGATACGTGCGGTGTTACCACGAAATTCGGCGCCGACCAGAGCGGCGAGTCATGCGGCAGGGGCTCCTCGTCGAACACATCGATGACCGCGCCAGACAGGTGACCACTGGCCAGCAGGTTCGCCAACGCATCGTAATCAAAGGTCGATCCTCGACCGACATTTATGATACCGGCGCCCGGCTTCAGCGATTGCAGCCTTTGCCGATCGAACAGGCCCACTGTCTCAGGCGTCGACGGCAGCGATACGAATATATAATCCATGCGTGGCAGCACCGCGTCGAGTTGATCCATCGCCACCATTTCGTGTACCTGCGGGTGCGGTTTGCCGTGCCGGCTCACGCCGATAATATGTACCGGCATCTTGTCGAGTTGTGTCGCCGCCCCGCCACCGATGCTGCCGACCCCGACCAGGCCGACCGTCTTGCCCGCTATCGGTGTAGAAAACAGCGAATTCCAGGTCGCAATGCGCTGGTTACTCAATATTGCCGGCATCTTGTTATGCAGCATCAACACCGCCATCAGCGCGAATTCGCCGGCCTTGTCGGCATGCGCACCCTTGTTATTGGTAACCGTCACCCCGGGAGGAACCCAGTCCATCGGGCACAGGTGCTCGACCCCGGCACCGATACAGTGGATCCACTTCAGCTTCGGCGCCACCGTGGCCAGGTTTTCCGTCGGCAGGTTCCAGGTCAGCAAAACCTCGGTATCGCGCATCGACTCGATCCAGTGATCGGTATCCCAGTCGACAAACACCTCGAGTTGCCCGGCAAGGTCGGGGAAATCGAGCGCTGCCTGCTGGTACTTTTCCAGCGAAATAGTGAACACGGGTTCGCTTTCAGGTGTGGATGGAAACGTATCCGGCCCGGCGTGGTTATTCTTGATGTGAAGTTTTATCGTCATCGGTTTGCGGACTCGAGTGTTTTCAATGCGTCGATAACCACCTGGTCGCGTTCAGCCCCGCTCAGGGTCTCGGCATCGAACTGGATCTGCATGACCTTTTCACCAGTATCGATCAACCGGCTCGCATCATCTACCGGGTCGGCAGGCGCATGCAATACCGTATCGCCGCCATAAGTCGGCACCGGGTTTTGCCAGATGTCGGTAACATGACCAGGTTTGACACCCGCCTCGAGGTCACGGCAAAGTTTGCGCAGTTTCTTGCGGTACAGGATGATCGCCTTGTCACTCGGCACCAGGTGTTCCATTTTCTGATCGGCGATACGGCCCATGCCCTCAACCGCCTCGGCGTCACCGGGAAAACGTTGTCGTTCGGCATAACTGCGGTCCATGCGCTCACCCTGCTCGATCAACTCCGGGCCCTCGGGCGTATTGTATTCGTGCGGGTCGGCACGCTCGCCGAAGATCGCCCAGGCGAAGGCGGTAGTGGTTTCATCGTCGAGCGGCACCACCCAACGGGAAAAGGCGGTGCGGCCGTAGTAGATAGACTTCGTACCGTCGGCGGAAAAAGCGGCACCCGCCTGGGTATAATTGGGCAACACCAGTTCGTTGACCCGCACCCAGACATTGTCGTCGACACGGCGCACATTGGCACCGAGGAAACTCATTTCCCGCTCATAAAACAACAGCTCGCCTATCTCACCCATGCCCTCGGAAAACTGTGCGCGACTCATGCGTGAATGCAGGAAACTGGTATGAATCGGATCCAGGATCGCGTCCAGCACCTGCAACCAGTTGCAACTGTAATCGGCGCGGTAGGGCACCAGCGTCTGACCTTCGATTTCGAGGGTATCGTAAAGCGGAAAC
>CALDDP010000034.1 GCA_937936805.1 uncultured Gammaproteobacteria bacterium | reverse complement strand
TCCGCTGCCGACATCTCGCGCGTGAGAGCCACCGATTGTCCCGCGAAGAGTTCCATGAAATCTTTGTCACCGGTTTCCTCGAAGGGCAGGGTCAAGCTGTATTGAGCAGGAAAGGGAAGCGGTTCCAGGTTTTGGCGGGATAATTCTTCGATAAGCCTGGTTTTGATTGAGCGGGCTTTTCTTCCTGACATTAGATCGGTAAGTATTGTCGAGGCTTCCTCGGCTGCGCCAAGGGCGGCACGCTGGGTATCTAGAACATCGGCCTCGCCACAGCGTAAAAAGGCCGTCCCTACCAGCACCCCGCTGGCACCCAGCATTAGTGCTGCAGCAATGGCTCGCCCATCAGCGACGCCACCTGCTGCTATCACCGGTACCTTCACGGCATCTACCACTTGTGGAAGCAGAGAAAACAGTCCTGACTGCAGACTCACATCTGCACCCGAAAAAGTACCCCGGTGACCTCCTGCCTCGGTACCCTGGGCTATCACGATATCGACACCATTCTCTTCAAGGTACCTGGCTTCGGCTACGGTAGTAGCGCTGCACATTATGCATATGTCTGTTGCCTTGAGCTGATTTATGATTTGCTGGTCAGGCAACCCAAAATGGAAACTGATTACTTCGGGTTTCATGCTTTTAAGCACTTCAAGGTGCTCCGGGCTGACTTCACCGGCAGCGGCATGTGGTGTTGGTATCGGACCAAGCCCTTTATCGTCATAGAGCCTTTGAACTCCTTCGCGCATGGGCATGGCGATATTTGTCAAATCACCCGGGTCGTCCCAAAGTGGGTAGTTTACATTTAAGCCTCCCTTGCTCTGTTCACGAAATCCGGTTATGCGAGACTCGACTTCTTTAGCACTAAAGCCCCACATGCCGAGGGCACCGAGTCCACCGGCGTTGCTAACGGCTGCAGCCAGTTCCGGTGTGGTATATTCCCCCATCGGGGCCTGCAGAATAGGCCACTGAAGTTGCAGCATTTCGGTCAATCTGTTTTGTGCCCACATATCTGGTCCCCAATTGCCGGCGCTAGCCAGAAGCTTTTCCTGAGCCGAACCATTCCGTCGAGCTGCGCTGGAACAGGTATACCATCGCGACGATATATAACCCTAATTGAAGAAATCCCAGCAGGGAGTGAACGGGACTATGGGAAATCGCATCCAAAGTAGGCAGTACACTCAAAGGGAATGCGATGGCGAAGATCACCAATAGAAACCACCTTGCCCAATTCTTGCCCTGGCTGATCTGGTAGATCAGGAACAGGCTTGCGGAGTAGACCAATATCTTCGTGAAGATGAGTGCATGCGGGGATCTCACATCAGCATGACGTAATACAGTCATGCCGGTGCGAACCATTCCGATGGCAATCATCAGATAAAGTAGTTTTGCCGCACTAACGACATTTCCCGGCTTTTCCAGAAGCTCTTTGGCTGACATCAAATTCCCTCAATTCTTTACTAAGTTATGGCAGTTCCAGGTTGCGCGGACGCCCACAGACTAGGGCCGAATCTCGATTGGGGTTCCTGGATCTACAGCAGCCCACACCTGGTCCATATCCTCGTTGCTCAGTGCTATGCATCCATCGGTCCATGAGAAAAGTTGCACGATTGATGTCGCCCACTCCCAGCCATTCGCCTGACCGTGGATCATGATATCGCCACCCGGATTCAAACCAAGCTTTCGGGCTAGCGCTTTGTCGTCGGCATTTGGATAGGAAATGTGTATCGATTTGTAGAACTTGCTGTTAACGTTTTTGTAATCGAGCTTGTAATGTCCTTCGGGGGTTCGTTGATCGCCACGGGATTGTTTGTGACCTTCGGGCTGTCCACCGAAAGTGACTGGCAATGTCGCAAATGGCACGCCCTTGTGCAGAAGATACAGACGTTTCTCACTCTTGATGACAAGCACGGTGTCCGCTTTGTGCGCATCATCCGCATAAACCGGCTGAAATATGAGCAGCAGTGCGATAAACAGGCTTTGACCGAGCAACCTCATGACAGCATCCTGGACATTTTATTCATCGACCTTTTCTTTCTCTTCCGCTATGACAACCACAGGCGTTCCAACCGGAGCCCACTCGAACAATGCCAGGGCATTGTCGTCAGTCAGCCCCACGCAGCCTTCCGATCCGACTGATTCAGCCAGATAAGCATGCAGGTATGACCTTAGAGTCGCCATCTGCGTTCCATGAATTGCCTTGCCGTCGTCAGTGAAGAACATGGTATACGGCATTTCGGATCCGTATGTCTTACTCGTGTATTTCTCGTATTTTCTGGAGATCTGGTAGCTACCCGCCGTAGTTTCCTTTCCGTCACGTCCGGTAACAATATCGAAATTGTAAATTTCCTCACCGTTCTCCAGGGCAATTAGAACTTGCTGCTCTATGAAAACCTGGATCTGCTTGTTGGCCGCATCATCGGCACCCCATGCAGTGGGGGTTATAACAATATGCGAAAAGACAAAGGCAGCCCATAAGATCTTGTTCATGCGGAGGCCGCAGGGGTACTTCGTCATCATCAGCTCTCTCCCTATAATCAACCTGCAATTGTACTATATTTTCTAAACACTTTGGCTATGCCGGGGCTGAGCCCGGTGGTTCAGCCAGGTCTGCAGTTCATGACAGTGAAACCAGTAGCACAGCGTCGATTCGATGATTGTCGGGCACAGCTCAGCGCCTGTTTGAAGAACGCAGGCTGTTAATCGTTTACCGGCGTCTGTGATTGCAGAAAAAGGTAATCACCCGATTATGAATCTGCACGATAAACTGCTACCGGTAACTTTTACCCGACTTTTGTTTTGCCGGCTACAGTATTCTTCAGCCGGGTCTGATAGCGTATAGTCCTCGCATTAATCGACCCGCCGCTGAATTCATGCCATGCCGCAAACTCCTTGCAAGATTCGTATACGCGCCCCGCATGTATTTCCATTCGTTTTACCGAAATGCTGATTAGCTACTGGCGTTTCGCACGGTCGAATCCGCGCTTTCTGGGATTCGGCTTTTTTCTCGCGTTCATGTCCAGCGCCGGGCAAACCTATTTTATCGGCGTATTCGGCTCGGGCATCCAGGCCGATTTCGGGCTCGATGCCGGCAGCTGGGGGCGCATCTACATGGTTGGCACCCTCGCCTCGGCGCTGGTGATCAACTGGACGGGGGCGTTGATCGACCGGTTTGATCTGCGCGTTTTTACCGCCTGTACCCTGGCAGGGTTGAGCGTTGCCTGCCTGGTGATGGGGTCGGTTACTTCGCCGCTACTGCTGATGCTGGCGATATTCATGTTGCGCCAGTTCGGTCAGGGGCTCAGCAGTCATGCCGGCATAACGTCGATGGCTCGCTATCATGACGCTGACCGCGGTAAGGCGATCGCGCTCGCCGCAATCGGTTTTGCCTTTGGTGAATCGATACTGCCGGTGGCGGGTCTTTACGCCACCCAGGTTATGGGCTGGCGCGATACCTTCTCTATCGTCGCAGTCGTGGTGCTGTGCTCAATTGCGCCGGCATTGTGGCTACTCAGGGGGCATGACCGGCGTCACGCCGAGCATAGCGATGCGCTTAAAAAACGTGCTAGCGAAGAAAATGGGCAGCTGGATTATACACGACGGCAGATGCTGTCCGAAAAGCGCTTCTATTTTATGTTGCCGGCGATGATTGCACCTTCGATGATCGGTACGGCGTTGTTTTTCTTTCCGGCAGAAATCTCCAGCGCGAAGAACTGGAGCAGCCTGTGGCTGACAGGCAATTACTGGCTTTACTCGGTGGTGTCGGTCGCGACCACGATCTACTCGGGAGTGCTGATCGATCGTTTCAGCGCCAGGCGCGTGGTGCCGCTGTTCCTGTTGCCACTGGCGCTCTCGCTGGTGGTGCTGAACCTGTCCGATCACGTATTCATGGTCTGGCCTTACATGCTGCTGATGGGCGTGAGTTCCGGGCTTTATTTCACCGGATTGAGCGCACTCTGGGCGGAACTTTACGGCGCCAGGCATCTGGGCGCGATCAAATCAATGACTAATGCGATCATGGTATTTGCCTCGGCGCTCGGTCCGGCGCTGGTCGGCACATTGCTGCAGTGGCAGATATCCTTCGCGGGGATCTCGATGATGATGGCCGCGTTCTGCGTGGTCGCGACCGGGTTGCTGGTTTACACTTTGCGTACTCCAAGCAACTGACGCGCGGCGCCAGCGCTTGCCGGGCGCAAACCTTGTGTCTGCATGCTGTCGACCAGGCTCGATACCAGGGCCGCGGTGCTGGCCGCGATCTCCCCGTCGGGCAGGTAAAGATTATTTTCAAAGCCGATGCGGGCGTGACCACCGGCATTGATCGCGGCCATTACGCATTGTTGCTCCTGGCTGCCAAAGGCGCAGGTGAACCAGTCGAGCCCGGCGAGATCATGTTGCAGAAACGGATCGAGGTCGGCGGGTTCAGACTGAAAGTTGACGTTATAGCGTCCAAGCACGAATAGAACGCAGCGGTGCCCGGCGGGAATCACGCCCTGTTCGCGATAGTCGAGAAAATGCTGGAATTCCTCCACCGAAAAAACAATATGCTGAACATGAACCGCGTTTTCATCGCACCATTCAAAAAACTGGCGCGCGTACTCCGGTTGTTCGAAGTTGGAACTGATTTCACGCAGGCACATGCTTACCATTTCGGGTACCACGGCCTGAATGCAGGCCACCTGCTCGGCGGGAGTATAGATTCCCACGGCTTCTGAAGTGATCTGTATCAGCATTTCGGGAACCCGGCGCGACAATTCCGCGAGAAGTTCACGGTAGAGTCTCGCATCGAGCACGTGCTCGTCATTGTCTCCGCGCACATGCGCATGCAGCGCGCTGGCGCCGGCCGCATGGCATTGCACCGCTTCCTCGACCGTTTCTTCTATCGAAACGGGCAGGGCAGCGTGGTCACGCCTGGTTTTGCGCGCCCCGTTGGGCGC
>CALDDP010000033.1 GCA_937936805.1 uncultured Gammaproteobacteria bacterium | reverse complement strand
CCACGCCATCGGACCATGCGTAACCCCTGTGGTAGGAAGATACGTAAAGACATTTACCTGCGCCGGAACTTGCCGTCAATGGCACCCCCAGGGTGAATAAAAACAGGCTCGCCACGACGATCCAGATTGTATGCTTGTGATTCATAATTAGTGCCTCTCAACCGCCGCAAAGATCCGATTAGGCTCGTCAAAACGAAGCTCGAACCGTTCCTGGCCTGATTACTTATGGATATTCAGCGCATTAATCGGCAGATCGACGGTTTTCTTTAGCGCTATTACGGTCGGGAATCCGACCCATAGGGGGCACGCGATACATACCTCTCAAGAGTCTCCTTTCCAGAATAGACTCCCGGACCCTCTGTAAAGGCACTGGAGAAACGCTACCAGCCTCCCGCGCCATTTCCGGGGGATACTAAGCCGGCTGATCGATAGATCGTCAGATATTGATCTGGGTCAATTTCCCGGCCTTGAAAGCTGCCGGCTTAGCCCTAGGTAATATAAGGTTAAGCGCAGTACCTTTTAGGGCTGTATCGATCAATCCGCAACTACTCAGGAGATGAAGATGAACCTGGAAAAACTTAAACCCTGGAACTGGTTCAAACACGAGGAAAATGGCAAGGAAACCCAGATTCCGGTAAGCCGCAGTGAAGCCGGCAATATGCCGCAAGCGGGACCGGGTTCCCTGATGAGCCTGCAGCGTGATATGGATCGCTGGTTTGACGATGCCTTTAAGTCGTTCGGTATGCCGTCGCTGACCTCGAATCTGCAATCCAGAGCCATGCCCGGAATATCCCTGGAAAATATCTATCGACCGCAGATTGATGTATCGGGTGATTCCAACTGTTACGAAATCAAACTCGATGTACCGGGCCTTACCGAATCCGACCTTTCGCTCGAGGTCAAGGACGATATACTGACCATCAAGGGGCAGAAGGAAGAGCAAAGCGAAGACAAGGACAAGCATTATTATCGTGTCGAACGCAGCTATGGATCTTTTCAACGGACCCTGGCACTGCCCGATGACGCCATCGGGGACGAAATCAAGGCAAACCTCGACAAGGGCGTCTTAAAACTTGAAATTCCCCGGCGTGAAAACGCAAACCGGGAGGTAAAGCGCATATCAATAAATACCTGAAGGAAACTTGATAACCGGGCTGGTCAGCAACTGGCCAGCCCTCTTTATTGCTGAATACTGAAGAGGTTGTACTGATGAAAACGCCGAAATATCGATTGTTTTTATTATTACTGCTGACACTGGCCTGGCCGGCTGTGCAGGCTGTTCTTCCAGGTACGGATGCGCTGGGTAGACCGTTCCCATCGTTAGCACCGATGCTTAAACAGGTCAATCCTGCGGTAGTCAATATCGCAACCTATTCTACGCGGAAGACCAGCGACAACCCGCTGTTGAATGATCCTTTCTTCCGTAAATTTTTCGATTTTCCAGATCAACCGCAACCGGAACGGCGGGTACCAGACAAGCGTCAGCAAAGTGCGGGTTCCGGAGTGATTGTCGACGCCGGGGACGGGATCGTGATGACCAATTACCACGTCGTCAGAAGCGCAGACGAAGTACAGGTATCCCTGATCGATGGTCGCAGTTACGAGGCCAGTATAGTCGGCACTGATCCCGATCTTGACATCGCGATACTCAAGATCGATGCCGATGATTTAACCGATGTCAGCTTCGCCGATTCAAGCCTGCTGGAAGTCGGTGATTTCGTCGTCGCTATCGGCAATCCTTTCGGTCTGGGCCAGACGGTAACCACCGGCGTAGTTAGCGCGCTCGGCCGCAGCGGGCTCGGTATCGAGGGATACGAAAATTTCATTCAAACCGATGCCTCGATAAATCCGGGGAACTCCGGCGGTGCCCTCGTCAATCTGAAAGGCGAGCTGGTCGGCATCAATACCGCCATTATCTCGCCGGCAGGGGGTAACGTGGGTATCGGATTTGCGATTCCGGTAAACATGGCAACCGCAAGCATGCGGCAGATCATCGAGTATGGCGAAGTCAGACGCGGACAAATCGGTATCGGAATCCAGAACATAACGCCCGAGCTGCGCGACGCCTTTGATTTACCCAGGGGACAGTTCGGGGTATTGGTGACTAACGTCTTCAAAGACACACCAGCCGCCGAGGCAGGAATTAGATCAGGGGATATCATCGTCGAAGCTGACGGTAAAACTACTCGTTCTACCGCCGAGTTGCGCAGCCGCATCGGTATCAAGGAAGTCGGCGACAAGGTAGAGCTGAAAATATTGCGTAACGGCGATTCATTGCAGCTGACGGTCGAGGTCGGCAGGGCTAAATCCCGACAGGCTAAAGTTGAAACGCTAACGCCTCTTTTGCAGGGTTTGCAAGTCGAGAATAATCCTGATGGCAAAGGTGTACTGGTTGTTGCCGTAGCACCTGATTCAGCAGCCGCTTACAGTGGATTACGCGCGGGTGATGTAATCGTGGGTGCCAACAAGCGCGAGGTAGATGATATCGAATCGTTGCAAGCAGCATTACAACTTAGCACGACATCGGTATTGCTTCGCGTCGATCGCAACGGTGGATCTCTATTTATCGTGATTAAATAAAGATACTCGAACTGAGACGAGCCGGGGGACCTAAATGACGATGTCGAGAGTTGCCCGCGGCACCTGCCCGGCAGGGGCAAAATTCATTGTCACCAGTTCCCGTTTGGCTTGCGGCACTCGTTGATAAAGCCAGTCTTTTTTGTTGCCGGGATGATCGGGCAGGTAGAATTGCGTGGTCAGGCGTTCGCGGTTATCGAGCAATACCTTGACGTGTATATGCGGCGTGCGCCCCGCGTAGGGAACGGGTTTGATGGTGCGAAACGAATAGCTGCCGTCGGCCCCGGTCAGGTCGTGACCAAAACCCTGGAATGCGGGGTCTCGCGAGTTCCAGCCTGAATCGCCACGGTGCAGATAGCGCCCATTAACATCGCACTGCCAGATTTCAACTCGTGCCCCCGCGATCGGACTAGCAGCGCTATCCAGCACGCGCCCGGTGAGCATGACAATTTCCCCGCCTGCCCGCTCGACCTCGCCCTCGATCTTGACCAGGTCATTATCGATATCGTTGAAGCGCATCCGGGTGGTTGGATAAAACGGCCCTTCGCTGCCCGACGGAGTTGGTATAACGGCCCTGGCCAGTCCTGAAACCGGCAGGGTCATCATACCGAGAAACAACTTGCGCCTGCTCCGATTGACTGAATTTTTCATCGTACAATGCCTGAAATTAGACGATTCGGTAATTGTACTGCATATCAAACACTTCCCCAATCACGACGGCAGACCCACCATGCCGCCGTCGCTTCAACCGACGATGATGAACTGCTATGCTATTCGACCGTGCCATGCACGAGACTATCGAAATGGACGCGTTGTTTTGACTATGTAGCTTATCGACGTGCGGGAATTTACGCCGGATCAGCTGAAAACGAGCCAACCTATGAACGATGACTCCAGGCCCAGCCGCGACTTTATCGGCTACGCAGATCAACCACCTGCCGTCGTCTGGCCCGACGAGGCGCGGATCGCGGTCAATTTCTGCATTAACTACGAAGAAGGTGCCGAGCTTTGCGTGTTGAACGGCGACAACCGTTCGGAGGTGCGCGTCTCGGACGTCGCCGTTGAAACCCGCATCGGCGGACGGGATCTGAATATCGAATCCAGTTACGAGTACGGTTCGCGGGTCGGCTACTGGCGACTACTCAAGGCCTTTACCGATCGCGATCTCAAGGCCACCGTCAACCTGGTCGGACTGGCCGGCTGGCAAAACCCGAAGGCTTTGCGAGCGATGATCGATACCGGGTTCGATCTTCACCCGCATGGCTGGCGCTGGTTCGACTATAACGACCTCGAAGCTTCCGCCGAACGGGAATGTATCCGCAACAGCGTCGAGCAGATACGCCAGCTTACCGGGGAACCCCCGCTGGGTTATTACGCCGGTATGCCCTCGCTGAATACCCGCCGACTGATCGTCGAGGAAGGAAGTTTCCTCTACGACTCGGATGTCTACAACGATGACCTGCCCTACTGGTCCCCGGACTACCCCGAACTGTTACTGGTGCCCTACTCGCTCGATACCAACGACTCGAAATTCAGTCGTGGCGATCACGATTATCAACTCGGCGACGAATTCTTTACCTACCTGAAGGATAGCTTCGACATACTTTACGCCGAAGGCGAAACTCATCCGAAGATGATGACGATCGGATTGCATGCCCGCCTTAT
>CALDDP010000032.1 GCA_937936805.1 uncultured Gammaproteobacteria bacterium | reverse complement strand
CCGGGTGGTGACGTTGAGTACACCGGCATAGGCGTATTCGCCATGGGTTGCCGAGCCGGGTCCGCGGATAAATTCGATCCGTTCGATCTGTTCTATCGGCGTGTCGTAGATGGTGCCGGTGGTGGCGCTCGCAGAAGTGTTCACTGCGACGCCGTTGAGCAGCAGCTTAACCTTGCTGGGCTCAAACAATTGACCAATGCCGCGCACACTGATGCTGCGTTCACCGGTTGTGTCCCTGCTGGCCTGCACCCCCGGGAGCGACTCCAGTGCATCCCACACCGTTCTGAAGCCGCGGCGTTGCATTTGCTCGGCGTCAAGCACACTGAGCATCCCGGGCACGAAATCGGCATTCAGGCGGGTGTTGGTGGCGAGCGAAGTTTGTTGATTGAGCAGGTCGAGAAACTGGTTCAGTTCCTCCGCCTCGGAGGAATCCTGCGCCATAACGCAACTACTGGCAACCAGTGCCAGTAGGGTGATTAAACGGGTTAATGCGGTTCCCGGGTTCATACGGTCCTGTACCTACTCCACCGGCTTTTTACTGAGTATAGGCCGGAAAAAACGGTTCCGGGTTAGAAAAACTTGGTGTCGTTCAGTTTGATGGTAACGTTTTGTTTGTTGAAGAATTTCAGGTCGTCGTCTTTGTCGAGATCGTCCAGGTTGGCATTGCAGGTAAACGCGATGGTGTAGTCGCCCGCCGGCAGGAAGGCGGCCTCGTACAGGTAACTTGAAGTGGCGCCATCGTAAACAATTCGTGTAGTGGTTAACGGATCGACATTCTTGTTCGATTTCTGGTTAATGTCGTCCGGGGTGACATTGTGCCCGTTGTAGACATAGACCGAATTATAGGTATCCACAAACGCGTCAGAGCAGCTCGCCGCGGTCAACAGTACCGGGTCTACGATACCGCGTTTATGGCCGAAATCATTGCCGTTCACCAGGCGTACTACCGGGTTCATGATGTAGTCGGGGCCGGTCTGTTTGATCGACTGACGCAGGTCGACGTCGACTACCAGCAAAGTTGGCATCGTATCGGAGACGGTGAAGTCACCCTTGATCTTGATCCCGGACGAAGCGCTACTGGGTATTTTCAATTCGGGAGTTCCGCCGCCGCTGAGCGTGATCATATTGGCCATCGGTGTCGTAGTGTCGAGGATCAGGCGTAACTCGTCGTAGTCATCGTAAGGAACGTCCTTATCGAACAGTAGGGGCGCGGATTTGATTCCCTGCAACGCCGCCAGGTCAATCTGCTGTGGATTGTCGCTAAGATCGATGCTGACCCAGCCGCCACCGCCTTTTTTCCTCATGCGCACCTCGACGAACGTCAGCATTACACCTATGGCTTCGTCAAACGGCGCATCGGTCAGGCGCAAGGTCAGGCCTGGACGATCGCCGGATAAACCGTCGCCGATGCTGCTAACGCTGTTGCTGCCGCTCCCACTGGAACCGGTGTCGGTACCGCAGGCCGCAAGGCAGGCGCACAGCAAAAGTGTGATCAGGTGAAAAAATCGATTCATCCATGTTGCCCGGTTAAACCCGAAATCAACGGGTTTTGATTTATCGTCAGTGAGGACTCATCACGGCGGAATCCTCAGGCGAATCAGGAATATAGGTGGAAGATGCAAAAATCTCGGAGAACTGCGTCAAAAAACGCTTTTTTGCGCAGGTGAACGGTAGTTTTTAGCCGACGAACGCGACCCGGCAGCGGTATGCGCAGTGCCGGAATATGAGCATCAGGTAACCTATCTGCGGCTTCGGATCTGAATGGAGGCTCACCCGACTGATTAATCGTCCCGGAAAAGTTTGTTCTCCGCGGCGAAAGCCGCCGCCTCGGTACGGTTTGCGGTATGGGTTTTATTAAGGATGGCACGCACATGGGTGGCTACCGTGGCCAGGCTGCGGTTCAACTCCGAGGCAATCAGCTTGTTGCTCTTACCCTGGGCAATCAATTGCAACACCTCCAGCTCCCTGCGCGTAAGACCACCGTCCGAATCTGCGTTTTCCGGCCCGTTACCGGCTTCAAGTCTTTCCAGTTTTGCCAACAGGTTGACCATGCCCATGGCCTGGGCGGTTGCTCGAGCCTGGGCGACTAACTCGTCGAATTTTGCTCGGCCGCCGCTGAAGTTATGTCGTTTCAGGACTTCCGCATGGCGATACATGATGTGAGCCTGCCACATATTGGGGGCGGACTTCTCGGTTAACGCGGTCGCTTTGGCAAACAGTTTTTGCGCCTCGTCGAGGTTATTCATCAAGCTCGACAACATGCCCAGGTACATATCCGCCGGCCCATGGCTGACCGCGGTGGCGTGCGGCAACATCTGCCCCGAATAGGGTACCAGGCGTTGGTAAAGGGCGGCGGCCCTGCCGGTGTCATTGAGTTCAACACAGGCATCGATCATGTAAACCAGGCAGGTGAGGAAGAGTTCGCCCTCTCCCAGTGGCCGGAAATCATGGGCCGCGAGCTGTTCGAATATCTCCCGCGCCTGGTCGAGCATGCCGAGTTCGGTGTAGGTCGCCAGCAGACCCGGTGCCCATACCGCGTTGTTGTCTTCTTCCAGCATCCGTTTGAGCGCGCCCTGGACCATGGGTAAACGTCCAAGTTCGCGGTTCAGCATAAACATTTGTACGCCGTAAACACCCTCTGCACTGCCATCTAGTTTACTCGCGCCCAGCTCGGCGGCAGTTTCGATCAGGGTTTCAGCCTGTTGCCAGCGTCCTTCGAACAGGGCCTGGTTAGCCTTTGCGCTAGCTGAAAAGTAGTCTCCCTTGAACGAGTAAACCTGCTCGACAGAAGCTTCAAGTTGCTGGATAAGCTTTTTAACCTTACCCATATCCCCGAGTTCCTGGTAGGTCATGATCAACCATTCCTTCGGGTCATTCAGAATCGGCGTATAGCCCGAGGTCTGGATGATTTCAACGGACAGCTCAACCGCCTGTTCACCCAGGCGTATGCGTTCGCTGAGCTTTTCAGGTCGGCCCCGCAGTACCAGCAAGGCCATGCACAGGCTGTTACAGAGCACCATGATGTCGCCACAGCGTTGCGCTACCGACAGGGCTTCGAAAGCGACCCGTTCGGCCTCACTTCTGTGGCCGTTGAAGCACAGCGACATGGAGTGGTAAGCCAGCAAATTTGCCTGGTTGACCAGGTCATCCTCCGGCAGGTAGGAAAGCGCTTCCTGGATGTACTTCAGTCCCTGGTTCGCCCGGTTCGGCCTGCGTTCCACATACACCAGCCGACAGGCGGCCTGGGAGAAAATGTCATACTGCCCGGTTTGTCTTGCCGCACGAAGCGTGACTTCGCAGGCATCCGCGGTCACCTGGGTCGATGACCCGACCGCGTGCACACACTCGACGATGTGGAATAAAACCTCGGTCTTCTGTTTTGCATAGCGGCGCTCGTCGAGGTTGAAGACATCCATCGCCAGTTCGTAGTACTCCCTGGCTTCATCGTAGGCCGATAATTTTATCGCGTGCTCCGCCGCCTCGATTGCGTAGTCCACCGCCGCGTCGCTTTGCCCTCCTTGTATCGCATGGTAGTAATGGCGCGCGATCTCTCCGGCGGAGACTTCAGCGTCACCGTCACGCAGCAGCACCAGCGCGTCGGCTACTTTTTTATGCAGGATAATTTTTTTGGCGAGACTCAACTCTTCATAAAGTATGTCGCGGGTGAGGACGTGGCAGAACTGAAATTCCGCCACGGTATGCGGGCGTTGCTCAACAATACCTCTGCTTAACGCCTCTTCCAGAATTTCCAGTGAGCCGAAATGATCAGCCTCCGGCAATAGCTGATTCAGCACCGGCAAACTAAATTTGCGCCCGATCACTGCCGCCTGGGTAAGCAGTTCGTTGCACTGCGGGGACAACTGGTTGAGGCGTCGGCCGATGGCTTCCTGTATGCCTTCGGGAATCTCGATCGCCATCTGGCAACTGGAGGGGTCAAAATTTTCCTGCTGCAGAATTCGAGCCACTTCGGAGACGAACAACGGGTTGCCGTCGGTCTTCTCGTAGAGTGACTTTAATATTTCGGGAGACAATGTCTGGCTCACCGTATTCTCGATAAAGCCGGTCACATCCTCTTCGGGAAGCCCTTTCAGGGGAATGCGCCTCAAGTTTGCCTGACGGCTGATTTCACCCAGCGACTCGAACAGCGGGTGCTTGCGGGTAATCTCGATATCGCGGTAGGTACCGATCACCAGCATGGCCTGTTCTGACAGTCTTCTGCAAATGTGGCTGAGCAAAAGCAGCGACGACTTGTCGGCCCAGTGCAGGTCGTCGATTATCAGAATCAGGGTATGTTGCGATGCGTACTGGGCCAGCACGTTGGCAATTTTACTGAACAGCAGGAACTGATCGCTGCCGACATCACTGCTTAACAGGGATGACGGCTGGTTCTGTTGTTGTTTTTCGGCGGCTGCGAGGTCGCCGAAAATGGCTGCCGGGGCGAGCCCCAGGCTGTCATCGGCCAGCTGCAGGTTTCGCAGAATCTGCAGCCAGGGCCAGAAGGGTGGGGAACCGAGTGTTTCGTGACACTGACCGTAGACTACCAGGGTTGATTCGCTCTTTAATTCCTCGGCAAAAGTACTGGCCAGGCATGACTTGCCAATGCCCGGTTCACCACGAATCAGCGCGATGTTACCGTTACCCTGTCGAGCTTCGTCGTAAGCATCCGACAGCAATTTCTTTTCAGACTTGCGGCCCACCATCATCGTCGGGGGTTGTTGTTTCGAAGCCGTCATATTCTCGAGCATGGCCTCGAGTGGACTTTCGGTTTCCTTTACTACTGAAGCGGCGGGGGAAGGATCCGCAGCGGCCAGTACATCGGCGTCTCTATCGACCTGCCCGTCCCCGGTTACGCGGTAAACCTGGATTGGCGCTGCAATATTTTTAACGCTGTGCTCGCCGAGGTCCTCAAATTCAAACCCGGGTTTATTTCTGACCTGGCGGTAGACATCATCGGAAATACAAACACCTCCAGCCTCGGCAATCGCCTCCAGCCGGGCGGCAATGTTGACACCGTCGCCATGAATGTCTTCGCTGTCGACGATGATATCGCCGAGATTGATACCGATGCGGAATTCAAAGCGCCGGCCATTGACCTGGCTTTCATTGCGTCGCGACATTTCCTGCTGGATATTGACCGCGCATTTAACCGCGGCCAGCACGGTCGGGAATTCGGCCAGGAAACCGTCACCCGTGTGCTTGACGATACGACCCTGTCCGCTTGCGATACCCGGGTCGATGACCTCGGCGCGGGCCGAGCGCCACGCTATGTAGGTGGCGTCCTCGTCGGTATTCATCAACAACGAATAACCCGCGACGTCGGCTGCCAGTATCGCTGCTAGCCGGCGTTCCATCGATATTCCTGTTTGAGTGTCATTACTTGCTGAACCGCTCGAGGTGGATGTTGCGATTCAAGCCGGCATCAGCGCCGGGCCAACCGGTGAATCGACCTCAATCACCGTATCTGCCGGTACATTCGCCCGGCGCGCGGCTTCGTACACGGCCTCGGCATTGGGTGCTTCGTAGAGGCAATAGGTTTTTTTCTTGTCCAGCGAAAGAAACGAATAAAGCCATTTCACGCCGACGTCTTCGTTGATTTTCAATATCACTTCGTTGGTCGGGTCGAGTGCAATTTCTTCCGCGAAATTACGTTCAATGATAAACATGGGCATGGTGAAACTCCTCTTCTCAATAGTTATTTTATAGACGATCTACTGACAGACCTCGGTGTTTAGCCCCAACGGGGCTGGGCGTCGATATCCAGTTGCAGGTAACTCTTCGCCACGAATTCTGTCGTCAGGGCCACGTTACCCGGATGAATTCTACCGATGCGACCGTCGCGTAGAATCCGTTCCCAGCCCGAAGCATGGAATATTCCGAAGCCTCCCGCAAGTTCAAACGCCCGGTCAATAACCCGCCAGGCGGCCTCAACCGCGTGATACTTGGTCATCAATGCCTTTGCGCCCCACATCGGACCGTGGTCGACGCCGTTGCTCCAGTCGTCAGCGGTGCGGTCCAGGTGGGCCTTGATCGCATCGAGCTCGACGGCCATTTCCATGACGCCTTTCTGCACCTCCGGGTGCCAGGCCATCGAGCGGGTCATTGCCACCGACGTCTTGCCCGGGATCGAAGCCAGTGCCTTGTCAAACGCGTGCTGCGCCAGGCCGCAGTAGACGTTACCGAAACCCAGCAGCGCCCAGACAAATACGCAGACGACGAACATGTCGGCGCCTTTCATGCCTTCATCGAGCACCCTGACGATGTATTTATCGGGGACGAAGGCGGCATCGAGCAGGGTGTCGTGACTTTGCGTCGCGCGCATGCCCATCACGTCCCAGTTCTCCCTCACTTCCAGCCCGTCTGAATCCCTGGGGATGAAGGCGTGAATAATCTTCGGGTTTTCCGGGTCCGAATCGTCGATGGCGTGAAAACCAAGCCGCGTCCACACCGGCGACAGCGAGCCGAAATTCTTGTGGCCGGTGAAACAGTAGCCGCTGTCAACGCGTTCGGCCTTGCAGGTTGAGTGCAGCATCGCGATGTCGTTGCCTTTCTCAGCATGACCGGCGGCGAACACCTCGCCGGCGCAGGCTTCGCGCAGCAACCATTCGAGCGAGTTGTCGCCGCTGCGCCATAGATCGGCGGCGACCCCGGTCCAGTAGACATGCATATTGATCGCCAGCGCATCGGCTGGTGCGTAGTAGGCGAGGCGTCGCTGTTGCTGGCAAACCTCGGCGAAAGAAAGGCCGAGACCGCCGAGTTCCTCCGGAACTGCCTGGATCAGGTAGCCGGATTCCTTCATCACATCAAAGTCTTCCTGGAAGAATTCGTTGTTCTCATCGTATTGTGCTGCCCGGGACTGAAACGCCTCGAGTTGTTCGGATGACAGGATCTCATCGAGATTTCTGCTGCTATTGGCATTCAT
The DNA here is from genome assembly GCA_937936805.1 of uncultured Gammaproteobacteria bacterium. Lineage (GTDB taxonomy): Bacteria > Pseudomonadota > Gammaproteobacteria. The sequence continues at coordinate 644 of CALDDP010000032.1, read as the reverse complement.
CGGATTACTCCTCAGGTTTGTTTTCGAAGCCCGGTACCTGTTCGCTGGTATCCAGGTTTTGATCAGCCTAACCACTGCCGGGGCATGTTGATATCGTCAATAATGATGATTTTTTGTCACTGGGTTGGACGGGAATGATGAGTTTCTGATTTAAGTAATTGATTTAAATTATTATTTTTACGTTTCAGGTCGTTAGCGAAGTTTCTCCCAGAAGTCTGCCGCTGCAGCTGCACACTCCACCGGATAAAATTGATTCTATGGTATTTAAGGCTTTGCTAATATGCCGGCTTCGTGCAGACGTTTACCGGCTCGAGGAGTCCCGTTGATACCATGGATATTCCCGCCAACCTGCTACCGGGTGCTTACCTCTGGGCCGGTGGCCTGTTTTATGCGCTGCTGATGCTGGTGGCCTTGCTGACCGCGCCGTGGTCGAAGATAGCTGACAACGAGGCGCAGCACGTTTTTCTCGGCACTATCGTTGCGCTCTGCCTGCTATGGGTAATGCGAGGCGGTATCCAGGCCGGGTTGAATTTCCACCTGCTCGGCATGACGCTTATGTGCCTGATGTTCGAGTGGCAGTTTGCGCTTGTTGCCGCCAGCCTGGTGGTAGCCATAGTCAGCTGGCAGGGCATGGCTGGATGGGA
>CALDDP010000031.1 GCA_937936805.1 uncultured Gammaproteobacteria bacterium | reverse complement strand
GCGACCTGCAGGCCAGGGGGATCGAGGATTACTGGTTGCTTAACGAGCCAGGCAAGCAGCATGCGATCTCGCTAGGCGTGTTTGGTCAGCAGCAGAATGCTACGCGTTTCAAGGACAGAGCCACAGCGATGAATTACCCGGCCAAAACCGAACCGCGCTACCGGCAGCGAACCGTGCTCTGGCTGCACGTCGAGCAGACGAGCACCATGCAAACCCTGCAACTGCTGACCGCCGCCGAACTCGAATCCGGAATCCGCCAGGTTGCGGGTGATTGCCTGGCACAGGAGGAATCATGAATATGAATTCGAACCTGACCAAAATCGGTTTCCTGGGCATGCTGATCACGCTGACAGCTTGCACCAGCGTGCCCGAAGACCGTGGAATCTCCCCGGTGCAGGAACTGGTCGACGCCAGTGTCGGCAGCGATAACCCCGCTACCAGGCTGCAACCGGAAAATGAACTGACGCCCGACGAGGTAGCGGCCATTTTGAAATCGCCGCTGGATAGCGAGAGCGCCGAACTGCTGTCGATGCGGCTGAATCCGCAGGCGCGCTCCAACCTGTTGCGCGTTGGTATTGCCGAAGCCGATTATGCCCAGGCCGGGCGTATTCGTAATCCCGGTTTCACTTACGAACGAACGGACGAGGGCGAATACTCCGCCTCCCTGCTGTTCGACATCGGCGGTCTGTTGCTGATGCCGTTGCGCCGTGAGGTGACCTTGCGCCGGCTCGAAGCGGCGCGTTTCGATGCGGCGGGCTCGGTGATCGAGCACGTGGCCGATACGCGCATCGCCTGGATCAGGGCGGTCGCCGAACAGCAACTGACCCGCCTGGTTGAGCGCTCGCTGGAAACCGCCGCGACGGCGAACGACATGACCCGGCAGATGACCGCGCTGGGTCACAGTGGCATGTCCGAGGCGGCCGAGTCGGAAATCTTTCTCGGTGAAATGCGCTCCGCGCTGACCCGCCAGCGCCTGGTAGAGTCCGCCACCCGCGAGTCACTGATTCGACAGCTCGGATTATGGGGTGATGCCGCTCGCCGCTTGACGCTCTCCGAACGGCTGCCGCCGTTGCCCGGGGCGCTGCCCGATTTCGATTCCGTGGAGGGCGAGGCGATCGAAAGGCGTATCGACGTGCAGGTCGCCAATGCGAACATTGAAGCCATGGCGAGCAATTACGATTTGACGCGCAGAAACCCGTTTCTGTCGTCGATCGAGCTCGGCCCCGGCATCGAGAAAGATGACGAAGGCACGGAGCGCGGTTTCGAGCTCGAGTTCAGTATTCCAATCTTCGATGCCGGCGGCATTGCCAACGACAAGGCCAGGTTCCTGTTCGAACAGGCCCAGGCGCAAGCGCAGTCGGTCGCCATTGCGGCGGCTTCGCAGGCGCGCGAGGCCTTGTTGACTTATCGCAGTTACTGGGATATCGCGAGGCACTATGAAAAGGTGCTGCTGCCCCTGAGGCAGCGGGTCAGCGCTGAGAAATTGCTGCATTACAACGGCATGCTGATCAGCGTTTTCGACTTGCTGGAGGACGTGCGCGCCAGCGCCGAACTCGAAGCCAGCGCGATTCGCGCCGCGCGCGATTTCTGGATCGCCGAGACCCGCCTGCAGCTCGCGCTGACGGGTTCTTCACCCGGCATGATGATGTCCGAAGCGGTTTCCATGCCGGCTTCCGGCGCCGCCGCAGATCATTAGAGGATCACGAACATGACAGACAGAAGAAATTTTTTAAAGGGTGTCGGCGTCGCCACGGCCATGGGCGCAGGGCTGATATCACGCTCGGCGCTGGCCGCGTTGCCGGAATCGCCCACGTCGAGCGCTACCACGATGGAAGTGCCGCCCGAACCCGTTACCGGTCCCTGGTTCAAACCGGTGGTGACCCTCAACAGCTGGTCACTGCCCTGGCGGATGAAAAACGGCTGGAAGGAGTTTCACCTGACCGCGGAAGCGGTCGAACGCGAGATCGCGCCGGGCATGGTGGCGCGGCTGTGGGGTTACAACGGCCAGTCGCCAGGGCCGACCATCGAGTGCGTGGAAGGCGACAAGGTGCGCATATTCGTCACCAACCGCTTGCCGGAACACACCACCATACACTGGCATGGCATTTTTCTGCCCGCCGGCATGGACGGTGTAGGCGGTCTCAACCAGCCGCAGATCCCGCCCGGCAAGACTTACGCCTACGAGTTCGAACTGAAGCAGTCGGGCACTTTTATGTATCACCCGCACGCGGACGAAATGGTGCAAATGGCGATGGGTATGATGGGTTCCTTGGTGGTGCATCCGCGCGACCCGAACCAGCATCGAGTGGATCGCGACTACTGTTTCCTGATGTCGGCCTACGACATTGAGCCGGGCACCATGAGCGCGCGTATCAACACCATGCTGGATTTCAATATCTGGACCTGGAACAGCCGCGTTTTCCCCGGCATAGACCACCTGGTGTGCAAGCTCGACGAGCGCGTACGGGTGCGCATGGGCAATCTCACCATGACCAACCACCCGATACACATTCACGGACTCAAGTTCGAGGTTTCCTGTACCGACGGCGGCTGGGTACCCGAGCAGGCGAGATGGCCGGAAGTCACCGTCGATATCGCTATCGGGCAGATGCGCGCCGTCGAGTTTATCGCCGACGCCCCCGGCGACTGGGCAATGCACTGCCACAAGTCGCACCACACGATGAACCCGATGGGGCACGACGTGCCGAACATGATCGGCGTCGATCAGAGCCGCGTGCAAAAAAGCCTCGGCAAGCTGATGCCCGGCTACATGATCATGGGTGAGCGTGGCATGGCGGACATGGGCGAAATGATCATGCCGTTGCCGAACAATACCTTGCCGATGATGACCGGCCAGGGCCAGTTCGGTCCCATCGAGATGGGTGGTATGTTCACGGTATTGAAAGTCAGGGAAGATCAGAAACCCGGTGACTACACCGATCCGGGTTGGTATCGGTACCCGGAAGGCACCGTTTCATACGAAGTTTAGTTGCATCACTTTTTCGAATAATCAGGAGTAGGTAAATACAATGAAGAACACAGTCAAAACTTTTTACGCGACGCTGGTCGCGGTCATGCTCGGTCTGACGCCAGTCGGCGCATATGCCCACAGCGAAGAACATGCGAACGAGGTGCAGTACGACCCGGTCGAGAACGAATTCGGCAGCTACCAGCCCGGGATGGAGGTGACTCGTACCATCGAGGTCGACATGAACGACCAGATGCGTTTTTCACCGGACCTGATCAAGGTGAACAAGGGCGACGTGATCCGTTTCGTGCACACCAATTCCGGGCAACTGATGCACGAATTCGTGCTGGGCACCCCGGAATCGCTGGCGCAACACGCCGAGATGATGAAGAAATTCCCCGGCATGGAGCATTCCGAGCCCTACATGGCGCACGTCCCCCCCGGGAAGAAGGGTGAAATCATCTGGAAGTTCACGAAATCCGGCGAGTTCGGTTTCGGCTGCCTGATTCCCGGGCATTTCGACGCTGGCATGAAAGGCAAGGTCGTCGTCGGTTCCTAGCGATCAAGGGCGTCGACCCGGTTCCTGGACCAGGCACCCCGGTGACGCCCTGAATCCTCTACTTCCGGGCCAGACCGCGAGTGCGTGGTCCCGTTGGCTGTTGCGGGGTCGGCCCGCTCAGTTGGAATGTACAACCACTTCGTAGCGCTCGATTCCCCCGCCGTCCAGGAAAGCGTCTCTGTCCATTGGGTTCTGGTGCGCGAGCCGGAAATCTTCGCTGCCCACCCAGTTCTGAAACGCCTGTTCATCCTGCCAATGCGTCAGCACCACGTACGGCGTATCTTCGGACCGGGGTTTCAAAACTTCCATGAGGACGAATCCCGGTTGCTGTTCGATTTGCCCGGCGCGTTTTGCAAAACGCTGCTCGAACTCGTCTGCGTATTCCGGTTTCACGAATACGCGGTTGGCAACGACGTAAGTCATTATTTACTCCAGTAAAATGATGCAGCTCGATGGATCGAAATTATGGTAACAATGCAAGAGCCGTTAGCAGTCAGCGCGAACAGGTGTGAATTCGAATCTCGCTTATCAAGAGTTCGTTATCCGCGTTTTATCCCATTTAGTGACGCAAGTGGCCCACGAGCTCGATTGTCAGGCCACTTGCGTTTTCTAGGAGATAGCGAATTTACTTTGACTTTTGCGCTTCCAGGATCTGCGCGAGCAAAGATTCGATTTTCGCCAGGTGCTGCTCCATTTTCTGCATGTGCTGCATGCGCATCTGCATCATTTGCGGATTCATCATCATATTGCCCATGCCGTGACCCATCATCGGCATGCCGTAACCAGATCCGTGGCCGTATCCCATGTGCGGCATTTGGTGCATCATTTGTGGATGCATCATCATGTTGCCCATGCCTTGGCCCATCATCGGCATACCGTGACCAGATCCTTGGCCATATCCCATATGCGGCATTTGGCTCATCATCTGTTGCATCATCTCCGGATTCATCATCATGTTGCCGCCCTGCTTCATCATGGGCATAGTTGTGGATGGTTCGGCGTCGTCCTGGGAACTGGCCAGAGCGGTGGTCGAAACTAATAATCCGATGATCAGAAGTTTCAGTGCTTTTGAATGTTTCATGTCTCATTCCTCGTTAAGTTATCTAAATTGAAAAAACGTAAAGTAAAAACCTCTCTTGCTGGCAATCGCTCAATCGAGGTGCAGCCTGAAAATTTCCAGGCATAAAAATCCTAGATTTTTGGAGGGTGTTCTGGAATTGCTGGGTAGTGTGTATAGATGGCGGTATCCTCGAACAGGACTGTGCGGTCAACTACCGTTGACGATACTGCTAGCTCACTTGAGAATTGTAACGGGGCACAGCCATAGTGCACCGTACAATCTGGAGAATCATGGCAGTAATTTACAGGCTCCTTATCGATATCTTTGCTAAACATTGAAATGGTTGATTCTGTAAATGACGATGCACAATGATCTGTCGAATTTACTGAGTCTTTACCTTGCGCCGAGGCAATTGGTATAAAACCCAAGATCAGGTTCAACACCACCACCCATGAAATTAATTTTTTATTTATACGGCGCATAATCGTTCTAAAGTAAATAATCGTTTAATACTACCGAAAGTGTAAACCTGGTCATTGATTTAAATCATCGCGCATTTGCTTGAATTCATCGCGATCTATTTCTCCCCTGGCATAGCGCTCCTTTAATATTTCCAAGGCCGATTTCTCTCGCTTTTGGGAATCACCAGCTTGACGCGCCGCGAAGACAACAAACCATACCAGTGCTATCAGAATCAATATCCAGAAAATCCACATAATACCGCCGCCAAAGCCGTGCCATTCGTACATCAGGTTCCCTCGCTTCGATAGCTGTTTGCCATGGTTATATTCTCTTTGAATCCAGGCACAGCAGGTTATCAGTTAAAGTAGCTTCCTCGGTTTCAGTTTTGGCAGCGTCCATTGCATGAATCCAAAGAATATTTTCGGAATCAGTATAGAGCCTGTAGAAACTACAGGCTCAAGTAATGTTCCATGTGTTACTTGATCTGCATCAACTAATCGCATCGGCTGACCAGAAAAGAGGTTAGATTTGGTTAGACAGCAATTGTTTAAGGCAAACGGGCAGTGTGTTAAGTAGCCGGGTATCGGTTAAACAGGGAAAAAAGCAGGCGATCTGCCATAAATTTCAGAACTGTGCTAAGTTTGCTTTGTCTGATGTGTTAACGAAAAAGGAATCACCCAGGGTTTTCAATTGTTAATAATGGTCTGCAAGAGAAAATTGATCCATTACCTGTTGATACTTTCAATCGGTCTAATGCCTGCCTTTGTTCTGGCTTCGAACGAAATGCATCAAATGGATTCCATGTCCACCAGCCCCTTCGATTGCGATTCGATGATTAAGGCCATTGATTTTTCTTGTGAAAATCAAAACTGCTCGTCGACAACCAATGCTTGTGGTGCGAACTCCAGCACCGGATTTATCCCCATAACCATTTCTGGTGAATTCAATCAATTACCCCGACTAATTAATCATCCTCCGGACAAAATCAGTTATCGATCGCGTCTGACTCATTCGATATACCGACCACCGATTGCCTGAATAAAGTCGGGTCACGCAGATTGCGTGTTTTGTCACTTTATTCGGGAAATCAAATGAAACAACTTGTAAATTTAACTTGCCTGGCGGTCATTTCCATGTGGACTATATCTGGGTCCACTATTGCCGCGGAAACAATCGAAATTCCTTTTAACCTTGCCAAGGGTCAAGTGCTGTACGAGAAGTATTGCAGCAGCTGTCACGGAATGCAGCTCGACGGCACGGACGAGGGACCGCCTTTGGTCCATCCGTTTTACAAACCCTCGCACCATGGCGACAAATCGTTTTACCGTGCGGCCTTGCAAGGGACCAATCAGCATCACTGGAATTTCGGCGACATGAAACCGGTCGAGGGTATGACGCGCAAGAAAATGGATAGCCTCGTGCCCTATGTCCGCTACTACCAGCAGCAGAAAAAGCTTTATTAGTGAGTGCAGCCATGAAAACACTCAAGCTCTTAATTGCAACATTCATGCTGATTACCGGTCAGGTAATGGCCGCTGAGCAGGAACGTTGGTATAGCGAAGACCAGGTTACCCAGGGTGAGCAGCTGTTTCGTCAGAACTGCGCGTCTTGTCACGGTCAAAACGCCGAGTCGACGCCCAATTGGAAAAAAACCGATGCCGATGGTAACTATCCACCGCCACCGCTGAACGGTACGGCCCATGCCTGGCACCACGACCTTGACCTGTTACGCCGCACCATTCGCGAAGGCGGGGCAAAACTTGGCGGGCAAATGCCGGCATTCGAAGGCGTATTGAGCGCTGAGCAAATCGACAGTGTAATCGCATTTTTCCAATCTAAATGGCCCGATGATATTTACCAGCGCTGGGCGGGTCGGTTCGAAAGTTCGGAGTTGCCATCGCTAAACGATATTGTGGTTGCTGCCAAAAGCCCATTAACCAAGTTACTGCGCCAACGCATCGGTAACGCTAGGATTGACGATGTGCAGGAAACTTCTATCAAAGATGTCTGGCAGGTTCAGGTTGGTAACCAATATGTATACCTGCTCGATGA
>CALDDP010000030.1 GCA_937936805.1 uncultured Gammaproteobacteria bacterium | reverse complement strand
AGGCTTTGCGCAGAAAGATGCCTCGCTCTGGCAAAAATATCACCCCTTCTCGCCCACAAAACTTTCAGTCAACCATTCAAGGGGGCGCTATTTTTACCATAGCTTCGTTATCTGGCTGCGCAAAACCTTCACGTATTCTATATACGCTCAGGCTTTGCGCAGAAAGATGCCTCGCTCTGGCAAAAATAGCGCCCCTTCCCGCCCACAAAACTTGCAGGAAACAAATGGCATGGTTTTTTACGGCAGCTTCATTCGGGGAGCTCGCGCTGGAAGCGACTTGCCAGCAGTTGCTGGATCGCCTGGCAGTCTTCCCGGCTCGCCCAGCCGAGGCTGATGATCTTGTTTTTGACCCGGCCATCGGCGAGCACTGTCAGGGTTACCGAGCGCAGCGACGGCTCGGCGCGGTAGATGTTGTCAGCCGGGTAAAAGCGGCCACAGGTCAGGCCATTGGCGTCGAGTACCAGTCGCGGCAGCTGCCAGCGCTGACGTGCGTAATGCACCGCCATCAGGAAGGTGATTGTGAACACGATGTAGTGCTGTAGAACCGGTGGCCAGGTCCAGGCGCCGAGCAGGTAAAGCAGGAAGGGAGCAACCGCGATGTTGATCGCCATGTGGACCAGGCGCGGTTTGCTCGAGAAGAAAACCTGCTGCTCACTGTCCGCTGCGGAAGGCTCATTCATGCAGGTTGCAGCCGGCAGCTGTCCGGGTAAACCTTGATCGCCGGGACCTCGTTGTGTACCAGCTCGTTCTGCAGTGTTTCCCAGTAGTGCGTGGTCTGCAGATCGCCGTGAAACTCACGAAACATCTGACGTTGCTCGCGGTTGCTGATGCACAGCCCGGCTTCGATTTCCTCGGGCAGGAATATGACCCCGTCCTCGAAATACCAGTCGGGGATATCCTCCTCGCCGTCGATTCGATCGAGGTTGCTGCGTATCTTGACGTCTACCATGACTTCGAGAGCGTCGTAGTCGTAAAGGTAAACCTTGAGGAAATGGCTGACGCCATAGTTACGCGCGTCGAGATCCTTGTTGAAAATATTGGCGGCGGCGTTGTTCTTGATGCAGTCGCCCAGGCTTTCGATGACTATGCGCACTTCCCGCTCGCCGGCGTTTTGCAGGAACACCGGCAACGGCGTCATGCGTGGCTGCACGATGAGGTATTTGAAGACGATCATATCGCGCTGCTGGGTCACGGTTTCGTTGGCCTCGACCAGTAGCTCCTCGAGCAGGCTCTCGGCGAACAGTTCGCGCTCGAGCGCGATATTGAAATAGATGATGTTGTCGAGCATGCTGCCGGTGCGATTGATTTCGTGCACACGGCTGTACTTTTGCTTGACTGAATCGATGCCCTCGAATTCGCCCCACTTGTAGCCCGAGGTCGGGTGGTTACGAATCACTTTCAGGTTGTAGGCGGAATGTGCGCCGGCAAAACCGATTGCGACCGTGCCGGGTTCACCAACCGCGGTATCGAGCAGCTCCCCGGTGCGGGCTATTTCCTCTTTGAGTTCGTTTATTACCGCAACCTTGCCGACATGGTTGTAGCCGATGGTGGAATAATTCAGACCCAATGCGCGTTGTGGCATTAGCGAATGCAGGTAGGCGCTTAGTTCGTGGTAGTAAATGGTGGTGACGTGAAAGTTTGCCAGGGTCGAGCTGAACAGGTTGTGCGCAAGGTGGTGATCGAGGATCACTGCGTCACAGTAAATACCGCCGGAACTGTTGAGTAGCGCAATGATCAACGGTGCATAACTGCCATTGGTAAACTTGACCTTGCCGACCAGGTAAGCGCCGCGGTTACGGTAGAATCCGGCGTCGATCATTTCCAGGGTCTCGATATCAGCACCGCGCCGGCGCGCCAGCCGGTTGATACGCCAGGTAATGGCCGCGCTATCGCCCGATATGTCCCGATAATTGGTCGAGAATTCGGGTATCTCCCTGAGAATTTTTTCGATCAGTCCCGCATCAGCCTGTTTCTCCACCGGGAAATTCCGCAGCAGCTCGACCGGGTACCTGTCGCTGCTCTCGGCGAAACCGAAAGTCGAATATTCCACTGGTTTCCACTCGTCGCGGTACACCATGCGTCGGATCGAGTGCATGAAAGCATAGGCGACATCAGATTCGTAGCGGTGCTCGATCTTGCGCCAGAAATGATCTTCGAGCTGGTTCAGAAAACTGGCGTCGACCGAAATATTGGGTTGGATTGCTTTCAGGTAGGCGCCCATACGGTGGATATAGGAGCTGTAGAGCGACAGTCGGTGGCGGCTCAGCCAGATTGACGTGCTGTGATGCTGTTGCTCGAACGCGGCCTTGGCACGATACGGAACTTCGAGGAACTCGGTGTAAAACTGCTCGAACTGTGCCAGCACCCAGTCCGCGGTGATGCGGATGCGGTCCTCACGCTGCGCGGCTCCGACCATGCGGAAGGTGAACTGTTCCTGGTTGATGCCGATTGCCAGAGCCATTGCTAAATTCCGCTGCGAACTTAAGCAGGGAGGTCGTCGAACTGGTTGACCAGGGTGCCGATACCGGGAATCGATACATGGATGTCGCTGCCCGGTTTCATCGTGCGCGCACCCACCGATGTGCCGCAGCAAATCAGGTCACCGGGCACCAGGGTCTGGTAGCCTGAAATCATCGATACGATTTGTTGCGGGCTGTAAATCATGTCTCTGACCGGGTAATCCTGGCGGGTTTCGCCATTCTGGATGGCCAGGATATTCAGTTCGGCGGGATCGATATCGGTATTGATGCAGGGCCCCAGCGGGGTGAAGGTGTCGAAGCCCTTGCTGCGGGTCCATTGCTGGAAGGCCTTGTCCTCGAAGAGGAATTCGATAGCGGTGACATCGTTGACGCAGCTGTAGCCGAAAATATGTTCATCGGCCTGCTCAGGAGAGATATCGCGACATTCCGTGCCGATGACGATGCCGAGTTCCGCTTCGAAGATGACCCGGCCCTGGTGTCCACGCGGACGATAGATTGTCGTGCCGGGACCTGTAACGCTGGTCACCGGTTTCATGAAGTAAAGCGGGGTCACCGGAATGGTCTGGCCTTCAGCCTCGGCGCGTTGGTGAAAATTGTTCCACAGCGCGAGGATGGAATTCGGTTGGTACGGCGCCAGAAGCTCGACACTGGGGAGTTCCACTGTCTCTCCGGTGGCTACTGGCGCCTCGAAAAGCGCGTTACTGCAAATCGAAATCTGGTCACCGGTGAGTGTGCCCAGGTGTGTGTCGTCGTTCCAGTTGAAGCGTACCCAGCTTGTCATAGTCTAGTGTTCTGGCAGTTGCTAAAGACGGCGCGGAATCTACCACATGCTGAGGCAGATTTGAATTTGGATTGAGTGGGTGCGGGATTTGGTTGAACGCGACGATAAGATTTACCTATGCATCGATTTGAAAATTAATGCTGATTATTTGATCGGGTGCGTGGACGCCATATTGATGTTTGACGTAGAATGCGCCGGTTTTTCACCCTACTATCCTTGAGGTTAATGATGAAAATTTGCGTGGTTGGAGCGGGCGCAATCGGTGGCATGATGGCGGCCAAACTGGCCCGGTCGGGTCATGAGCTGTCGGTTATTGCGCGCGGCGCACATCTCGATGCCATTCAGACCAATGGCCTGAAATACATCGAAAACGGCGAAGAGCTCGTCATCACCGATATTGTCGCGACTGCGGATATGGAAGCGGTCAGCGGTCAGGATGTAGTTCTGCTCGGCGTCAAGGCGCACCAGATAGAGCCGATTGCCGACAAGCTGATGGGCATGCTGTCCGAGACCGGCGTCATTGTGACGCTGCAAAACGGCATCCCCTGGTGGTATTTTCAGAAACTGCCGGGCGCTTACGAAAACAGCATCGTGCGTACCGTCGATCCGAATGGCGCTATTGCAGCAGCGATCGATCCTGACCGCATCATTGGCTGTATCGCGTTTCCGGCAGCCACCATGGACGCTCCCGGTGTGATCCGGCACATCGAGGGACAGCGCTATCCCGTGGGTGAGCTCGACGGTTCTGAGTCAGAGCGCGTGCAGGAGATTTGTGATGCCTTTGTCGGCGCCGGTTTCAAGTCATTCGTATTGCCCGATATCCGTTCCGAGATCTGGCTCAAGCTGTGGGGTAACCTGTCTTTCAACCCGATAAGCGCGTTGACTCACTCGACGCTGGTCGATATTTGCCAGTTTCCACAAACCCGGGCACTGGCGGCGCAAATGATGACCGAGGCGCAGCAGATCGCCGAAAAGCTCGGCGCAAGTTTCCGTGTATCGCTGGAGCGCCGTATCGAAGGTGCCGAGGGTGTCGGTAAGCACAAGACCTCGATGCTGCAGGATCTCGAGGTCGGAAAGGCGCTCGAAATTGACGGCATGCTCGGGGTGGTCATCGAGCTTGGTGAGCAAACCGGGACGCCGACGCCGGCGATGAATACCGTGTTCGCGCTGGTCAGCCTGCTCAACAAGACTGTGCAGGAAGACGGTATCAAGGTGGCGGGTCAGCCAGCCTGACAAAAATTATCGGATCGGCGCTTTGCTCTCTGGCGCCAACGTGACATCATTGAAGACGCGTCTATATATGGCGCGTTTTTTTTACAATTATTTTAGTCTGGTATACGATATACCAGATCCAATCGGGGGCAGGGAGAATAATAATGAAGATTCACGAGTACCAGGGCAAGGAAATTCTGCGCGAATATGGCGTGGCGGTGCCTGAGGGCAAGGCATGTTTTTCCGTCGCTGAGGCAGTTGCAGCCGCCGAGGCGATCGGCGGCAACAAGTGGGTCGTCAAGGCGCAAATACATGCCGGCGGGCGCGGCAAGGGCGGTGGGGTCAAGCTGGCCGACAGCATCGATGAAGTTCGTAGTCTCGCTGATGAAATTCTCGGTATGACCCTGGTAACCCACCAGACCGGAGCCGAAGGCAAGGAGGTCAAGCGCCTGCTGGTCGAAGAGGGTGCACCGATAAAAGACGAACTTTACGTCGGCCTCGTCGTCGATCGCACCACCCAGCGCGTCACCGTGATGGCAAGTTCCGAGGGCGGCACCGAAATCGAGACCGTGGCCGAGGAAACTCCCGAACTGATACACAAGGTTTCGGTCGATCCGAAGACCGGACTGACCGATGCCGAAGCGCAGGGGCTGGCAAGCAAGATCGGCATTCCGTCGGAGCTGGTCGCCGAGGGCGGCAAGCTGATCCAGGCGCTTTACCAGGCATTCTGGGACAAGGATGCATCGCTCGCGGAGATCAATCCGCTGATCGTTACCGACGATGGTCGTGTGGTCGCGCTCGACGCCAAGATCAATTTTGACGAGAGTGCGATGTATCGCCATCCCGAACTGGAGGAACTGCGTGATCTGGATGAAGAGGATGCCGACGAAATAGAGGCTTCCAAATTTGGCCTCAACTACATTTCTCTCGATGGTACTATCGGTTGCCTGGTCAACGGCGCCGGCCTTGCCATGGCGACGATGGATATCATCAAACTGTACGGGGCGTCCCCCGCGAATTTTCTCGATGTCGGTGGTGGCGCGACCACCGAGCAGGTCACCGAAGCCTTCAAGATCATGCTCAAGAACTCAAACCTGAAAGCTATTCTGGTGAATATCTTCGGCGGCATCATGCGCTGTGACGTGATCGCTGAAGGCCTGGTTAACGCGGCCCGCGAGGTCGATCTGTCGGTACCGTTGGTGGTGCGTCTCGAAGGCACCAATGTCGAACAGGGGAGGCAGATTCTGGCCGATTCGGGTATTTCGGTCATCAGTGCAACCACCATGGCCGACGCGGCCGAGAAAGTGGCTGCGGCTGCAGCAGGAGCTTAACAATGTCGATACTGATCAATAAAGACTCACGCGTAGTCACCCAGGGCATTACCGGCAAAACCGGCATGTTCCACACCCATCATTCGATCGAATACGCCAATGGCAAGAACTGCTATGTCGCCGGGGTGACGCCGAAAAAAGGTGGCCAGGAAGTCGAGGGTGTGCCGGTCTATGACTCGGTTGCCGAGGCCAGGGACGCCACCAACTGTAATGTTTCGGTAATCTACGTTCCGCCACCATTTGCAGCGGCAGCGATTGACGAAGCCGTCGACGCCGGGATGGAGGTAGTGATCTGTATTACCGAGGGTATTCCGGTCAAGGACATGATCCTTACACGCGACCGCATGAAGGGTTCGAGCACGGTTCTGGTCGGTCCCAACTGTCCTGGCGTTATCACGCCGGAAGAAATCAAAATCGGTATCATGCCGGGTTATATCCACCGGAAAGGCCGTATCGGCGTGGTTTCGCGATCGGGCACATTGACTTACGAGGTAGTCGATCAGTTGACCAAGCTCGGACTCGGACAGTCAACCTGCGTCGGTATCGGCGGTGACCCGGTCAACGGCCTCAAGCATCTCGACGTGATGAAAATGTTCAATGACGATCCCGACACCGATGGTGTCGTCATGTGCGGCGAAATCGGCGGTACCGATGAAGAGGAGTGCGCCGAGTGGATCGCTGACAATATGAACAAGCCAGTGGTTGGTTTCATTGCCGGTGTGACCGCTCCTCCGGGCAAGCGCATGGGGCATGCCGGTGCGATTATTGCGGGTGGCAAGGGCACCGCCGACGAAAAAATCGCTGCGCTCGAGGCCGCGGGCGTCAGTGTGACGCGAAACCCCTCGGATATGGGTAAATTGATGGTCGAGGCCTTGCAAAAGTAACGCGGGTAAAAAATATTTAGGCAGCCATAAAAAAAACTTTACAGCTATCCCAAAGGTGGTATATGGTTGCCCCTGGTATATTGTATACCAGATAAAAATAGATTAAGCCCCGATTAACCTCCGGGGCTGGATAATCAGAAAGTAATTCGTTATTGCGGAAAAAAGTGATATACGGGTTAGCCCGCTACTAAAACACCAGTTGCGGGTAATCAGGTTCCTACCCCGGGGACCTGGTTTTGGGTGTTTTCGGCTGATACCTGTCGAAGGCATTTGGTTCGGACCGTAATCGGTTCATTAAAATTGAGGAGCACTATAAATGTTTAAAACACAACACACATTCAGGAAAGCGGTCTGTGCGCTGGGCGTCAGTGCCTTGCTCGCAGGTATGCCGGTTATCGGTCATGCCTGGGAACCGCAAAAGCCGGTTGAATTCGTCGTGATGGCGGGTAAGGGCGGTGGCGCGGACAAAGCCGTACGTCTGTTGCAGAGCATTATTGCATCAGAAAACATGGCGCCGGTTCCGTTCACACCAGTTAACAAGCCCGGCGGTTCGGGTGCGGAAGCGCTGGTACACATGAAGGGCAAGAAGGGTGATAACCATACCATCATGTTCACCCTGAACAGCTTTTACACCACGCCGCTGCGCCAGCCCGGACTCGGCATCGACATCACAACCTTCACTCCGGTTGCGCGTATGGCGGAAGACACCTTCCTGCTGTGGGTTCACTCTGATCGTAAGGACATCAACAATGTCGCCGATTTCGCCAAGGCCGCCAAGGCCAAGGGCAACAAGTGGATCATGGCCGGTACCGGTAAAAACTCTGAAGACAACCTGTTAACCGACTTCCTGAACAAGGCCTACGACCTCGACATGAAGTACGTCCCCTACAAGGGTGGCGGCAAGGTAGCCAAGGAACTCGCGGGTAAGAATGCCGATTCCACGGTGAACAACCCGTCTGAGCAGCTCGGTTTCTACGAAGCCGGCACCACCAAGGCGTTAGCGTCGTTTACCGACGAACGTCTGCCGCTGTTTCCCAATGCACCGACCTTCAAGGAACTCGGCGAGGACTATGTTTACTACATGCAGCGTACCGTGGTCGGCGCGCCTGGCATGAGCAAAGACGCAGCCAAGTACTATCAGGAGTTGTTCACCAAGGTGTTTAATTCCGCCAAGTGGCAGGAATATCGCACCAAGAAGAGCCTGCAGGGTGATTTGCTGACCGGTGATGCATTGATGAGCTACTGGAAGAAAGAGCGTGACGTGCACGAAGTCATGCTGAAAGAAATGGGCGCCATCAAGTAGGGCGCAGTAATCCAGCCAGACGGTAGATAGAGGGGGAACTCAATCATGACAGTCAGAACAGCAGAATTGTTAATGGCAATCTTGATGGGGGTCTTCTCTATCTACCTGATGGTGAAAAGCACCGAGCTTCCGATCGGCTGGGTCGAGGACGAGGGACCGGGTGGCGGCACCTGGCCTTTCTGGCTGTCGACCATCATGCTGATCTCCTGCGGCGGCATTCTCTACAACTGGTTCCGCAAGAAGGGGGCGGTCGCCACTTCGACTAAAACCTATATCGAAGCGCATGTGCTCGGTGACGTGGCGGCGGTTGCCGGCTCACTGATCATCACGGTGGCCCTGTTTTCCTTTATCGGGGTTTACGGCGCGCTGCCGCTATTCCTGCTTTTTTACATCCGCTTTCTGGGTAAGCACTCCTGG
>CALDDP010000029.1 GCA_937936805.1 uncultured Gammaproteobacteria bacterium | reverse complement strand
CGGTAGCAACTGGCGAGTAACTCGGCTTCATTGGCGGTACCGCCCTGCCAGACGGGACCGACCGCATGAATCACATGCCGCGCCGGCAGCTCGTATCCCGCAGTCATTTTTGCTTCTCCGGTTTCACAACCGCCGAGGGTTTGGCATTCGGCGAGTAAACCGGGTCCGGCGGCGCGGTGGATCGCACCGCAAACCCCGGCGCCGTCGGCGAGGCTCGAATTGGCGGCGTTGACGATGGCATCCACGTCTAGCCGGGTGATGTCGACCTGCTTGATATCAATCTGGGGCATCGGTGTTCTCCATTTCTTTCCAGAACTCGGTCAGGGATTGTTCCAGCGAATCCACATCTTTGCAATGCACAGGGCTCCAGTGGGCCGGTAAATGTCGGGCATAGCCGGTTTGCTGGAACCGTCGATCGAGTAATACAACGACGCCACGATCCTGCTCGCCGCGAATTACCCGTCCGGCGCTTTGTTTAACGCGAATCAGGCCGGGGAAGCGAAATGCGTAGTCGAAGCCATCGAATCCGAGCGAAGCAAAATCCTGCTGGATCAATTGTTGCTCGGTATTGGCCTGGGGTAGCCCGACACCTACAATGATGGCGCCGATGAGCGCATCGCCCTGGTAATCGATGCCTTCCGCGAAGCGTCCCCCCATGATGGCAAAGCCGAGTTGCTGCCCGGCATCGAAGAAGCGGGACAGGAACTGCTGCTGCTCGGATTCGTCAAACTCACGTTGTTGCATCACGCTGTCTATTTCAGGGTAGAGTGCATTAAAACGAGCGTGCACCTGTTGCATAAAATAGTAGGCCGAAAAAAAGACCAGGTAGTTGCCCGGGTGGGCACGGTAACAGCGCGCAATCGACTCGCAAATGTTATCGATATGCTGCTCGCGCTGCTGGTAACGCGTGTCCACGTAGGTACCGACACGCACAGCGAGATGCCGTGCCGGGAACACCGCCTCGAGAACGCGGCTGCTGCATTCCTGATCGAGTCCGAGCGCCTGCTGGAAATAGGCGGTCGGCGTCAGCGTGGCGGAAAAGCCGCACACCGCATGAAAAAGCGGGTAACACTGCTGCAGGTATTCGAATGCGTTCAGGCACAACAACTTCATCTCGCGGGTTTTGAGTGGCTTGTAGCCGAGCGTGCGGTGATGGTGGGCATACAACTGGCTGATGTTGCGAAAACGGAATATGGCTTTCGAGAATTCGACGGTTTCACTGGCAATGTGTTTGTTGGACAAAATATCGAAGCCGAGTTTCTCGCTGAAACGCTGGCTTGCACGGAGCAAATCCTGTGGCATTTCATCGGCAATCGATTCGTCCGCATCCTGCGCGCGTAGCTCCCGATCAAGTGCCTGCTGCATTGACCTGAGTGCGTCTGCAACTGGACGTCTATTATCGGCCGCGAGCGCCTTTTTGATTTGTGCACGGGTCAGGCTTGCCGAATACATGCCGCGCGCGCGATCGATCAGGTTGTGCAACTCGTCGATCAGCAGCAACTTGCGCCGCGGGTCATTCCTGAAGTAACCGAGTTGCACCAGCGGGTCGAATACGTAGTTAAAGTCGCAGATAACGATATCGACCCAGGGCAGCATTTGTAAGCCAAGCTCGAATGGGCACAGGTTGAATTCTGCCGCGCTGTTCTGGATGCGGGCAACATCGAGCCTGCGTTCGCGTAACAGTTTTTCGCGGGCCGCCGGCAGTCGCTCGAAAAAGCCTAGACATCGACGGCAACGTCCTTCGTCATCGATTTCGTTGTTATCGAAATTGCATGGGCAACTGCGCGCCTTGGCCTGGATGACCAGGTAACTGACATCGGCCTGCATCATCTCGACCGCTTTCACCGCCTGCTGCTGCCCCGAAACCTTGGCTGACAGGTAAATAACCTGGTCGCATTGATCTTCGCCGATTGCCTTTAACGCCGGGAACAGCGTGCTAATGGTTTTGCCCGAGCCGGTTGGCGCCTCCACGATCAGGCGCTGTCGATTCAGGATCGCGCGATAGACTTCGGCAGCAAAGCCGCGCTGCTGGCGGCGAAAACTGGCAAACGGAAACTCGAGGGCCCGTGCCTGTTCACGGGTGATTCTGCGTTGCCGTTCGACCAGGCGATGCCAGTGCAGATACTGCTGCAGTGTCTGCACCACAAAAGCTTCGAGATCTGCACGGTTGAAAACCTTGCTGTGTCGCTGTTCATGTTGTGAAAACAGGGTAACCAGGTTGAGGCTCAGCCTGACTTCGTCGAGCTGGTGTTCAGCGGCGTAGCAGGCAGCGTAACATTTGAGTTGTGCCCAGTGCACAGCATCATCCTCATTGCCGGCAGCCTGGGCATACACGGTTTTGATCTCCTCGATGCACAGCGGGGTTTCACTGCTAAACACCAGATCGATACGTCCACCGAGTTCGATGTCGAAATCATCGATGCCGATTAGCAGCTTCACTGCTACCTCGGCCTCGGCTTCGTCACGGTAACGCTGTTGAATTTTCTGGTGAGTTTGCAGGCCATCCAGCGCCTTGACCCCGGGCCCGTTGTCATAGCCGAGGTCGCCGTTACGGCAGCAGAACTCGACCAGTTCACGGATGCCGAGTTTCAACCTGTCTGCCATGTCACCCTGGCCAACTGATGCGGAATTCCATGCTGATGAAAGTATTGCATCCAGCGTTGCTGATTCTTCTGTAAGCTGTCGCCGGGCCCCTTGACTTCGATCAGGCAATATCCACCGCCTGAAGGAAAGTACACCAGGTCCGGAAAACCGCTGCGATTATTGCGCAGATCGCGCAGGATTCGATCGAACACGGCGCGCCAGTGACGATAGTCGATGCGCTCGAGCGCGAGCCTGATCAGTTGCAGATCGATAGCCTGCCAGTTGACGAGCGGATTCATCAAACCCTGTTTATGCTGCCAGCGAGCTGACACGATGCGCCAGATATCTTCATTGCTGTCGATTGACGCCCAGACCTGTGCCAGCAGGTCACCGCGCCTGGCACAGAAATCAGGCAGGTAAAAGTCGCTTGGGCGATATTGAAACGAATTGTAAAAAGCGCCGGGTAGCGGGGCGAATATGACATCCCATAGCAGCAGGCCCAGCACGGCGTTGAACAGGCTGTTCTCGACGTAGTAGCAGCTGGCGCTGCCATCGAGGGCTGCATAGTATTCGGCCACCGCGATCTCGACCGGGTCCTGCGCTACGAGTTCGAGTTCGATGATCTCGGGCTGATGCGTAGTGCGATGCTGTTCTATCGACGACACCGCAGCGAGACGGTGGCGTTTTATCAGGCGAGATGCAAACATGCAGGCAAACTGGATTTCGCTTTCGTCAACCGGTTGATCGATGATCTGCTCACAGTGTCTGAGTGCCTCATGATGGTGTCCCTGCTGGTCATGGATGCGCGCAACGCGTTCCCGGCTCGGCGGCAGCAGGCATTGCTGGTAAAGCTCGATAGCCGCGTCCAGCTCGCCAATACGCTCCAGTTGACGGGCGACTTCGTAGCGTAACTGTTCACTTTTACGCCAGGCCGGTGCAAATGGTTCGATATCGTCGGGGATCATGCCGTTAAGTGCAGTTAGGGCCTCCGGGCAGGACATGTCACTCTGCTCAAACAGGGTTTGCAGCTGGTAAAGCAACCAGTGTTGCTGGATTTCGAGAGTGCTGCGGTACGGTCGGTGCGCGGGATCGATGATGTAGGTTTCGAACTGGTACAGACCCAGGTCGCGCAGGACGAAATCGGTCATTGACTGGTTCAGGTTACCAAAAAACAGCATCTGGCAAATCTGATATTCATCACGATGGAGCACCCGCAGCAGGTTATCGCTGTTTTCTAACCTGTCAAAGAATGCAGGGTCATCCTGCTCCAGTAGTGCCGCCTCGAGCTCTTCCCGCCTGAGTTTTTCCCGACCTGGCTGCGGCGGCATCAGCGCGCGCAATTCCGCCATGGTGAAAAGTGACAACAGGGTCGGTTTGTCGATCCCGGCATTGACTTCGACAAAGCCCTGTCGCGCCAGCGCCTCGATTGCGGCATCGAGTGATTCGATCTCGGTGTATTGCAGCTTGCTGCTGCGATACCAGTCGTGACTGCGGTTGAGCAGCCGTATGCAGAGTTTTCTGGCGTCAGGTTCGAGCGCTGTGAAGCCGTCGAGAAAATCGAGTTGTCGCGTTTCGAGCAAGTCAGCATAGACCCTGGTGACATGTTCGAACAGGGTGAGCACGTTGTCGAGGTAATAGCTTTCAGGTAAATCCGGTTGCATTTCAGTATTGTATTCTACAGCATAATATAACACTGTTGCATACAACGGTGTTATATATTATATTTGCCCGATGGAATCGCTTACCGACATTCAAAGGGCTGTATATGACTATACCCGACAGGTACTGAAGCAGGGTCAACCGTTTCCATCATTACGTGACATTGCCAATCATTTCGGTTTTCAGCACACCACGGCACGTTTTCATCTCAAGGCGCTGGAGAAGAAGGGATTCATCAAACAGCGTTCACAGCGTATATCGGCTTACACGCTGGCGGATAACGGTGATGCGAATCCGCAGAGTTTCGATTTGATCGCCAGGATTCCGGCCGGTGCGCCTTTGCCTGTGTTCGATGAAACGCGTGAATCATTCCAGGTTACCACGGATTTTTTTGGTGGCGGCGATATCCTTGGCATTCGAGTGACGGGAGACAGCATGTCGGGTGACTCGATAGCGGAAGGTGACATTGCGATGATAAAACGTCAGCAGGAGGCTAATAAGGGCGATATTCTGGCGCTGCGGATTGAAGATGAAATCACCCTGAAGCGGATCAGGCAGGAGGCTGACAAGGTCCATTTGCTGCCGTCTAACCCCGAGCATTCAATACGCGTGGTACCCGCCCGGCAGCTGGAGATTCTCGGCAAGCTGGTTGGCATCATCCGCAAGGTTTAAAGCAGACGATAACGCCATGGCCTCACTCCCTGTAAAATTTACCGATACCTCATTACAGCAACAACTGCAATCCGCGCGCTCGCTTGCAAATAAGCGGTCACGGCAAACGCAGGCATTGCGTTCGGGTATTGATGCCCTCGATGAGTGTTTTGCGCAGATCAAACCTGGTGACCTGATCGAATGGGGGATTCCACCAGGTTTAAATGGACGATTGATCCCGTTGCAGCTACTCAAGCAGGATATCCCCCCCAGTGTCTGGATATATCATCACCATGGGCTCGGTGTCTTTGCTTCGAGCTGGATTAGTCATGGCGTCGACTTGCAGCGCCTGTTTTTCATTTGCTCCGAGCATCCGGTCAGGGAGTTACGACCAATATTTCTCGAAGATACCTTCAAGCGGATTATCATTGACGCGCCGCGCAAGTTCAGTACCGGTGACATGGCTTTTGTCAGCCAGCAGGCACGTAAACAGGGGCAGATCATCTTTTTGATCAGGCACTATTTTCTAAGCGAAAAACGCGGCAACCCACATGCCAGCCTGCGTATCAATACCTGGCAAAGTGGTAAACGCTCGTTTTCACTTCAGCTGATCAAGGGGCCCGGTAGTGGCAGGATATCCTTGCCCTATAGCGCCGTTGCAGAAGAATATGGACATTACAACTAAAGTCATCGATCTTGCTGAACTGACGGAGCGGGATGATTTTCCGGCATTTGCGGCGATCTACAGCGCCGACTCTGCCAACCCGTTTGTATTGTCACCAACGACGATGCACTGGAGCGACAGTATCTATTTATCCCGCCTGGATGACTGCAAGCTGTTCTGGTCCAGGCAGAAAAAAAAACTGCGTTGCAAACTGGCAGAACTGTTTGATCCTTTGTTGCGCTATCACTACGGCGCTGATTATGTTGCGGTGTTCGGCAATCATCCATGGCAATGCCTGTGGTATCTACACTATCAACTGAGGCATCAGGCAAACGGAATTTACCTGTTACAAAGCCGGCTCAATCAGAATATTTTTAAAACGCTGGACTGGGACTGCTGGTTTGCGGCACAGGAAAATCTGTCTGCCCATTGGCTTGCGCTTAATGCCAGGGGCTTTACCGAAGCGTCTTTTCATTCCCGACAGGCCCGCATGCGGCGATTTATCGAGCGTATCGGGGTCGCAATGCCACATGATATGAATCTTGCCGATGGCAATGCAATTACGCGTCGTTTTGGCAAATGGCTGGGACTGGTATGGCAATGGAGCTTTAATGATGCTAATGCATTGCACGGCTTTCCATGGATCAGGCTGGCACCGGAAAAATTACCTGTCGTAAAACGTGATCTGGAATACCCGGTTAATCAATGGTCTTCTATCGAACTGCTGTTGCGTGAAGATTTCACCCGTCTGTGTGAGCAGATCCGGCAGAATGATAGCGAACATATCAACCGCATGTTGTGGCAGATTACCCTGTTCAATGAGCAGAAGATTTCAGTCGAACTTTCATTCAGGCATCCTTACTCATTACATCGTGACATGCCTGGTTTCGATACGGCGCTCTACCAGGCCAGGTACATTTACGATGATTTAATTGCCAAACTGCAGGCGCGTGATAGCGACCTCGATCTGCCTGCAAGCATGCCATTCATCTGTTGGCAGGTTGAAATCTGTGAACGCGTCATGCTGGCGCCGGTATTGTGGGACCTGTTTGCGCAGGAATTCGATGAAATCGACTATCAGCAAATAATGGCATTACAAAACAAGCTGCCGCTTGCGTTCGAATGCTATCAGCCCGATGCCAGCTTTTATCCTGAACAATCCTTTGTCCGAATCCCCGTCGGTAGTCATCAGCAACAACCTGTTGATTGTTCTCCCTGGTCATGCAGTTCGGCTGATAAACCACTTTTTTATTATCAATCCGCGCAACCGATAGAAACTCCCGGCCGAGTGCAGAAGGTTTTTCTCGAACGCAATTCGAACCAATGGTGGCTTGGTGAAGATGCACTGCAATCCATCCGCGATTATTTTATTCTGCAAGATCATAACGGCAGGTCCAGCTGGGCATACCGTACCCAGGACGGTGAGTGGTTTAAGCAGGGTGAATTTTGTTAGAGAATGTTCAACAATTTCAACGAATGGCTTTGTAAAACCAATTTCAGCTTTCTGCAGGGAGCGTCACATCCGCGGGATATAATCGAAACAGCCAATACCCTTGGCTACCAGTCGCTTTGTATCAACGACTTTGACGGTGCTTACGGGCTGGCGCGATGTTATCGCGAACTGGATCATCTCAAGCGGCAACGCCAGCATTCCAGGCTTAAGCTGAATTATGCTGCCGAGATACACTTCAAGCCCGATCACGATCTTCCCGTGTTGCTACAGAATACACTGGTGTTAGTGGCGCAAAACCATACCGGTTATACCCATCTGAATCGTTTGCTGAGTTATGCACACCGGGATGGTAAGGATTACGCCAATATCCCGTTCGAATACCTGTTGAATAGCGATGTCGACGGGTTATTTGCAATTCAACCAATGCGGGGCGGGATACGCGTTTGCAACACCGATGCTCACTGCGCTGCACTCAAGCAGCTTTTCGACGGGCGATATTATCTTGCGATCAGCCGTCACCTGCATCCGGCCGAGGATCGCTGGATAAACCCCACGCTTGATCATGCGCGACGGCATGGACTCGAGTATCTTCTCAGCCAGGATGTTTTTTTCCATAACCGTCAGCAAAAATGCGTTAGTGACTTGCTGCAGGCGATTCGTACCAACCGGGTTTTTGACCAGTGCCGCAATCATTTTTTCCCTAACGCTGAACGCTGCCTGCATCGTGCAGATGAACTAAGACGTTTATTCGAGGTAATTCCCGGTTATGAGCGAGCGCTTGGTTTGGCACAGGCCCTGAACCGGTCGTGCGAGTTCGACCTCGATCAGCTTGGATATCACTATCCCGGGGAAATGATCCCGCGGGGGCATGACGCCCAGTCGTATTTACGACTGCTGGTTTTGCAGGCGACGCAGGATAAGTTCAATCACCAGCCATCCGACAGGATTCTGCGGCAAATCGAACACGAACTGGAGTTGATTGAGAAACTCAATTTTGCCGATTATTTCCTGACGGTCTGGGATATCGTCAGTTGGGCCAGGCAACAGCAGATTCTTTGCCAGGGGCGGGGGTCTGCAGCAAATTCGAGTGTTTGTTTCGTGCTTGGCATTACCTCGGTCAACCCCGATCAGTTTGAATTGCTGTTCGAGCGCTTTGTCAGTATGGAGCGCGGTGATCCACCTGACATCGACGTTGATTTCGAACATGAACGCCGTGAAGAAGTGATTCAGTATATATATCAACGCTACGGCCGGGATCGTGCAGCAATGGTGGCTAATGTCGTTACCTTCAGAGGCAAGGGATCATTGCGCGCAGTGGGTAAGGCATTAGGTGTTGATGACCAGCTGTTACAGCAAATGTCGAAGATCGCTTCGAGTCGACATTTTCGTGGCAGCGGTACCGAGAATATCGTTATGGCGCTGAAGAATGATTATGAGAATGATAATCCAGGGGCGCAGAAAATCAGCTGGAAACTGTGGGTGCAACTGAGCGACAAGCTACACGGATTCCCGCGTCACCTGGGGATTCACTCGGGCGGCTTTATGCTGGCCGACAAGCCGCTGAACTGCCTGCTGCCGCAAGAACCGGCGACGATGCAGGGACGTAGTGTGATTCAGTGGAGTAAGGAAGATATCGAGGCGCTTGGCTTTTTCAAGATCGACATCCTGAGCCTGGGCATGCTCTCCGCGATGCGAAAATGCTTCGACTATATAGAGTTCTACTATGGTGAAAACCTCGGCCTCGGTTCGATTCCAGACGACGACCAGGCAACCTACCAGATGATCCAGAAGGCCGATACGGTGGGCGTCTTCCAGATCGAATCACGTGCACAGATGTCAATGTTGCCGCGCCTGAAACCAGCCTGTTTTTACGATCTGGTCATCGAGGTTGCAATCATTCGGCCCGGGCCGATTCAGGGTGAGGTAATTCATCCCTATCTCGCACGGCGGGATGGACTCGAGCCGGTTACTTATCCGGATGAGCGATTACGACCGATACTGCAAAGAACCCTGGGGATTGCGATCTTCCAGGAACAGGCAATGCGTATTGCGATTGCAGTCGGTAATTTCACTGCGGGGGAGGCCAACGAACTACGCAAGAAAATCGGTTCCTGGGGAATCAAGGACTTTAACCGTGACCTGCATCCGCTGTTGATCAAGCTGGAACAGGGTATGCGCGATAATGGCATTAAGCCTGAATTTGCCGAACAGATTCTCGGGCAGATGAAAGGTTTTGCGGAGTATGGTTTTCCCGAGTCGCATGCGGTTTCGTTTTCGTTGATCGCCTATGCTTCCTGTTACCTCAAATGTCATTTCCCGGCCGCGTTTTACATTTCGGTTTTAAACTCGCAGCCAATGGGGTTTTACTCACCACACGCGCTTTTACAGGCTGCGAAGCGAGAAGGTATTCAGCTATTACCGGTATCGCTGAATAACTCGAACTGGGATCATCAGCTCGAGCAATCCGGACCCGGGCAGCGTTATGCTATTCGACCCGGATTTCGCCTGGTCAATGGTCTCGCCGAATCGGCCGTGGCTAAAATTGTTCAGCGGCGCAGTGAATCCGGGGGCTGGCATAACTTCGAACAGTTCACTCGTGATTGTGAGCTGGCGCGAGATGACATCACGGCGTTGGCGGCAGCCAATGTGTTCAGCGATTTTACTGATTCGCGTTCGGATGCATTGTGGAAATCTGAAGCTGCACCTTATAAACCGCTGCTGGATTATGCCGATGACGGTATCGACTGGAAGCCTGAAGGCAAGCTGGAATCGATTCAAAAAGACTTCAGGGCGTTTAAAACAAGCCTGGGAAAACATCCCGTGACAGTGATCAAAAGCGAGCAATGGCCATACCCGGTAGCGCTGGAAAAGTTCACGCTGTCGCAGCGCCTGAATGAATTGCCTGCCGATATCGATGTTTTTGCTTTTGGTATGGTGCTGGTGAAACAGTCGCCCGGGTCCGCAAAGGGAATGGTGTTTGTTACCCTCGAGGACGAAGCCGGCTTTATTAATCTCGCGTTTACGCCGCAGGTTTATGCCCGGTTTTATCGCCAGGTGGATCAGCAACCCTTCCTGGCTGTGGTTGGCAGGCTGCAGCGGGTTAACGAGTCACATTCGATTCTGGTAAAGCGAGTATTTGATTTCGAGTCAGGTGCGGACCTGCTGTCGCTACGCCGTGAAGATAGCCCAGGCACAGCTGAAGTTTCAGTCGAGCTCATCAAACCCCGGGC
>CALDDP010000028.1 GCA_937936805.1 uncultured Gammaproteobacteria bacterium | reverse complement strand
CGAGAGTCACTTTGACATCATTGCCCGATTAATTTCTCTGCAGCACGATCAATAAAGGGTAGCGCACCCGTTTTGCTGTGTTAAAATCGCTTGCAAGTCAGCTGGATAATCGCTGGCTCGTGTTACGAGCTGGAGGAAAGTCCGGGCTCCGCAGGGCAGGGTGCCAGATAACGTCTGGGGGGCGCAAGCCCACGGCCAGTGCAACAGAAAGTATACCGCCAGCCCAGGCTGGTAAGGGTGAAATGGTGCGGTAAGAGCGCACCGCGCTTGTGGTAACAGAAGTGGCAAGGTAAACCCCACCCGGAGCAAGACCAAATAGGAAAACCATGGCGTGGCCCGCGTCGTTTTCGGGTTGGTCGCTTGAGACTGGAAGGTGACTTTCGGTCCAGATGAATGATTATCCTCGACAGAACCCGGCTTACAGGCTGACTTTCAACCATGCAAGGGGACGCAATCGATTGCGTCCCCGTTTTTGACCTCGAAAATTGTGCAAAATAGCACAAAATCCTCGCCAACTTAATGTATTACTTTAACTGTTCTTGCTAAGTAACAGATTTACTTGATGTATTGACTAATGGGCGCGAAGAAAACTGGCTAAGTTATTGACGTCATTGAAAAAAGACCCGCAATTACGTCCCATTTTTACTTGACTTGCGGCGAAAATAAGCCATATTGTGTCAGTAAGTGGGTAATAGTGTCACAAAGTGGCACAAATCGGGTTAAACGTGCAAAAATTTCGAGGGGTTTCCAATCTATCTTTGGATGCGAAGGGGAGAATTGTTCTTCCCGCGCGTTACCGTGATCGTCTGCTCGAAATTTGTCAGAGCCAGCTGATCATTACCATCGACACCGATCAGCCCTGCCTGCTGATTTACCCCCTTCCCGAGTGGGAGTTGATAGAAGAAAAAATCGAGGCATTGCCCAGTTTCAATCCCACTACCCGGCGAATCCAGCGTCTCTTGATCGGGCATGCGACCGAGGTTGAAGTTGATACCAATGGCCGCATGCTGCTGTCTAACCCGTTGCGTGAATATGCCAGGCTGGGCAAGAAAGTAGTTCTGATCGGGCAAGGCAAGAAATTCGAGCTGTGGGACGAGTTGCTCTGGGCCGAGCGCATGCAATCGTGGCTGGACGATAGCGGCAGCGATGAGATGCCTGGCGCGTTAGCGGAGTTAACGCTATGACGCAGCAGCATGCCCCCGTGCTTCATGATGAAGTTATCGCGGCCCTCGAGATTAAACCGGATGGGCGCTATGTCGATGGAACCTATGGCCGCGGTGGTCATGCGCGCTCTATTCTGGCGGAACTGGGCGAGCAGGGGCAACTGATCGTCATGGACCGGGATCCGGAGGCTATCGCCGATGCTCACAGGGCTTTCGATGCAGATCATCGCGTTACCATTATCCACGACGATTATGCCAGCATGCAGAGCCGCATGGCAGAACTCGAACTGCTGGAGCAGATTGATGGCATCCTGCTCGATCTCGGGGTTTCCTCGCCGCAACTGGACGATGCCAGCCGCGGTTTCAGTTTTCAGCGAAATGGTCCACTCGATATGCGCATGAATCCTGCCCAGGGGGAATCGGCAGCGGATTGGCTGGCGCGGGCGGACGAGGCGGAAATTGCCAGGGTGCTCTGGCAGTACGGAGAGGAACGTCAGTCGCGCCGTATTGCTAGAAAGATCGTTGAAGTACGTCAATCGCGAGCCATCGATGATACCGCGTCCCTTGCCGAACTGATTAGCGAGGTATTGCCGCGCCCTCGAAATCATCGCCACCCGGCAACCCGCAGTTTCCAGGCGATTAGAATTTACATCAACCAGGAGCTTACGCAGATCGAACGACTGCTTGAATCAGTTTTCGATATTCTCAAGGTCGGTGGTCGTTTGCTGGTGATCAGCTTTCATTCGCTCGAAGACCGTCTGGTAAAGCGTTTTTTCAAAACCCATAGTACCCGCCGAAAAATTCCTCGCGGCCTGCCGTTGCGTGATAGCGAAATGGATTCGGAAATCCGGCTCAAAGTGACGGTAAAGGCCATCAAGGCGGGGGCAGCGGAACTGGGATTAAACCCGCGTTCCCGCAGCGCAGTGCTGCGCGTTGCCGAGCGAGCGGCCTGATGAACGCTAGAGTAGGGTTTGCGCTGCTGCTAACGATGGTTCTCGGCAGTGCACTGACGGTGATTTATGTCAAACACCAGAGCCGTGTATTGTTTGCTGATCTGCGCAACGTACAAAAGCAGCAGGACCAGCAGGTTATCGAGTGGGGGCGTTTACAGCTGCAAAACACGACCCTGGCCGCGCATAGCAATGTCGAATCCAGAGCCCGCAAGAAACTGAAAATGCGTTTATCTGAAAATGTTGAACTGGTGCGTTTACAGTGAAACGTAAAGATACAATGCAGGAACAGGACGCGCCGACATTATTTTTCCGCAGCCGACATTACTTTGTATTTCTGGTGCTGGTTTTACTGCTTGGGGGCCTGGTTGCGCGCGCACTTTACCTGCAGGTCTTTGAGCATAGCTTTCTCGCCGATCAGGGAGTGCAGCGTCAGATACGCACCATTGAAACCCCGGCTTATCGCGGCGCTATCCTGGATCGTTTCGGCACCCCGTTGGCAATTAGTACGCCGGTTGATTCGGTATGGGTCAACCCTGCCGAAATTCTGGGGAATCTCGACGCCCTCAAGCAGGTAACCAAAAAACTTGATCTCAACTACCGTGATACGGTGGCGATGCTGAAACAGCGTGCCAATCGTGAATTTGTATATTTAAAGCGTCAGCTCGAGCCCGAGTTAGCGAGTTCGGCTGCCGCTGGAATGGAAGGCGTTTACCTGCAGCGCGAGTACAATCGCTACTATCCGGCCGGAGAAGTGGTCTCGCACCTGGTAGGATTCACCGATATCGATGATCAGGGGCAGGAGGGCCTGGAGCTGGCCTACCAGGACTGGTTACGCGCGCAGCCCGGTGAGCGCCGGGTGATTCGTAATCGCCGGGGTGAGGTCGTCGAAGAACTGGCCCAGTTGAAACCGGCCAAATCGGGTAATGATATCTATACCAGTATCGATATGCGCCTGCAGTATATCGCCTATCGTAGTCTCGCCCGGGCAATCAAGTTTCACGCGGCCAGGGCGGGCTCGGCCGTGCTACTAGACGTGCATAGCGGTGAAATACTTGCGATCGTAAACCAGCCATCGTACAACCCGAATCGGCGGGCATTGATGTCCGCTGATCAGCAGCGTAATCGGGCGCTTACCGACGTTTTTGAGCCGGGTTCGACAATCAAACCCTTTACCCTGGCGGCCGCTATGGACCGGGGTCTTTACCGTCGCGACAGCAGTATCGATACTTCTCCGGGTTACATGATGGTAAGCGGTCATGCGATCAAGGATTTCCGTAATTACGGGGTCCTCGATCTGGCCGGTATTCTGCGCAAATCCAGTAACGTCGGCGCATCGCGTATCGCTATGTCGCTGGACAAGCGGGAATTATGGGAGAGCTTCAAGGACTACGGTTTCGGAAACGCTTCGGGGGTGTCTTTCCCAGGCGAATCGGCGGGATATTTTCGTCACTATAGCCAGTGGCAACCTCTCGATCACGCAACGATGGCCTTCGGCTATGGCATGTCGTTGTCGATTACTCAACTCGCGCGTGCCTATGCCGTTATTGCCAACCAGGGCCGCATGATGGATCTAAGCCTGCTGCGCAAAGAGCCGCTGGATACCCCGAAAAATCAAATATCACGTCATGTGATGAAGGCTGCTACCGCGCGACAGGTGATTAGCATGATGGCGGAAGTAGTCGGACCTGAAGGTAGTGCTCAACTAGCGGCGATCGACGGCTACCAGGTCGCCGGCAAGACTGGAACCGCTAAAAAAAGTATCGCCGGCGGGTATCAGAAAGATGATTATATCTCGGTGTTTGCCGGTATCGCGCCAGCCAGTAACCCGCGCCTGGTGATGGCGGTGGTGATCGATGAGCCCTCGCAAAATGGTTACTACGGTGGTGTGGTTGCAGCCCCTGTATTTCAGGAAGTCGTTTCGAACGCATTACGCATTCTCGACATTGCGCCTGATGATTTACCCGCGCTGGCCAGCACCAGGGATCAGGGGACATGATGGCGAAAATCAAAATGCCTGGAATGTTGCTGTCGGACCTGCTGTCGGGTTTTACCCTGCATGATCCGGTGCCGACAATTCAGATTTACGATATCGCCAGTAACAGCGCAAACGTTACTGCTAACTCGGCGTTCGTCGCGTTACCCGGAATAAAAACCAACGGCATCGATTACGCTATTGATGCGGTGAAAGCGGGTGCTGTCGCGGTCATTTATGACGCGACCGACGAGTATAGCCTGCAGCGGATTCCGCTGTTGCGCAAGCAGGTCGACACCCACTGGATCGGAGTCGATCAGCTGGATCGGGCCAACGGTCATATCGTGAGTCGTTTCTTCGGCGAGCCGGGACGGGCGATGACCATTGTCGGCATAACCGGCACCGATGGGAAGTCCAGCGTCACGCATCTGGTAACCCAGGCCTTGACCCGTATCGGTAAATCCTGCGCCAGTATCGGCACCCTGGGATATGGGATTGGCAATAAGCTGACCCCGGATAACCTGACGACTCCGGACTCGGTAAGCCTGCAATCACGTCTGCACAAGTTCCGCCAACAGCGTTGCGAGTATGTGGTGATGGAGGTGTCTTCACATGCGCTGGAACAGTATCGCGTCAATGGTTGTGATTTTGATATCGCAGTGCTGACCAATCTGGGGCGGGATCATCTTGATTATCATGGTGATCAGCAGAGTTATGCTGCAGCCAAGGCGCGCCTGTTCCATGATTTTAAACTATCCGGCAGGGTGGTTAATGTCGATGATAGTTTTGGCTGCCAGCTAAGCGAGGATGTTGAGCCGAAATCATTGATTCGTTATTCGGTCGATTCCGATGACGGACCGACTGCCGAGGTGAAGCTGCTCGCCAGCGAAGCTACCGCGAACGGACAGAATATCCATGCCTCTACCCCGCTCGGGGAAATTACTGCGGTAACCGCTTTACTCGGCGATTTTAATGTCGAGAATACGCTCGCCTGTATTGCCACCCTGCTGGCCTTGGGGCTTGATTACAACCAGATCGAGCTCGCGGTAAAGGATTTGAAGCCTATACCCGGGCGCATGGAAAAGTTTGCCGGGGAGCGCGGCAGCGCTGCGGCGGTCGTCGATTTCGCGCATACCGAGCAGGCTTTGCGGGCCTGCCTTGGTGCGAGTCGGCAACATACCGAGGGGCTGCTGTGGTGCGTGTTCGGTTGCGGTGGTGATCGGGATCAGGGCAAGCGCAGCGGTATGGGTCGCGCGGTGGAAGAGCTGGCGGATCGGGTAATCGTTACCGATGACAACCCGCGCAACGAATCCCCAGAGAAGATTGTCAGTGAAATCCTGACGGGCATGAAGCATCCGGATCAGGCCTGCGTGGTACATAATCGCCAGGCGGCAATTGAGTACGCCCTGTCACAGGCGGCGGCTGAAGACCTGGTAGTGATCACGGGCAAAGGGCACGAACAGGAACAGATTGTCGGCAATGAGCGCCGCCCCTTCAGTGATCGTCACGTGGTACGCCGAATCCTGCAGGTGAAGCATGATTAACCTGCCGCTAAAGACGCTCGCCGAAATCCTGGGCAGCAGCCCGGACGGCCTGTCTGACGCCAGCTTTCAGGGGGTTACTATCGATAGCCGGCAATCCTGTGAGGGCAAGTTATTTGTTGCTATCAGGGGGGCTAATTTCGATGGGCATAACTTCGTTGATATGGCCTATCAGAATGGTGCGAGCGTAGCCCTGGTCGAGGAGCGACAGCAAAGTGGAATTGAGCAGATCGAGGTGGCGGACTGCAAGCAGGCGATGGGGCGGTTGGCCAACTACTGGCGTCATTGTTGCAATCCATGCGTGATAGCGCTTACCGGTAGTAACGGTAAAACCACGGTCAAGGAGATGTTGTTCCAGATTTTGGCCAGACAGGCGACAAGCCTTGCCACGCACGGAAATCTCAATAACGATATCGGCGTACCCTTGACGCTGTTCAGGCTGGAGCAGCGTCACGATTTCGCTATTATCGAAATGGGTGCGAATCATCGCGGTGAAATCGCCCAGCTCGCGCAAATCGCCGAACCCGATATCGTCTACGTAAATAATGTTGCAGCCGCACACCTGGCCGGGTTTGGCGATGTGCGTGGCGTGATGGAGGCCAAGGGTGAGCTTTACGCTTATTGCAAAACCACACACCGGGCGCTATTCAATGCCGACGAAGTTGCCAGCAAGTACTGGCACGGCCTGTGTGCAGCAGAGACGCAAATCAACTGCGGTCTCGACAATGCCGCTGATGTGACAGCCACCTGGTCGGCCACGACTGAGGCCCTGCAGGTTGAATTCCACTACCAGGGTAAAAGTCGGGGCTGCGAGCTCGGCGTTATCGGTGTGCACAACGTACGTAATGCGCTGGCTGCCGTATCACTGGCGATATTGGCCGGGATCGATTTCGACGTGGCAGTGGATAACCTGGCCGGGTTCTCCGGGGTAAAAGGGCGCCTGCAAATACTCCCTGGGCCTGCTGATAGCCGTTTGATCGACGATAGCTACAATGCCAACCCCGATTCGCTCGAGGCCGGTATCGAGGTGCTGTGTTCATTGCCAGGCTCGGCCTGGCTTGCACTGGGCGACATGGGTGAGCTGGGTGCCGAGACGGAGGCACTGCATCGTAAGGCCGCCCGGGCTGCGGCCGCGCATGGCGTTGAAAAATTTTTTGCTATTGGCGAAATGAGCTGTATCGCGAGTGCAGAGTTCGGCGACGAGGGTTACTGCTTCGAAGATATTGGCGAGCTGGCGAAAAGTATCCTGGAGCAAATCCATGAGGGCGTAAATCTGCTGGTCAAGGGCTCTCGAGCAGCGGGTATGGAGCGACTGATAGCCATCCTGGTGCAGTCCGCAAATGGAGGGGATGCCAATGCTGTTTAGCCTGTCGGAGTATCTCACGCAGTTCCATAGCGGTTTTAACGTATTCCAGTATCTGACACTGCGAACCATCCTGGGGGTGCTTACCGCCCTGGTGATCTCGCTGATAGTGGGGCCGGTCATGATCAGATATCTGAGTAGCTACAAAATCGGCCAGAGTGTTCGTGACGACGGCCCTGAAAGCCATTTCTCCAAAGCAGGCACCCCAACCATGGGAGGAGCGCTTATCCTGGTTGCAATCGTTACCAGTACCCTGATGTGGAGCGATTTATCGTCCCGTTTCGTCTGGATTATACTGTTTGTCACCATCGGTTTCGGTGCGATCGGCTGGATCGACGATTACAAGAAGATCGTTTTTGGCAACTCCAGGGGACTGTCGGCCGGGGCCAAGTACTTCTGGCAATCGGCAATCGGTCTGAGTGCGGCCCTGGCGCTCTTCAACTCCGCACAATTTCCTATCGAGACCCAGCTGATTGTTCCTTTTATCAAGAATATCCTCATTGATCTGGGGTGGCTGTATGTTGTGCTGACTTACTTTGTCATCGTCGGCAGCAGTAACGCGGTTAACCTGACCGACGGGCTCGACGGGCTGGCGATATTGCCCACCGTACTGGTTGGTGGCGCACTGGGGGTGTTTGCCTATCTGACCGGAAACTACAATTTTTCCAATTATCTCGGCATCCCTTATGTGCCCGGAGTTGGTGAAATGGTTGTTTTCTGTGGCGCGCTGGTTGGAGCAGGCCTCGGTTTCCTGTGGTTTAACACCTATCCCGCGCAGGTCTTTATGGGCGATGTCGGTGCGCTCGCTCTTGGCGCAGCGCTGGGTACTCTTGCAGTAATCGTCCGCCAGGAGTTAGTGCTTTTTATCATGGGTGGCATTTTCGTCGTGGAAACGATTTCGGTAATCATGCAGGTAGCCTCGTTCAAACTAACCGGGCGCCGCATATTTCGGATGGCACCATTGCATCATCATTACGAACTCAAGGGCTGGCCTGAACCGCGAATTATCGTGCGCTTCTGGATTATTACCGTGGTGCTGGTGCTAATTGGCCTGGCGAGCCTGAAAATTCGGTAATGTTAAACGTGAAACAACAATCAACAGCGTTGCAAGACGTTAATTACCTGGTAGTCGGTCTGGGAGTGACAGGATTTTCGGTTGCCTGCTATTTGCTCAAACATGGATATCGCTGCCGGATTCAGGACACGCGCGATGTGCCACCATTCCTGGGTAAGCTGAACTCACGCTTCGATGATGTTGATTTTCGTGCTCAATCGCTCGATGCAGAATTGATCGCCTGGGCCGATGTGCTGGTCGTCAGTCCGGGACTATCGGTCCGGGAAGCGATAATCGAACAGGCTGCTGACCTCGGTAAGGCCGTGGTCGGCGATATCGAGTTGTTTGCGCGTATCACGGACAAACCCGTAATCGCGATCACCGGTTCGAATGGCAAGAGCACGGTTACCACGCTGGTTGGTGAAATGATTAATCTTGATGATAAATCGGCAGCAGTTGGTGGTAACCTCGGTACAGCCGCGCTGGACCTTGTCGAGCAGAACCCCGATTTCTACGTGCTGGAGCTGTCCAGCTATCAGCTAGAAACCACCACGTCGCTGCAACCCCGCGTTGCGACGCTGTTGAATATCTGTGAAGACCATCTCGATCGTTACCCGGGTTACGCCGAGTATATCCAGGCCAAGTTGCGAATTTATGACAATGCCAGCCTCTGCGTCAGCAATTTTGATGATGAATTAACGCGTCACGACGGCCGTGATATCTGTTTCAGTCTAAACCCTGACGCGGACGTCGAGTTCGGGCTCCTGGAAGATGACGGCACCTGGCTCGCCCATCGACACGAGCCATGGCTAAGCGTTGACGAAATCAAGGTGAGTGGCCGTCATAACTGGGCTAATTGCCTGGCGGCGATGGCGATAGCGCACAGTATCGGTATATCGAGAAAGGCAATCGTATCCGCAATAAAGCAGTTTGCCGGTATCCCGCATCGCAGCCAGTGGATTGCGGAAATCGATGGCGTCGAGTGGATCAATGATTCAAAGGCTACCAATGTCGGCGCCGCGCAGGCTTCGATCGAAGGTCGAGAGCGGCCGGTTATCCTGATCGCCGGAGGGCAGTCGAAGGGAGCCGATATGTCGATTATGTTCGCCACCATTAAGCAAAAGGTGAAGTTGGCGTTGTTACTGGGAGAAGACGCATCGCGCTTGCAACAGGCCTGGCAGGGAGCAACCCGGATTGAAATGGTCGGTGACATGCGACAGGCAGTTCGGCGTGCTCACGAGGAGGCCAGTGACGGTGACTGCGTGTTACTCGCACCGGCCTGCGCGAGTTTTGACATGTACCCGAAGTTCGAGGCGCGTGGTGATGATTTCGCCAGCTGTGTAAGGGAGTTGGCGGGTGACTAGTCAGGCAATTAAAACGGGTAACCAGGTCGCCACGCCGACTCTCGAGCTGGCGCCGGAATACGATCGTGTCATCCTGTTGCTTTATGTGACGTTGATTTGCATCGGCCTGGTGATGGTGGCCTCGGCTTCCATCGGTATTGCCGATCAGCAAAACCATGATCCCTTCTACTACGCCAAGCGTCAGTTCCTGCGCATTTTACTGAGTCTCGCGCTGATGTGGTTTGCCTGCAAGATCCCGCTCGAGTTCTGGAAAAAAAGCGGCATGCTGCTAATGCTTGGATCGATCCTCCTGCTCGCTTTGGTATTGATACCCGGTGTGGGTCATACCGTGAACGGTAGCACGCGCTGGTTAAATTTCGGTTTGTTCACCTTTCAGGTTTCCGAGGTTGCGAAGCTGTTCCTGATTATCTACCTGAGCGGTTACCTGATTCGCCGCAGCGGCGAAGTACAAACCAATACCATGGGTTTTATCAAGCCGATGTTAATACTCGCGATGGCCAGTGGCCTGCTGTTACTGGAACCCGATTTCGGTGCCGCCACGGTGTTGCTGATGACCGGGCTTGGATTGATGTTTCTCGGTGGTGTCCGTTTCGGGCAATTCATCCTGTTCGTGACCGGTACACTTTGTATCATGGGAT
>CALDDP010000027.1 GCA_937936805.1 uncultured Gammaproteobacteria bacterium | reverse complement strand
CGCTCAACAATAACGCGGCGATTTCGTCGATCGGGCATGTCGGTGATCAATGCAATTTTGCCCTGCACAACGAACTGCTCGGCTCAGCCGCGCAGTTGATCGCGGATCTCGCCGCAGTGGCGGTCGCATTGGCCGATCGCGATGTTCAGGCGATACCGCCGGGGCACCTGGCGAAAATACTGGCTGGCTGCGAACCAAACGACCAGCATCGGGCGATTGCCCGCGACCTCGCCGAAGGCACCAACGCGGCAATTATTGTCGGAGTACAGGCACTGTCTAATCCGCAGCTGGCACTGCTGCAGGAAATTTGCGAAGCCATCACCGTCGCCAGCGGCGCCACCCTTGGCTACCTTTCCCTCTCAGCGAACAGCGCTGGTGCCTGTCTCGCCGGAGCGACACCGCATCGTACTGCGGCCGGTGTCGGGCTGGACCAACCAGGCGAACATGCCGCTGATATCCTGTCATCGAAGCATAAGCTGCTGCTTAGCTTTGCTGTCAATCCGTCGCTCGACAGCAACTCGGTAACCTCGTTGTCTGACAATAACGAGAAAGTAATCGCGATCAGTTGCTTCGACAACGACTTCATCCAGCACCAGGCTGACCTGGTGTTACCTCTGGCCGCTGTACTGGAAACTTCGGGCAGCTTCGTCAATGTCGAAGGACTCTGGCAGAGTTTCAACGGCTGTGTGCGGGCCAGAGGTGAAAGTCGGCAGGGCTGGAAAATCCTGTGTGCGCTGGGACAGGTACTGGCGCCGGGTGAATTTGAGTATGCCGACTCGGTCGCGGTTAAAGATGAACTCAAGGCGCTGTGCAGTAACGTTGCTTTGAGCAATCTATGTGGGGTCGAATCTGCCGCCGATAGCCTGCCGAAAATACCGGGTTCGATACAGAAAATAGGTATCACGCCGATTTATGCAATTGATGACATGGTGCGCCTGTCGACCGCGTTACAGGCGACTCCGCTAATGAAGTCGCAATCAACGGTAATTATAAACCGCCAGCAGGCCGAGGACAGCAAGCTGGTTGCCTGCGATCAGGTCCAGGTAAAGCAGGGCAAGGGCACCGCGGTGTTGCCGTTACAGATCGATGAAGCAGTTCCCGCAGGCTGCGTTTATGTCCCCGGTGGTATCGATGCCGTCAAGCACCTTGCCGATGCCTACGGTAAAGTCAGCCTGGAGAAGGTTTCGTGACCGATTTCCTGATATCGATCTGGGAATGGTTTCACGAGTATGTGCAATTCACGATCTATAGCGGTGTCAAGGCGCTGATTATCCTGCTGCCACTGTTCATCGTCGTGGCTTATTACACTTATGCCGAGCGCAAAGTCATCGGCTATATGCAGATTCGTAAGGGCCCGAACCGGGTCGGCTTCAAGGGGCTGCTGCAGCCGTTTGCGGATATGTTCAAGTTGATGTTCAAGGAAATTATCATTCCGACCAACTCGAACCGTTACCTTTTCATTGTTGCACCGGTAATCACCTTTGCGCCGGCGATGGCGGCCTGGGCGGTGATTCCGTTCGACGCCGGCCTGGTATTCAGCGATATCAATGCCGGGTTGCTTTACATCCTGGCGATGACTTCGGTCGGTGTGTATGGGGTCATTATTGCCGGCTGGGCATCGAACTCAAAATATGCCCTGCTTGGCGCAATGCGTTCTGCCGCGCAAATCGTGGCCTATGAAATTGCGATGGGTTTTGCCCTGGTAGGCGTTTTGATGGTTGCCGGCAGTCTTAATCTCAGTGATATAGTTACCGGGCAATCCGGCGGCATCGGCAACTGGTTTTTCATTCCATTGCTGCCGCTGTTCTTTGTTTACCTGATTTCAGGAGTTGCCGAGACCAACCGCGCACCTTTCGACGTCGCCGAGGGCGAGTCCGAAATAGTCGCCGGCTTTCACGTCGAATATTCGGGCATGACCTTCGCGGTATTTTTCCTCGCCGAATATGCGAACATGATCCTGATTGCAATGCTGTGCTCGTTGCTGTTCTTCGGTGGCTGGTTAAGTCCGGTACCCGACCTGCTCGGTGACGGCATCGGCTGGCTGTTTGGCAAGACTGCCGTGTTCATGCTGCTATTCCTCTGGTTTCGCGCAACTTTTCCGCGATACCGCTATGACCAGATTATGCGTCTCGGCTGGAAGGTTTTGCTACCGGTTACGATTTTCTGGCTTGTGGTCGAAGGCGTAGCGGTCTATTTCAAAATCGGCCCATGGTTTGTATAAGCCTATGTTTGCGAAAATAAATTTTTACCTGAAAAGTTTCCTCTTCCTTGAATTGCTCAAGGGGTTGAATGTTACTGGTCGCTACTTTTTCCGTAAGAAGGTTACGGTGCAATACCCGGAGCAGAAAACTCCGATCAGCCCGCGGTTTCGCGGCCTGCACGCCTTGCGTCGCTATGCCAACGGTGAAGAACGCTGCATCGCCTGTAAGCTCTGTGAGGCGGTATGCCCGGCGCTGGCGATTACGATCGAATCCGAACAGCGAGAAGACGGTACCCGTCGCACCACGCGTTACGATATCGATTTGTTTAAATGCATCTATTGTGGTTTCTGTGAGGAAGCGTGCCCGGTCGATTCGATCGTCGAAACCAATATCTTTGAGTATCACTTCGAGAACCGGGGTGAAAATATAATGACCAAGGACAAGTTGCTCGAGATTGGCGATCAATACGAAGAGCAGCTCGCCGCTGACCGGTCAGCAGACGCCCCGTATCGCTAAGCGAATAATGATGATAGAAACAGCCATATTTTATGTTTTTGCAGTTGCCACGGTGATCAGCGCCTGCGCAGTGGTGACGGTCAAAAACCCGGTGCATGCGGCTTTATTCCTGGTACTGACCTTTTTCACCAGCGCGGTGATCTGGTTATCGCTGGAGGCCGAGTTCCTGGCGATCAGCCTGGTGCTGGTTTATGTCGGTGCGGTAATGGTTTTGTTTATTTTCGTTGTCATGATGCTGGATATCAATGTTGCGCGCCTACGCGAAGGTTTCGTCCGTTACCTGCCGCTCGGGCTGGCGGTGGCGGCTATCATGCTGTTACTGATGCTGAACGTGGTGACCAGCGACGTGTTTGTGCTCGATGTCGGTTCCGAGCCACTGCCTAAACCGGCCGACTACAGCAACACAAAGGCGCTGGGCGCCGTGCTGTATACCGATTATGTATTCGCTTTCGAGATCGCCGCGGTGATCCTGCTGGTGGCGATTATCGCCGCGATTTCATTGACCATGCGTAAACGTACCCAAACCAAGTACCAGGTTCCTTCCGACCAGATCAAGGTACGCAAGTCGGATCGTTTGCGGGTTGTGAAAATGCCGTCGGTGGAGGAGGAGTGACGATGACTGTTACCCTGAGCCATTACCTGATACTCGCCGCGATCCTGTTCAGCATTTCGATCGCCGGTATCGTCATCAACCGCAAAAATATCATCATCCTGCTGATGTCTATCGAGTTGATGCTGCTGTCGGTGAATTTGAACTTTATCGCGTTTTCGCATTATCTCGATGATCTCGCGGGCCAGGTGTTCGTATTTTTCATTCTCACGGTTGCCGCCGCGGAGGCGGCTATCGGCCTGGCGATACTGGTGGTGCTGTTCCGTAACAAGCGTTCCATCAATGTCGAGGATATCAAGGAGTTAAAGTGGTGAGTATGGATCTCATATATCTTGCTATTCCGCTGGCCTCGTTGATGGGTGCGATTATTGCCGGCTTTTTTGGCAGGCAAATCGGGCGTTCGGGCGCGCACTGCGTGACCATCATCGGCGTTGCAGTATCCTTCGTGTTGTCGCTCATCGTGCTCAAGGATGTTGCCATTGACGGTGCGGCGATCTACAACAAGTCGGTATATACCTGGATGATCAGCGATGGCATCCGCTTCGAAATCGGTTTCCTGGTCGATGGTTTGACCGCCCTGATGATGGTGGTGGTCACCTCGGTGTCGTTGATGGTACATATTTATACCATCGGTTACATGCACGACGATCCCGGTTATCAACGCTTTTTCAGCTACATTTCGCTGTTCACTTTTTCCATGTTGATGCTGGTCATGTCGAACAACTTCCTGCAACTGTTCTTTGGTTGGGAAGCGGTCGGGCTGGTGTCCTACCTGTTGATTGGTTTCTGGTTCAAAAAGGAAACCGCTATCTACGCCAATATGAAAGCATTCCTCGTCAATCGGGTCGGTGATTTCGGTTTTCTGCTTGGCATCGCTGTGATCCTGATGTTTACCGGCTCGCTCGACTACTACGAGGTTTTCGACCGTGCCGACGCGATGGTGACAACGACGATGGAGGTTATTCCGGGAATGGACTGGTCAGTGATTACGATGGCCTGCATACTGCTGTTCATCGGTGCGATGGGTAAATCTGCACAGGTGCCGCTGCACGTCTGGCTGCCCGACTCGATGGAAGGCCCGACCCCGATTTCTGCATTGATCCACGCGGCGACCATGGTTACCGCGGGTATTTTCATGGTGGCGCGC
This sequence comes from uncultured Gammaproteobacteria bacterium, assembly GCA_937936805.1. Lineage (GTDB taxonomy): Bacteria > Pseudomonadota > Gammaproteobacteria. Next base: position 1,297 of record CALDDP010000027.1, on the reverse strand, counting down.
ATGTCGCCACTATTCGAACTGTCGACCACGGCGCTTTCGTTTGTCCTGGTAATCGGTGCGACTACGGCATTTTTCATGGGCCTGATCGGCATCGTGCAAAACGACATCAAGCGGGTAGTGGCCTATTCGACCCTGTCACAGCTGGGCTACATGACCGTAGCGCTCGGCGCCTCGGCTTACTCGGCGGCGATCTTCCACCTGATGACCCATGCCTTTTTCAAGGCCCTGCTGTTCCTCGCAGCGGGTTCGGTCATCATCGCCATGCATCATGAGCAGGACATCCGCAAAATGGGCGGACTTAAAAAATATATGCCGATCACCTACTGGGTATCGCTGGTCGGCTCGCTGGCGCTGATCGGGTTCCCGGGAACTTCCGGTTATTTTTCCAAGGACGCAATCCTGATCGCGACCAAAAACGCCGATGTCTGGGGCGCCGGTTACGCCTACCTGGCGGTGCTACTCGGCGTGTTTGTCACAGCATTTTATTCGTTCCGCATGTTCTTTCTCGTGTTCCATGGCGAAGAGCGCATGAGTAAACATACCAGGGAACACCTGCATGAAACCCCGCCAGTAGTCACGGTGCCATTGATATTGCTGGCGATTCCGTCTGCCATCATTGGATGGCTAACGATCGACATCGTTTTGTTCAGCGACTTTTTTGACCAGTCGATCGTTATTTTCGAAGAGCACGGTGCGATGGCCGCGGTAGCAGAGGCTTTCAACGGCCCAGCCAGTTTTGTGTTACACGGGCTTGCACCGGGGCCCACCTGGCTGGCTGCGGCAGGTGTCATCAGTGCATGGTACATCTACCTGAAGAAACCGCAGATAGCGAGCAGCCTCAAACAAAAGTTCAGCTGGCTCTACAAGCTGCTTGATAACAAGTACTACTTCGATCGATTTAATGAAATTGTATTCGCGACAACCGCCCGTGGTATCGGTCAGGTGCTGTGGCGACTCGGTGACGCGCTGATGATCGATGGCCTGATCGTCAACGGCAGCGCGCGCCTGGTCGGCTGGTTCTCGGGCGTGGCGCGTTATGCGCAAACCGGTTATCTGAACCACTACGCATTCGCGATGATTTCGGGGCTGATCCTGTTGTTGGGATGGGTCGTGTTGGGCTAAAGCAGAATAAGAAGATAGGTAAACGTTGAAATATGTACGCTGACTGGCCATTGCTGAGCCTTGTAGTCTGGACACCGATTTTCGGTGGCATCCTGGTATTGTTGGCCGGCGACAAGGAACCATCGGGCGCGCGCAAGATTGCTCTGCTGGTGTCGATTGTTACCTTCCTGCTGAC